>JADHOZ010000014.1 GCA_016778745.1 Rickettsiales bacterium
ATTTGAAATTATTTTTGACCACAATATTTCAGATGATATTTGGTTTAAATAGTTCGAATATGAAAAGCCATTTCTAGCGAAAGATTGTTTTAGTTTTTTAATGTTTTGATTGTTTCTAATGGCTAATAACTCTACAGCTTCTTCGATTTCTTCACTTGTATTTGATATGTTATAGCGCTTTGCATCTTGTCTTATTAATTCTTCATCAATAATTTTATCTAATATTTGTGATATAATAAGATCTTTTTCTTCTTCATTCTTCGCTCTGATATTGGCTGTTTTAATAATAAAATTATATCTGTCGTCGAGCTCAATATTCGTGATAGCACTATTATTAACCTTGGCTACAATGACGTTTTGTTTGGCAAGAATATAGGTTGGATAAAGAAATAATATATAAGAAATTAACAGAGTCTTATAAAATTTTATCATTTACCTAAAGTAGAGTTATAAACGCTCACACCCCTTACCAAGTCAACAGCCCTAGCTAGTTGATAATCTTTTTGATAAAGCTCTAAATTATCATCAGAAATTTTATCTTTATTATCCGCATATTCTTTAATTCTAACTTCTATATGACCATTTAAATCTGCTTCAGAGCTTTGATAGGTTTTTTGTTCTTCTATTGTTGCATTTGCTAATTCAATATCTGGCTCAATTCCATGAGCCTGAATTGACTTTCCGCTAGGCGTATAATATAAGGAAGTTGTTAATCTTAACGCTCCACGCTCCTTTGAAAGAGGTATAACCGTTTGCACTGAACCCTTACCAAAGGATTTATTGCCCATAATCACTGCTCTTTTGTTATCTTGCAAAGCCCCTGACACGATTTCTGATGCTGAAGCAGAACCTTCGTTAATTAAAACCACCACAGGTAAGTTTGGAACCAGACTCTCATTAGCATCATCTTGGTATATTTTTTCTTTTGTCGATCTACCTTTAATAGAAACTATTACTTTTCCTTTATCTAGAAAGGCGTCGCTTACTCTAATTGCTTGATCCAATAATCCACCAGGATTTCCTCTTAGATCTAGTACTAGACCTTTTAAATTATCTTCACCAATTTTTCTCCTTAGTCCGTTAACATGTTCAATCAAACCTTTATAAGCTTGTCCAGAAAAAGTATTAATTTTTACATAAGCAACATCGTTAATAGCTTCTGATCTCACAGCTCTGACTTTAATGATTTCACGCTTTATTATTTTCTCAAGTGGGGTTTTTTCACCTTTTCTTAATATTGTAACTTTTACTTTAGTTCCAGGCTTTCCTCTTAATTTTTTTACAACTTCGCTTAAATCTAGACCATATATTGATTTATCTTCGACTTTAACAATATAATCTCCTGATTTAATTCCTACCCTGTCTGCAGGAGTTCCTTCAATTGCTGCTACCACTTTTATTACTGATAAGTCTGAAGTAATTTCGATTCCAACTCCACCAAACTCCCCTTTAGTTTGAACTTGCATTTCTTTAAATGACTCAGGCGATAAATAAGATGAATGTGGATCAAGAGATGACATGACGCCACTAGCCGCCGCTTCTTCTAACTCAGAATCTGATTTTTCATCAACATAATCTTTTTTGATGGTCTTAAAGACGTCTTTTAGAAGATCTTTTTTTGTCTCAACAGACTCTGAAACTTCAAGTTTTATTGGCTTTATTTCAATCTGAGATAAAGATACCGCAGAAAAAAAACCAATAAAAGTGGAAACAATAACTATGGCAGGAAGCTTAATTTTTTTCATTAGATTATTTAAAATTTTATCTTAAGTGTGGAGCTAAATTATGCCGTACTCATCTTTTAACTTACCCGTAATTTCTTCGGGTGGTTCATCACCATACGCAGAAAAAAGAATTTTTCCATATTCTTCCAGATGGATAATATCGTCATTTAGAGCTTTTAAGAAAAGCTGTACTTTTAGACGGTCAACTAAAACATAATACCAGGCGTTTCTTCCGGCATCTACTCCTTTCACAAGGTAAATTAATTCTGCTTGCATTCTTTTTTGAGGATCTACTTGATTAATATTAGAATTGTTTTTTTTCTCTGGTAATTCGGACTTGGATTCTTTTTGTATGTTACTAGCACTCATATTATTATTCTTTTTATACTTATCAGCAAAGCCTCCGCTTGATTCTTGTGCATTAGAAGAATTGCCTTTATTGCTTGAAAATCTGCTAGCAAAATCGCTCATAATCTATAAGGTTTAAGAGTTGTTAGTATTGCCTAACCACCAGTTATTTATTGGTTTTTTAGGGCCACAAGGTCCATCTTCGGTTGAAACGCATGGACTTTTTACGTCAATAACCCTACTGGAGCATGAATTTGCAAATAGTAGAATTGTAGAAAATAATAATATAAGTTTTATATTGGTTTTCATTTTTACTTATCCGTTTTTTTTTGGAAAACTAATTGCTTAATTCCTTTTTTTCAAGAAAGTAATTATATTTTTTAGTAATTACTTTGTAATTGCTAATTTTATGTGTAACAATGCAGTAATTGTCTTGCATAATTCTGTGTGAATTGTTTCTAAAAGAAAAAATTTTTTAACAAATTTTAATTATATACATATTGTGATTACTCTGTTTGATAATAGTTTAATTTTTGGTCTTGGTCTTATTGGGGGATCATTTGCTAAAGCTCTTAGAGACAAGAATATTAGCACCAATATTTTTGCTTTTGATAAGGATGAAGAAACGATAAATAAAGCCTTAGACGACGGCTTAATAAAAGGAAGCTTGAATGATGTAAAAGAAGAGATTGATTTTGTGGTTATAGCAGTACCACTTAGTTCCTATAAACAATGTTTTGATATTATTTCACACTTAGATTTAGCTAATAATGCTCTAATAATCGATTTAGGATCTTTAAAAAAATTTGTTTTGGGTCAAATTCCAGACAATCTTAAAGACAAATTTATAGGATGCCACCCAATTGCTGGATCGCATAGTAGCGGATATGATTTTTGTGACGGAGAATTATTTAAAGACAAGGATTTTGTTGTTTGTAGAAATAATTTTTTGGCCGATGAAAGATGGAATAAAATCACAAAGCTAACTGATTTGATTGAATCGCGTATGATTATTTTAGACGAGGCTAAACATGACGAGATATTTTGTCTAACCTCTCATTTACCACAATTTTTGTCATTTATGACAAAAGAATTTTCTCCAAAGGATATAAAAGATGAATTTTTTAAGAATGTATTTAGGCTTGATAGCTCAAATACATCAATTTGGGATGATATTTTTAAACTAAATCAAAATAATTTAGAAAAATCATATATTACGTTTTTTGATGAGCTTGAAAACAATATTCAAGCTCTTTATGAAGATAAACTAAACTTAGATCTAAACTTAAATTATAAAATAGTAAATTTTGACTCTAAATTCTTAGAAGACAATTTTGCTGCTATTTTCTTGAGATTTTTAATGGTTAAGTCTTATTTAAAAATTATTCCTAACGAACATCATAAATTCACAGGAAGTGGTTTTAAAGACTTTACATCAGTCATTTCAATTTTATCTGATAACAATATTGAAGACCTAATAAAGAATAATAAAGCCAAAATTTTAGAGCTATTTGATAAAATTTCTTAACAACTAAACAATGCAAGACTTAAACGAAATAAGACCTTATAGAGCAATTAATAGAAGAAAAACCAGAAAGATTTATGTGGGTGACGTAGGAATTGGAGGAGATGAGCCAATTAGAGTTCAATCTATGACCAACACCCCAACTACTGACGTTGCCGCTACTATTAAGCAAGTCAATGATTGTGTTGAGTTAGGCGCAGAATTAATGAGGATTTCAGTTCCTGATAAAGAGTCTTCGGAAGCCTTAAAGAATATCATTCCTCATTGTAAAGTACCAATTATTGCTGATATACATTTTCATTACAGAAGAGGAATTGAGGCAGCGCAAGCCGGAGCAAAATGTTTAAGAATTAATCCCGGAAATATTGGATCTGATGAAAAAATAAAAGAAGTCATCAAAGCTGCTAAAGATTATGACTGTGCGATTCGCATTGGAGTTAACGCTGGATCTTTAGAGCAAGACTTACTTGATAAATATAAAACCCCTACTCCAGAAGCGTTAGTGGAGTCAGCTAAAAGACATATGGCTATTTTAGAAGATAATGATTTTTTTAACTTTAAAATTAGTGTAAAAGCTTCTGATGTATTTCTAGCAGTTGCCAGTTATAAAGCTTTGGCTGAAGTTTGTGATTATCCATTTCATATTGGTATTACTGAATCTGGTAGCTTAGCTGCTGGAACCGTTAGATCTTCAATTGGTCTTGGCAATTTAATCTGGAGTGGAATTGGCGACACAATGAGAGTTTCTTTATCAGCCGATCCAAAAGAAGAGATTAAAGTTGCCTATCAAATGTTAAAAACGCTAGGCCTTCGAAATAATGGCGTTAATATTATTTCTTGCCCTTCATGCGCAAGACAAGCCTTTGATGTAGTAAAAACGGTTGAGCAAGTAGAGGAAAGGGTTTCCCATATTAGAGAACCACTGACGGTATCAATTTTAGGATGCGTGGTAAATGGCCTTGGCGAAGCCGCACATACACAAATTGGAATTACCGGAGGAGGATCAGACAAACATAATGTTTACATTGATGGCAAACCTAATCACAAAGTTACTAGTGACGAGTTGGTTAATCATATTGTAAAACTAATTGAAGAAAAAGTACAAAATGCCTCTGAAAAATAAAATAAAAAAAAGCTTTTCAAACTCTGCTCTTAGTTACAATAAATATGCCATTATACAGAAAATAGTTGGGCAGGAATTATCAGAAATTGCCGATGGTTATATTCGAGAAAGTGATTACATTTTAGATTTAGGATGTGGCACCGGATTCCTAGGAGATAAAATCCTAGAAAAGAAGAAAGTTAAATTTTTTGCTAGCGATATTTCTCAAAATATGTTGAATCAAGTTAGTGATAAACAGATTAAAGTTAATTGTGATTTTGAAAATTTAACGTTTGAGAATAATAAATTCGACATGGTGGTGTCATCATTTTCTTTACAGTGGTCCTTTGACTTGTTAAAAGTCTTCAACGAAACAAATAGAGTTCTAAAAGATGGTGCAATGTTCATCTTTTCCGTTCCCCTTAAAGAATCTTTACAAGAACTAAAAAATCTTGGGGTTAATTCAATTAATAAATTCTCTGATTCACGATCAGTAATAAGATCTCTCAATCTGGCAAATTTTGAGAAACAGCATTACCAAGAAAGAATCATTAGACAAAGGTACCAAAATCCTCTAGCGCTTTTAAAAAACATAAAAAATATTGGAGCAAATTTAGTTATTGATAATAATGATAATCGAAATAGTTTAATTAGCCTTAGACACCATGGTAACTTTGAAGAATACTGGAAAATAGGCTATTTTGTTTTTAAAAAAATTATAACATGCTAAGATTTCTTTTTAAGAAGATAACAGGACGTAACAAACCTAAAGAGCCTAGTAAAATTGACAAGGCGGCTGAAGGTTTTAGAAGTCAATCTACTAAATTAGCAAACTTATTTTCACAAAAAATATCAGAAGCTTCTGAGGAATTTAAAACCATGAAGTCTAAAATGAATGACCTAGAAGCAAGTAATTTTAACTTAGGTAGGTTACATCTAGAAAAAGGTGATTTGAAAGAAGCAACTTTTAGATTTTTTTTAATGACAAAGTTTTATCCTCATAATTATGATGCGAAATATGAGTTGGCTTATTGTTATGCACTTAGAGAAAAATATTCAAAGTCACAACGCATTCTTGAAAAATTGCTAACAGCCAAACCTGATTATGATAAAAGGGCTGCCGATCTATTGACGCACGTACGAAAACTACAATCCAATTAAAAAACTATATGAATTCCCTCTTCAAAATTTTTATATTTTCATTGATAACCCTATGTTACTGTGCGACTGCTGATGTGAGTTTTGCTAACAATTATGATGACAATCAGTTTGAAAATGAATTTTTTGAAGATTTTGCATATCTACAAAATAACAAACAAAAAAACAATGAGAATGATCCTTTAGAACCGGTTAATAGAACCATTTTTGTTTTTAATGAAACTTTTGATAAATATTTCTTTGAACATGTTGCTCGAACGTATCGTTTGGTTATACCTAAAAAGGCTAGAAGCTCTATTAGAAATTTTTTGGATAATTTATCCAAACCCATTTCTCTCGTCAACTCGATAGTGCAAGGAAAGTTAGATAATAGCTTAGCAACTCTGTCTAGCTTTTTAATTAATTCCACTGTTGGAATATTTGGTTTATTTGATGTTGCTGATGCCAACGGGATTCGTTATGAACAAGAAGATCTAGGTCAAACGCTTGGATATTATGGGACTGGCCCAGGTATCTATTTAGTAATTCCTTTTGGAGGTCCTAGTTCTTTACGTGATTTTGCTGGATGGGCAGTCGATAGGTCGGTTGATCCAATAGGGTTTAATATTTTAAGAATTGGAAATAAGAAAAATTTTGTAGATGGTGAGTATAGAGCTGGAATTGGTATTATGTCTAGCGTTGACAGTAGGGAACGCTTACTTAACACTATTGAAGAAATTAGAAATGATTCCTTTGATCCTTATGTAACAATGAGGAGTGCTTATTTACAAAATAGAATTGAAAAAATAAAAAGATAAATTATGAAAACTTTACTTATCGCTATCATATCTTTATTTACTTTTGCGAATTACTCTTTTGCCCTAAGTGACGATCGCACTCTAGAAGTAAGGAATTTTATAGATAGTATCGGCAATAAAATAATAGCTATATCTAAAGATGAAAATCTTAGCGGAGATAAAAAAAGCGATAAAATTATTGAAATAGTTGACAAATCAATTGATTCTCAATGGATTTCTCGATTCGTTTTGGGCGTTAATTATAGAAAAGCAAGTGATCTACAAAAAGAAAAGTTTAGAGATTTATATCGCCAATTTATGATTAATACTTATGGCCCTAAATTTAAAAACTACCAAGGAAATAGTTTTAATATTAGGGAAGTCATTAACCAACAAAGATTCTATTTAGTTAAAACTGACTTCATCACCAAAACAACTGATCCCGTAATATCAATAGACTTTAGGGTTAAGGATTACAATGGAAGATTAGTAATATTGGATTTTATTGCCGAAGGGATAAGCTTGATAGAAACGCAGAGATCGGAATTTAACTCAGCAATTTCAAGAAGTGGCATGAATGAGTTTTTAAATAATTTAGAAGCGAGAGTTAAAAAATTAAAAGACAGCAGATCTTAAAAAAAATCAAACCTTAGAGGTAGGGCTTCCTTTTCTTCTCAATAAATTTTGACGCAAGGCGTTGGATAACTTTTTTGTTTTTTGAGACTTCTTTGTTGTAGTTGGTTTTGTATTTGCTAGTTTTTGTTTTTCCATTTTAGTTATTAGTAGCCTCAAATTGTTTGTGATAAAGTTCGGCATATTTACCATCTTTTTCTAAAAGCTGTTTATGACTTCCCTCCTCTACAATCCTTCCGTCTTGGACCACAGCAATTTTATCAGCATGAATTACTGTTGATAATCTGTGAGCAATCACAATAGTCGTTCTATTTTTTGTTAGTTTTTCTAGAGCATCTTTAATTAATTTCTCTGAAATTGGATCAAGAGCTGACGTTGCTTCATCTAATAATAAGATTGGTGCATCATAAAGTATGGCTCTGGCTATAGCAATTCTTTGTCTCTGCCCTCCTGATAACATAATGCCATTTTGCCCTACTTTGGAATAGTATTTTTTTGGAAGTTCTTGAATAAACTCATCAGCCTCTGCCAGTTTTGCAGCTCTTATAATTTCTTCTTCTGTAGCATCCGCCTTACCATATCTGATATTTTCAATGATTGTATCGTCAAATAACATTACTTCTTGGCTTACTACTGACATTGCATTTCTAACTGAACTAATAGTTAAATCTCTTAAATCATATCCATCTAATTTTACTGAACCAGATTCTGGATCATAGAACCTTAAAACCATACTCATGATTGTAGACTTTCCACCACCAGAATGCCCAACTAGAGCAACTGTTTTTCCAGCGGGAATTTTTAAATTTAATTCATTAAGAGCAATTTTATCCTCAACATATTTGAAATTCACCCCTTCAAATTCAATTTCTCCTTTTACTTTAGAAAGATCTTTTGCATTTTCTTTATCAATAATTTTTGGTGTCTCATCAAGAAGCTTATAAATTCTGGTAGCGGAAGAAAGACCTAGCTGCACCCCTGAATTCATTGAAGAAACAGATTTTAAAGGCCTATATGCCATCATCATCGCACCGAAAAATGAGAAAAAGGCACCCACAGTAGTGGTTCCTTCTATCACTTGATGACCGCCGTACCAAATTACTGCCGCAACCCCAAACCCAGCCAAGCTCTCTACCAGAGGAGATGCGACTAAAGATAATCTGGCAATTTTTTTACCAATTTTCATAACAAGATCCATCGTTTTTTGCATCCTGTTAATTTCAAAGTCTTCACAATGATAGGCTTTGACTAATTTTGAATATTGTAACGTGTCACTCATTTGAGACATATAATGTCCAGACACTTCTTGATCTCTTCCTGATAGATTTCGTAATTTTTTACCCAAACGATAAATTGGATATCCAGCTAAAGGAAAACCTATAAATGCTATGATTGACAATTCAAAGCTTTGATAAAACATTACCCCAACTAATGCAATCAAGGTAATAAGCTGCTTAACAAAGCCATTAACGGTAGTCGATATCATTCCCACAATTCTACCAGTTTCATTCAATATACTCGCTATCATGGTTCCCGAAGATTTAGAATGAAGTTTTGAAATGTCGGATTTCATGTAATGAGCATAAACCTTCATCTTCAAGGAAACACCAATTCTTATCGATAAGTAATTCATTGTTAATAACTGAAAATAAGTTGCAGCCCCTTTTATAAAAGTGACAACTAGCAAGATTATCGGAATCCACAATAAAGCATTTGGATCCTTATCCACAAATACGGCATCCAAGGCTGGTTTAATGAGGTAAGCATGATAAGCGGTGGTACCCGCAACTATTAACATTAATATTACTGAAATCAAAAAAGTACGCCAATAAGGAAAAACATATTCCCTAGCCGTTCTCTTTACTAGGTATGCGGTATTTGAATAATCGATCGACATAATAAAATTAATGTTTTATAGTAAGTTGTCCTTGAGTGGGGAGAGATTAATAACTAACTTAATATTTTGCAAAGGTGAATATTTTTAAATATTACAAAGAAATTTTTAGCACGGCGATATTAGATATTGCAAAAGAAAATAATATTGCAATTAACAATATTAATAAACTTAGCGTTGAGCCAAGTAAAGATGAAAAAAATGGCGATATAGCTTGTAATGCAGCTATGGTGTTTTTAGGAGATTTTAAAACGGTTGAAGGTTTAAATAATCCTAGAAAATTCGCTGAATTAATTTTATCAAAAATTGATGATCCATATATATTAAAAACTGAAATTGCTGGTCCAGGATTTATTAATATTTTCTTAAAGGACAAGATTTATCAAGAAATTGTTGGTGATTTGATAAATAATGAATTTTCGTTTCCAAATATTGGCGATGGTGAAAAGGTTAATTTAGAATATGCCTCTCCTAACCCAACTGGTCCAATTCATGTAGGACATACTAGGGGTTCTATTTACGGTGATGTTTTGGCCAAACTTTTAAGTAAAACAGGCTATGATGTTTTAAAAGAATATTATATTAATGATGCTGGAGAACAAATTAATATTTTGTTAAGATCCGCATTATTGCGATACAAACAGGCTTGTAACGAAAAAGTTGGCATTCCAGAAGGTTTGTATCCTGGTGAGTATCTGATTGAAATTGGCAAAAAAATAAAAACCAAATTTGGTGAAACTCTACTTACTAAACAACAAGACGAAGCTTTAGTTACTATTCGAGACTTTGTTATAAGAGAAATGGTTGAAGTTATAAAAAAAGACCTATTAGAGCTTGGTATCAAACATGATAGTTATTTTTATGAGAAAGAAAATTTACATGATAATAATAAAATCAAAGACGCAATAGATCGCCTCAAAGCAAAAGACCTAATTTATGTTGGTAAATTAGAATTACCAAAAACCAAAAAAGGAGTTGGAGCCAATAAACCAGAAGGATATGATGAAAAAGATCAGACCCTTTTTAGATCAACAAAATTTGGTGATGACCAAGACCGCGTGGTGATAAAATCAGATGGAAAGTATACTTATTTCGCCGGAGATTTGGCTTATATTCTGAGTAAGTTTGAAAGAGGAGCAACAAAATTCATTATGCCTCTTGGCTTCGACCACTCTGGATATGTAAAAAGACTTAGCGCAGCAGTAAAAGCCCTTACTAATGATAAAGCGCAATTAAAAGTTATTTTATGCCAATTGGTTAAATTTGTTAAAGACGGCCAACCCCTTAAGATGTCGAAAAGAGCTGGTAATTTTATTACGGCTAAAGAAGTTATTGATGAAGTTGGTGCTGATGTATTAAGGTTTTTGATGTTGACTAGAAAGAATGATGCGCCCTTTGACTTTGATTTGGCAAAAGTTATTGAGCAATCAAAGGATAATCCTATATTTTATGTTCAATATGCACATGCGAGATGTTGTTCTATTTTAAGAAACTTAAAAGAAGAAGGAATCGATTATCCAGATAAAGCTTCGTTTAAAGAATTATCCCATTTAAACAAAAGGGATGAAATTTCTTTAATAAAAAAAATTGCTAATTTTGAAAGAACAATTGAAATGGCAGCTGTTAATTTTGAGCCACATAGAATTGCCTTTTATTTACAAGATTTAGCATCAAGTTTACATTCCTTGTGGAATAAAGGTTTGGAAGATCCAGACTTGAGATTTATCATTAAAGGCGATCTAGAAAAAAGCCAAGCTAAAGCCTATTTAGCAATCGCTACAAAAAAGGTAATAAAAATTGGCCTTGATATTTTTAATATTAAGGCTCTTGACGAAATGAGATAATATGGAAGATTTCGGATTTGAAAGAGGAGAAGCAAAAGAAAAAATATTCTTTATGTCCAAAAAAATATTTTGGGCCAGCGCCACTCTATTCTCTCTTGCTTGTTTTTTATATATCACATTAAGTGCTTATAGCTATTTTTATGATGATAAAAATTCCAAAATAGAAACTATCAAATCCGACGATATTCCTCTTAAGTCTTTTGAAGATGCCGGTCAAAAACAAGATAGTGATTTTTCTAGGCAAATTGATAGATCCATTTATGAAGATATATTTGGTAGCAAAAATTCTAAGGTGGCTGAAGTTGAAGAGGACGTAACAAAAAAAGTTGTGCAACCTAAACTACCCCCAAGGCCAGAGGAAATAGAGGGAGAGATTACCAACGAAAACAATAAAAAAACTAACACTTCTCAAATTAATAAATACAAAACTATATCAACAGTTAAACAGCCAAAAAGGTCAAGAATAGTGAGGGTTCAAATAGCTGCCATGACTTCAAAAGATGGAGCTAGTAAAGCGTGGTTGTCTTTTCAACAAAAATATCCTGATTTGTTTAATGATTTAATTCCTTATGTACAAGAAGTTGATTTAGGAAAAAGAGGTGTTTTTTATAGATTACAAGCTGGAGAGTTTTTCAATCAGATTGAAGCTGAAAATTTCTGCGAAAAATATGTTAAAGACTCTGGTAAAAGTCGATCAGATTGCATTATTGTTGAATAAGATATAATTTAGAAAACTATATCTTGTGAAAAATCTGAATTTGTTTAATTAATCCTTCATATTTATTAGGGCATTCCTGTTTTGATAAGATCCAGTCATAAATCAACATATCATCTTCGTTTAGAAAACTATCAAAACAATTTTGCTCTTCTACGTTCATCTGTAGCAATTTTGCTTCTCCAAATTTTCCTAACAAAAAATCCGTTTCTTTACAGCCTCTATGTAGGCAGCGATATAGTAGTTTATTTTCTAAATCAGTTGGCATATTTTATTAATAAGGTTGTTTGCGTCTTCTTCTTTATATGGTTTTGCCGGAGCCAAACCCCAGATTGGCTTTGGGAATGATATATCATTATTAAAACGACCAACTATATGAATATGTAATTGTTTTACAACATTTCCCAAAGTGGCGATATTTATTTTATCACATAAAAATTCTTCTTTTAGTATTTTTGATAATTGGTTTATTTCTTCTAACAACGTTTGTTGATCTGTAAAGTCTAAGTCTATTAGCTCGACTAAATTTTCTTTTTTAGGAACCAAGATAAACCAATAATAGTTTTGATCATTCATTAAAAGTAATTGCGATAAAGATAAATCTTTGAGCAGAAAACAATCTTTTTTTAGCTGTATATCTAAAGTAAACATTGAAAGATTTAAGATTATTATTAATTTCGTTCCCATTATAAATTAACTAACTTATTTTTTAAGTGCTAAATTTTCTATCAATTGAAAATATTGTATTAATCAAAAAAACAAATATTGATTTTGGTTCTGGTTTTAACGTGTTAAGTGGAGAAACTGGTTCTGGTAAATCAATACTTCTAGATTCTTTAGGACTCGCAATTGGCTTTAGATCTAATATTAGACTGATTAAGCAAGGAGAAAAACAAGCAAAGGTAATTGCCGAGTTTGATATTTCTCAAAATAAAATTTGTCAGGACTTTTTATCACAAAATGATTTAGAAAATCTAGAAAATAAACATTCTCTTACTATTAGAAGATCTATTCAAGAAACTTCGCAAAAAACTATTGCCAATAAAATTTTTGTTAATGATCACCCCATAGGAGTTGGGTTACTTAGCAATATTGGAGAGTTATTAGTTGAAATCCATGGTCAACACGATCAAAGAGGATTATTGGATGAAAAATCACATATTAAAATTCTTGATGAGTTTGCTAAAAATGATATACCGTTAAAGAATCTGGAGCAAACTTATTTAGAGCTAAGGGAAGTCGAAAAAAAACTAAGAGAAATAACTGAAAAAAGAGAATCCAATGAGAAGGAAAAAGATTATCTGGAACATGTCATTTTGGAACTTGAAAAAGCTGATATCAAAGAGAATGAAGAAAAAGAATTAGTAGAGAAAAAAGATCAATTTATTTCTAAAGAAAAAATTTCAAATTTTTTAAATGATTTTAATAATAATATTAATGAAGCGAATTTAGCTTTAGTTAATGCTCAGAAGCAAGTTATAAGAAATTCCAACATCATTGAAAATTACTTACATGATCAAGATTTGGACTTAGAAAAAATTTCCGAAAAGATTGATGAACATACTATATCACTAGATGAAATTATAAAAAAAGTAGAAGATAAAATCTCTGATCTAAACAATTTAGAAGGCAATGAGGATGATATTAATGAGAGATTATTAGAAATTCGAAGCCTGGCTCGAAAATTTAATGTAGTACCAGATGAACTGAAAAATGTGATTGAAAAATCAAAAGATAATTTAGACAAAATTGATAATGAATTTTCTCAAGAAAAAGGTTTGGCAATAGAGTTGGATAATCTCAAAAAGAAATATTTTGAAATTGCTAATTTCATTAGCATAAAAAGAGTTGAAGCAAGTAAAATTTTATCACAGAAAGTCGAGGATGAATTACAATTTTTAAAAATGCCCGATGCAAAATTCTTAGTAAAAATCGAAGAACGCACGGATGAAGAAAATAAAAAAATTAGTATTGATGGTTTTGATAAAGTCAGATTCTTAGCATCACTCAATAAAAATAACTTTGATAATATTGCTAAAATTGCATCTGGGGGTGAATTATCAAGATTTATGCTCGCTTTGAAGGTTGCTTTAATGGACACAAGATCAACGCCAACCATAATTTTTGATGAAATTGACACTGGAATCGGAGGAAATACAGCAAATGCCGTCGGCGAAAGATTGAAAACCCTATCAAAAAACCTACAAATATTAGTAGTGACGCACCAAGCACAAATAGCCGCAAAATCTGATCATCATTTTAAAGTGAGCAAAACATCTAACGATAAAGAAAGTAAAACATTAATAGAAAAATTAGATAAAAATAAAAAAGAAACCGAAATAGCCAGAATGCTCTCTGGCGAAGAAATCACAATCGAAGCACTAGCAGCAGCCAAAAAACTAATTGAGTAAATTAACTATTTTAGCACTTTGGGATCTGACTCCGACATCCTAAAATAGTGAGAAATATTTGATTTGATTTATTTGAATTAATATTTAGTTTTACGAGTGTTTTTTATTATTTAATTTAAGCAGTTCAATGTCGAGTGAAGATCAACCTCTGGTGAGGAATTTTCGAAATTTTGTTGTTATAGCTGGCTTATTGATTTTTGTACTTGCTTTTTGCTTTTACTTGACAGGAACTTTAGTAATTTTTTCCATTACTGGCAATCTTCAATATATTAAAGAATATTTGTCTCTTGATTTAGATAAACAATTTATCCACATTTATAATGTCCTTTTTAGCTATTGGAAATTTTATATCACCAATCACAAAGAATTAACGCGAGAAAGTTATAATTATTTTACTGTTAAATTGTGGATAACCACCTTACTTCCTTATACTATTTTATTTACTTTAGCTTGGATATTTCGCGCTCCTTTGGTGGATTGGAGACCATTTAAAAAACCAGAATCAATTCATGGTAATGCCAAATGGGCCACCAATAAAGATGTCAAAAAGATGGGCCTGAGGTCTAAACATGGTGTTTTACTTGGTCAATATCATAAGAAATTAATTGTTGCCGATGGTTATCAACATATCTTATTGTTTGCTCCTACTGGTTCTGGTAAAGGTGTAGGTTTTGTAATTCCAAATTTACTATTTTGGCGCGATTCTGTGATTGTCCATGATATTAAACTAGAAAACTACGAATTGACTTCTGGCTGGAGAAAGAAAAATTTAAAACAAAAAGTTTTTTTGTGGAACCCGGCTGATCCAGATGGTATTTCCCACTGTTATAATCCAATGGACTGGATTAGTAAAAAACCTGGCCAGATGGTAGATGATGTACAAAAAATTTGTAACTTTTTACTTCCCGAACAAGAATTTTGGCAAAATGAAGCAAGGGCACTGCTAACTGGGGTGATGTTGTATCTTGTAAGTGGAGATGATGATAAGCCCACAACATTAGGTGAAGTTGTTAGAACACTTAGAAATGACGATGTCGTTTATAATTTAGCAGTTGTGTTAGATACGATGGGTAAAAAAATTCACCCAGTTGCCTACATGAATATTGCTTCTTATCTACAAAAACCAGATAAGGAGCGTGGTTCAGTCACTTCAACAGCTAACTCATCTCTTGAACTTTGGTCAAACCCTCTAATTGATACAGCAACTGCTACAAGTGATTTTAACTTACATGAATTTAAGATTAGCCCTCACACAGCATATATTGGTCTGACGCCAGATAATATTAACCGATTAAAACCTTTGATGAGCATGTTTTATCAACAATGTGCTGCTTTTTTTACTGCAAAAATGCCACAACCTCATGAAAAATACGGTATATTAATGATGATGGACGAGTTCCCAACTTTAGGTAAAATGGAACAATTCCAAGCGGGTATTGCCTATTTTAGAGGATATAGAGTGAGATTATTTTTGATTATTCAAGATACTGAGCAGCTAAAAGGTATTTACGAAGAAAGTGGCATGAACTCGTTTTTATCAAATTCAACCTATCGCATTACTTTCGCAGCCAATAATATGGAAACAGCCAATCTAATTTCGCAGCTTCTGGGAAATAAAACTTCAAAACAAGTTTCATATAATAAGCCAAAATATCTTGATTTAAATCCGGGGTCGCGATCACTTCATGTTTCTGAAACGCAGAGAGCTTTGCTCTTGCCTCAAGAAGTAATACAGATGCCTAGAGATGAACAAATCATTTTAATTGAATCGCAACCACCAATAAAATCTAAAAAGATTTTCTATTTTAAAGAAAAATTCTTTAAAAAAAGGATACTTAAAAAGGTTAAAATTCCTAAGCAAAAACCTTGGACTCGACCTTCTAAAGACGATTACACTGCCGAAGGAAAAGGAAATGAAAAACAAGCTAGTCAAAATCCACCACATAATGAAGAAAAAAATAGGAATGCTGATACCAATCAACAAGGTGGTAATATTGAGAATAAAGCCAATAATAATGCGAATGTTAAGGATGCTCAATTTAGCGAAACAAATCAAAAAAATGATAATGAAGGAGACGCTTAGAGATGAAAATTAAAGCTGGAGTAATTGGCTATCCCGTAAAACACTCCCTGTCTCCAAAAATTCATGGATTTCTTTTGGATACATATGATATAGATGGCTCTTATGAAAAATTAGAAATTTCACCAAACGATCTAAAATTTGCCATATCCCAGCTTCTAGATGAAGGCTATAAGGGATTTAATGTTACCATTCCTCACAAAGAAGAGATCTTTAAAATTTGTAATTACACCTCAAAAAGCGCATTTTTGACAAAAGCTGTTAATACTATTGTTATAACTGAAGATAAAAAAATCTTTGGTCATAATAGCGATGTTGATGGCTTCATAGATAATCTAAAATTTAACGTTAGCGACTTTTCTTTCAATCACAAAACAGCATTTGTAGTTGGAGCTGGAGGAGCAGCTAGAGCCATAATCTATGGACTGATTAAATCAGGAATGACTGAAATTAATATCACTAATAGAAATAGTGATCGAGCTAATAAAATTATTAAAGATTTTAAGGGATTTTGTGATGAAAATAATGCCAAAATCCATCTTCTATCTAAAGATGATTTTGAATCTGCTCTAGGTAATTGTGATTTATTAGTAAATTCTACCTGTCTTGGTATGGATGGGCAAGATGAACTTAAGCTCAATATTAGTAAATTACATAGTCATGCCGTTGTTTATGATATCGTTTATAAACCATTAATGACACATTTATTAAGCACCGCACATAATCGTGGCAATAAAGTTGTCACCGGAATTGGAATGTTAGTATTCCAGGCCTTAATAGGATTTGAGTTATGGTTCAAAGAAAAGCCAGAAGAAAAATATGTTAATGAATTAATAACATTATGTTTAGAACATTAAAACTAATTACATTATTCACTATCACCTTATGCGTAGTGATTTTGATGGTTAACAATAGAGAATTTGTTGTTGTTAGAACATTTCCTCTATCCTATAAGTTTGAAGTTAGGCTTTTTGTGGTAATGTTATCTTTCTTTATGTGCGGTTATTTGTTTAGCAAGGTGGCTACTCTTTTATTTACAAAGAGGAGTAGAGGACCAAAAAAGAAAGAGAAAAAAAGAAGGCATGGAAGAAGATAATAATACTTTACTATTAAAGTTTGTTGGTTTTAAATAAGCACCCTATCACCTAAGATGCTTGATGTAAGCTATCATTTCAATTATTTTAATCTTTAAAAAATATGGCAAGTAACTTAACTATAATGGGCAACAAGGAAATTTTATTGGTTGCTGAAAATATTGCTCATGAAAAAGGAATCTCTCTTAATGAGGTTGTTGAAGCTATGGAAGAAGGTATCAAAGTAGCTGCAAAGAAAAAATATGGTCACAATTTAGATATTGAATGTCGAATTAATAGAAAAACTGGTCAAATTAGTTTTTTCAATAAATTAGAAGTTGTATCTGATGATGTTGAGGAATTTGACAGCAGAACTCAAATCACTCTTTCTCATGCTAAAGAAGAAAGTGATGAAGCTGAAATTGGTGATGTTGTAATTCAAGAATTACCTCCAATAGATTTAAACAGAGTTGTAGCTCAAGTAGCCAGAAATGAAATTATTAGAAAAGTTAAAGAAGCTGAGAAAAATAAAGAATATAACGAATTTAAGGATAGAATTGGCGATATTGTTAGTGCTTCAGTTAAGAAAGTTGGTCTTAAAAACATCGTTATGGAAGTTGATGGATATGAGGCTGTCATTCATGAAAGCAGTCTTATCCTAAGAGAAACTTTCAGAGTTGGAGACAGAATGCGCTGCTACATAGAAGATGTTAGAAAAGAACCAAATGGCGCGCAAATTTTCTTATCAAGAACACATCCGCAATTCCTAGTTAAATTATTTGAACAAGAGGTCCCTGAGCTTTATGAAGGTAATATTGAAGTTAAAGCGGTTGCTAGAGATGCCGGTTCAAGAGCTAAAATTGCAATATATTCCAGACGAGATGATATTGATATTATTGGATCATTTATTGGTATTAGAGGAAGTAGAGTTCAAGCTGTAAGTAACGAACTTAGAGGTGAAAAAATTGATATTATGAAATGGTCACCAAACATTGCTGAATTTGTAATATCTGCACTAACTCCAGCAAAAGTTACTAAAGTAGTGGTTGATGAAGAAAACAACCTAATTGAAGTTGTGGTTGCTGAAGATCAATTGAGTTTAGCGATTGGTAGAGGCGGTCAAAATGTGAAGCTCGCTTCTAAGTTAGTTGATTACAAAATTGATGTAATGACTGATGAACAAGAATCTGTAAGAAGAACTACTGAATTTAATCAAGCTTCGAAATTATTCATTGAAGCTTTGGATGTTGAAGATATGATTGCTAACTTATTAGCATCTGAAGGGTTTTTAGATGTTGATAGTCTAGCGCAAGCTGAGGTTAGTGAAATAGCCTCAATTGAAGGATTTGACGAAGACATTGCCAAAGAAATCAAGGATAGAGCTCAAGAATATTTACAAAAATCTTCTTAAAGCTTGAGCTAATAGATAATATTAGTGGAAGTTAAATAAAAAATTTGAATGACTGATAACGAAAATAAAAACAAAAGAGCCAAACTAACATTAAAGCTTCCAACCTCTCCTTCTGTCTCTGGGGCCATAAAAAACAAAAGCTTTGATAAAAAAATCAGTGGTTCGAATGTTGAAGTGCAAATTAAAGGTAGGAAACATTCTTCTTTAGATAAATTACCGAAAAAAGAAGAAAACTTTATTTTTGATAAAAAAGCCTTTGAGAAAACTATAGACTCTTCTGGTACTAATCAAAATATCAAAAAAGAAGAAATTAAGAGTCATGAGATTTTATCTAAAACTCTAAAAAAAGAAAAAGCTGTACAAAGTGAAAAAATAGCAAAAGAAGAAAAGTCTAACGTAGACAATGTTGTTCAAAAGAGTCCAGAGATAAAAAAAGAATATAAACCTAATTTAGACTCTGAGCGTAGCTTGGATAGTTTTGACGTTAGAGACAAAATCAAGAAGAGCATAGAAAATACCAACAGAGAAAAGCAAGAAAGAGAAAAATTACTTGAAGCAAAAAAGACTCAGGAAGAAAAAGAAAAACTAGAGAGAGAGCAAGTTGCTAAGGAGAGAAAAAAAAGTAAACATAAGAACACCAAAAAATTCGAAGAAGAAGAAAAAGGTGGTAGACCAAAAAATAAAGATAATAAATTCAATAAAAGAAAACAAACCTATATTGTCTCTGACGATGATGATAGGGGAAGATTTGGTAGAAAAAAATCAAAAACAAGAATTGAAAATCTAAACCAAGCACCCAAAGAATATAAAAAGATCTCACGTGACGTCGATTTACCTGACTTAATTAGTGTATCCGAATTATCAGACAGAATGTCAGAAAAAGCTGGCGATGTAGTTAAAAAGCTATTCTCTATGGGTATGGTTGTAACATCGAATCAAGCAATTGACGCTGATACAGCAGAAATTATCATTGAAGAATTTGGTCATAAATCTAACAGAGTTTCACATTCAGATGTTGAAAATATATTAGAAGAAGAGCATGAAAATTTTGAAGCAAAATCAAGAGCGCCTGTTGTAACTATTATGGGTCACGTTGATCATGGCAAAACCTCGCTTTTAGACGCAATGAGAAGCACTAATATTGTTGATGGTGAGCATGGTGGTATTACCCAGCATATTGGGGCGTCAAGAATTAAAACAAAAAGCGGTAAACATATTACCTTCCTAGATACTCCTGGACATGAAGCATTTAGTGAAATGAGATCTCGTGGCGCCAACGTCACAGATATAGTCATATTAGTCGTAGCTGCTGATGATGGAGTGAAAGAACAAACTATTGAAGCAATTCATCATGCCAAGGCTGCCGAAGTTCCAATTATCGTTGCAATTAATAAGATTGATAAACCCGGAAATGATCCAAGTAGAGTTAAAAATGAATTATTAAGTCATAACATCATATCTGAAGATATGGGTGGAGATTCTATGTTTGTTGAAGTGTCAGCAAAAAACAGAATCAATCTCGATAAATTAGAAGAAGCAATTTTATTGCAAGCAGAAGTCCTTGAACTTAAGAGTATATTTGAAGGTAAATCAAATGGAGTTGTATTGGAATCACGAGTAGACCCTCATAAAGGCGTAGTTGCAACATTACTGGTCCAAAAGGGAACGTTAGATATTTCTGATTTAATTGTAGTTGGTACAAGCTATGGTAAAGTCAGAAAAATGTCTGATGACCAAGGAAAAAATGTTAAACAAGCTACTCCATCTGTACCAGTTGAGATTTTAGGTTTGGATAGCGTACCAAATGCTGGTGATAAGTTTGTTGAAGTATCAGAAGAGAGGCAAGCTCGCGAAATTATTTCTTATAGAGAAAGAAAAGGGAAAGAAGAAAAATCTCTAAAAGATTCTGCAAAATCGCTTGGCGATATTTTCAAGCAGTCAGGAAAAGATAAATTACGATATCTAAATGTTATTATTAAAGCTGATGTTCATGGATCAGCCGAGGCTATCAATGGTAGTATTGTTAAATTAAATAATGAAGAAGTTGCTATCAAAGTTGTCCATTTAGCAACGGGCGCCATTTCCGAAAGTGATATTAGTTTAGCTTCTGCGTCAGAAGGAATAATAATTGGGTTCAACGTTAGGGCTAATGCACAAGCAAAAGAAATGGCTAGATTAAAAGGTGTTGACATTCGATATTATTCAATCATTTATAATTTAGTTGATGATCTAAAATTATTGTTATCTGGAATGCTTGAGCCAACAAAAACTGAAGAATATCTTGGTCAAGCTGAAATTAGACAAGTATTTAAAGTTTCTGGATTTGGTAAAATTGCTGGTTCTTTTGTAATTGATGGCATTATTAAGAGAAACGCTAAGATTAGATTGCTTAGAGATAATATTGTAATCCACGATGGTACATTAAAAACTCTAAAAAGATTCAAAGAAGACGCTAAAGAAGTTAAAAATGGTTTTGAATGTGGTATCGCAATTGACAATTACGAAGATATCAAAGAAAAAGATGTCATTGAGTGTTATGAAGTAGTAGAAACTAAAAGGGAATTGTAAATCTTCTTAAGTGTTTCTTAAGCTACATGAACTAATTTTCTCTTTTTTAGCAACTTAATTTTCAGTCATATGAAATATTCTTTACCTTCTCGTATTTTGCATTGGATAATGGCGGTTATTATTCTTGGTCTTCTAGGTGTTGGTATTTATATGACTGAATTCTTGGATAGAGACTCTGCAAATAGGATGCTGATTTATGGCTTGCACAAATCTTTTGGTGTTATTGTGTTAATATTAATATTTGCTAGAGTAATTAATAGATTTATCAATAAACCCCCTGCTCTTCCTAACACCATAAAAAAAAGCGAAAGAATTGGAGCCCACATTGGTCACATTATTTTATATGTTTTAATGTTTGCGGTTCCGCTTTCTGGGTATTTAATGTCTAATTCCTACGGATATCCTGTTAAATTATTTGGCTTACCATTGCCTTTTATTGTTGAAAAAGATTTTGAAGTAGGAAAATTCTTTTCAAGTGCACATTTTTATTTTGGTTATGGATTATTGGTAGTTGTAATAATTCATATTGCTGCGGTGGTAAAACACAGATTTTTTGACCAAAAAGAAAATGATGTTTTAAAAAGAATGATTTAGCTAATTTATGTTAAAGAAAAGAATAATACCTTGCCTAGATGTTAAGGATGGTCGTGTAGTTAAAGGGGTTAATTTTGAGAATTTAGTTGATGCTGGTGATCCGGTTGCGGCAGCCGAGTATTATTACAAGGAAGGAGCTGATGAGCTTTGTTTTTTAGATATTGCAGCTACTAATGAGAATCGTGGTGCAATCTTAGATGTTGTTCAAAAAGTAGCCAATTGCTGTTTTATTCCTTTTACTGTTGGTGGCGGCATTAGAAGTGTTAATGATTTTAGTGACTTGTTAAAATGTGGCGCAGATAAGGTTTCTGTTAATAGTGCGGCTATTACGAATCCGGAATTGATTAGTCAAGCAGCTAAAAAATTTGGGTCACAATGCGTTGTAGTTGCCATTGATGCTAAGAAAAATCATGAAGGTAAGTATAAGGTTTTTACTCACGGTGGGAAAAAATCAACTGGTATTGACGCTATCAAATGGGCTACAGAAGTTCAGAATTTAGGAGCTGGCGAAATATTATTAACTTCTATGGATAATGATGGTACAAAGAGTGGTTATGATTTGGAAT
>JADHOZ010000015.1 GCA_016778745.1 Rickettsiales bacterium
AATAACTTAATGATCTTTGTATCCCAATCAGGCGAAACAGCAGATACATTAGCAGCTCTAAAATATGCCAAAACAAATAAACAAAAAATTCTTTCAATCGTTAATGCTCCCTTCAGCTCAATGGCCAACTTATCTGATGTAGTGATTAGAACGGTAGCAGGTCCAGAAATTGGTGTAGCATCCACAAAAGCATATACTGCTCAATTAGCAATTTTATCTCTTCTAGCAATAGATTTAGCCGATAAGAGAGAAGCAATAACAAAAGAAGAAAAAGACAGCTATTTACAAGATATCATCACTTCTTCAGGAAAAATCGAAGCAATTTTAGAGAAGAATAATATTGAAAACATCAAGCTAATCGCCAAATCTCTAAAAAAAGCAAAACACCTTCTATATATTGGCCGAGGAATATCACAAATTAGCGCCTTTGAATCTGCCCTAAAGTTCCGTGAATTAACTTACATAGATGCTCAAGGAATCGCTGCCGGAGAATTAAAGCACGGAACCATAGCCCTTATTGATAAAAAAATGCCCGTAATAGTAATCGCTCCAACAAACAAACTATTTGAAAAAACTCTTTCAAACGCCGAGGAAGTAAAAGCCAGAAACGGTAAAATAATATTTATCAGCGACAAAAAGGGTCTAAACCAAGCAAAAAAACTCTTCAAAAAGAAAATAGAAATCCCTCAAACTAATTCAATAATTGATGAAGCCCTGGTACCAATAATATCAACCCAACTCCTCGCTTATTATTGCGCTCATTTCAAGAAGAATGACGTAGACCAACCCAGAAATTTAGCTAAATCAGTCACAGTAGAATAAGAGAAATCGTGCCCAAACGCACGATTTCGAACCTGAGATGAAAACTATAAACTCGATGCTAAATGGCCAACGGCTTTAAAAAATTAATTCAACTCGATCGTGCCCAAACGCACGATTTCGAACCTGAGATGAAAACTATAAAATCGATGCTAAATGGCCAGCGGCTTTAAAAAACTTAATTCAACTTGATCACGTAAAAACATAAAGAAAAAATATTATACTATTTCCATAAATTAAGTATCTAATTGCAAAATATTTTTGCTTTTAGATTTAATTTTGAAACGCCGTAGTATCTAGAATACTTCAAGTTTTAAAATTAAATTATAAAAGCCATAAAGATGACGTAATTAGATACTTAATTTATGGAAATAGTATCGTTAAATCTAAAAACAAAAAAAGCCCGAGATAAAACACATCTCGGGCTTTAAAAAGATAAATAAAAATCCTCAACTATTTATTTTTACCAGATAAATATCTAATCTCTTCTCTAACGACATTCTCAACAACAGGACCCAAATTATCTTTAATCCATTGCTCTAGCTTAGGCTCTAAAAGCTGTAATGCTCTATCCATTAATTCCGAATTAGCTTCCTCTAAAGTCTCATCAACAACGCTCAAAGCTTTTTTGGTCTCCATAAAATCATTAAGAGGAGTCTTTACACTAGACTCATATCTTTCTTCCGAATCATCCGCAGCAAAACCAACATCTTCTTCATCATCAAAATATTGACTCTTAGGTGTCACCTCCTCTTCATCATCAAAATCAAAGTCTAAATTTACATCATTATCCTCCTCCTTATCATCAATAGTAGAGTCATCAACAATGTTATCATCCCCATCAGAGTCTTGAGATAGAGGCTCGTCAATAAAATCAAGATCCAAATCATCATCATCGAAATCAAGATCAAGGTCATCGCGACTGTCTTGCTTTTGTACAAATTCTAATTCATTGTCAGTAGTCATATTTTCTTCAACTCCATTGTTATTAATATTAGAACTATTATCTATTAAATCGTCATCTTCAAACTCCAAGTCCAGATCATCCAAAAAGCTATCTTTGCTAACAGAAGGGGTAGCTTTATCTTCAACAGCCGGAGTTTGTGATTCTTTTTCAACATTAAAACCATCTCCATGAGATTCCAAATTAACACCATTATCAGAGTTTTCATCAGATTCAAAAACCAAATCCCGATCTTTATTACCTTCATCTCCATCAAAAGAAAAATCATCTTTAAAAGGCTCCGATTCTTCACTTTCTTCTACATTTCTTTGCTTCAAGTCAGAATCATCTTCAATGAAATCTGGGTCATTATCCTCGCCATCAAGACCTAAATCATCGTCAAAGTTCATTTCATCAATTAGACTATCCTCCGGGGTGTAATGAGGAGCTCCCCCTTCGGCACCTTTTATTTCTTCCATCTTAGATTCAGGAATATAATCAAACTCACCATCAGATTCAACATTACCTTCAATTCCAGACTTATCGTCTAGTTTATTTAGCTTATTTTTAATAGTTTCTAATATCGATAATGTATTTTTCTTAACCATTTTTGAACCTTTAATTAAGTTTTAACTCAAAATTAAACCACAATATGTGATTTTTATTAGATCACGTGTTAAAACTTTTTTTTAAAAACAAAAGTATTTTTTTCTAAAATCTCAAAAAAAAATTTTGATGGCAAAAATGAAATTTTTTAGATAAAAAACAATAAAAAGGGCTCTCTCTAAATTGTAGAGAGAGCCCCTTTTGGCAATTAATTTTATCTCTTAATTACTTCTTAATAAGACCTTCTTGTTTAAAGTATAACAAAGCCCCAGGATGAATTGGAGCTGAATTTCCCTCTCCAATCATATCTTCTTTTTTCAATGAGGCAAATACCGGATGAAGGGTCTTAAAGTTATCAAAATTGTCAAATACAGCCTTAGTAACGTTAAACACAACATCGGAATCCAGCTTTTTCGAAGTAATCAAACTTGCCTTCACTCCAAAAGTTCTGATATTTTCAGAATTACCCGCATACATTCCGCCAGGGATTTCCGATTCAACATAAAAGGAATTAGACTTAATTAACTTTTTAATGGTTCGTTTATCAATTGATAATATTTTCACTTTACATGATTGAGTCACGTCTTGCAAAACACCATTTGGATTACCAGCAGCATAAATCATAACATCAATCTTTCTGTTACAAAGAGCTTTTGGCTGTTCTGAAGGCTGTAAATAAGTCACAGAAGAGAAGTCACCTTTATTCCAACCTTTAATTTCCATTAAAACTTCCATAGTAGCATACATACCTGAACCTTGAGGACCGAAATTAACCTTCTTTCCCTTGATATCATCTAACTCGTCAATTCCAGAGTCACTTCTAACGGCAATTGTGAATGTTTCTGTATAAAGAGAAAACACAGATCTTAAATCTTTGAAAGGTTTTTGATCAGCAAAAAAACCAGTACCCTCATATGCGTGATGCTGCCAATCTGACTGAACAACTCCTAAATCAATGGCTCTACCGTGAATAGCATTTAAGTTAGATACAGAACCCCCCGTGGATTCAACAGAGCATCTAATATTATGGTCTTTTCTACCTCTATTAAGTAGCCTGCAAATTGCTCCACCGGCCGGATAATATACACCTGTTATAGCGCCAGTACCGATTGAAATATATTTTGTAGCCGCGTTAGAGACACCAACTTGTAAAAGAAACAGTAATGATGCTAAAAAGACCGATAATATTTTCATAAACTTTAATGTTGTTAATATAATAAGTGTAAGATCTACTAATAATTAATTCGAGCGACTTCAAAAGTTCAAGCTAATCAAGTCTAAAATTTAAACCATCAATTTAAAAACAATTCAATCATAAATGTCAAACCTTCTTATTCTATAAAAAAAAAATAAAGTCAAAAAGCTATATCCACAGAGCTTTTATCGCCTAATATTTTTTTAATAAAAATAATTTTTTTGACATTACAAAAGCAACGCAATAAAAATTGTCCCTTTCACTAAAAAATTTTATCAGATTTTAAGTAAGTCAATCTGATTTTAAATAAATTCAAAAATACTAACAACGCAACGAAATCATGAAGAAAATTTTGCAACTTAAGCTTTGGCAGCAAGTACTTATAGGTCTATTCTTGGGTGTAGTAACTGGCGTAATATTGAAAAATAATGGCTTAAGCGAAAAAGCGGAAGATCTCAAAATTTTCGGAACCATTTTCTTAAGCCTGATAAAAATGGTAATCGTACCGTTAATATTCTTCGCAATTCTTTCAGGCATAACTTCAATGCATGGCGACGGCAACTTTACCAGAGTTGGCATTAAAGGCTTCGCTACATATATATTTACAGCAATGTTTGCTGTATTCATAGGTATTGGTTCCGGTCTTTTGTTCCAACCGGGCAAAGGTGTTGATCTGGAATCTTTAATTATGAAAGAAAAAGTAAAAACAATTTCTAGCCTCAATATTTCTGTCGAAGAGATGGAAAAAAGAGAAAAAGAAGAAGCTGCATTAAAAGAAAATGCCTGCTCTTCGGGAGATAAAGAGCTTAGAAAAGAATATCACTGCCCCCCGTCAGTTAAGGAATTTATTTTAAATCTAATTCCAAAAAATCCAATTAAAGCCATGGCGACTGATAGTTTTTTACAAATAATTATTTTTTCAATCTTTACAGGTATTGTGATCAATATGATTGGCGAAAAAGGTGAGCCATTAAGAAATGTCATTTTTTCTGCATCTAGCGTTTCCTTCAAAATGATCGAATTAATCATCAAATTAGCACCAATTGGTGTATTTGGCTACATTTCTTGGATTGTTGGAACGCAAGGACTTGATATATTAAAGGCCCTAACAAAACTAATTATAACGGTGCTTGCGGCATGCATTATCCAATATCTAATATTTGGAATTATGATCATGGTAATTGGTAAAATGTCACCAATTCCATTTTATAAAAAAATCTTATTTACTCAATCCATCGCTTTCTCAACCAGCAGTTCTAAGGCAACATTATCAACCGCATTAGAGCAATTACAAACTAGAATGGGTGTATCAAAAACAAATTCAAACTTTCTACTGCCGCTAGGTGTTTGTATCAATATGGATGGCACTGCCATTTATCTTGGAATTTGCGCCCTATTCTTCTCTCAAGCACTTGGACAGCCATTAAGTGGCTCTGATTATGCAATGCTAATTCTAACATGTACTTTTGGGTCAATTGGAGCAGCTGGTATTCCTAGCGGATCAATCATCTTTATGAGTATGGTTCTTACTTCTGTTGGTCTTCCAATTGAAGGTATTGGGATCATCTTAGGTATTGACAGAGTTCTGGACATGGTTAGAACTACAATTAACATAACAGGTGATAGTGCTATCACTATGATTATTGATAAAACTGAAGGCGGTGTTGATGAGAAAGTATATTACGCAGATAATTAAACTCATCAAATACAACATCAAAAGCTACGCAAAATTAATTTTTTGCGTGGCTTTTTATTTTATTACTTTTTCTGAAAGCCTTGCGATTGAACTTACTTCTCAAAATAAGAAACACCTAAAACAAATAGAAAACTACCTAAACAATATCAAATATCTATCAGCAAACTTCATTCAAGAATCCCCCGACAAATCTATGATTGAAGGTCTATTCTACCTTGCTAGACCAGGGAAAATGCGTGTAGAATATACTACAAAGCCAAAAATCCTAATAATCGTAAATGGCAGCGTTTTATCTTACATTGACGTTGAACTTAATGAAACCACTCACCTTAGCACCAATTCAACACCAGCATCTTTCTTAACTAGAAAGAACATATCCTTTGATGCAAAAGATGTGGAAATAACTCAGATGATTGATAATGACAAACATATCACCGTATCCATTCTAAAGAAGAACAAAAAGGAAGCAGGAGAATTCACTCTAACTTTTCAAAAGAATCCATTTAGATTTGTAAAAATGAAAGTTAAAAATGAATTAGGAGAAGAAACATCAATTATCTTAAATAAAACTAACTTTACCAAAAAACTATCTAATCACCTATTCGTTACCAAAAAATACGAAGAAGAACTGTATTAGAATGAAAAAATTCAACTATAGAAAGAAAAAAAATAAAATAATCAGCGATATTAACATAACACCGTTCGTTGATGTATTATTAGTATTACTGATAATATTCATGATTGCCGCCCCTATGATGACAAGCTCGATTGAAATAACCTTACCAGATGGCAAAAACAATGAAAAAAAACAAGAAATTCAACCTATCTCCATCTCAATAGATAATGAAGGCAAAATATACGTCAATAATGAGAATATAAAACTTATTTATCTTAAAGAAAAATTACTATCCTACAGCCAACAAGATATCAATATTCCTATTTTTCTAAGAGCAGATATAACTCTAGATTATGGAAGAGTAATGAAAATTATAAAAAGAATAAATGATGCAGGGTTTAAAAACGTATCACTTGCTACTAAAATACAAGAATCATTATAAATGATAAAAAACCTTCTATATTCCTCATTCCTTCACATTATATTACTAACGATAGTATATTTAAATTTTACTACAGATAGAAAAATTAATGTTAATGATGAAGAATTTTTAATTAGCGCCATCATTATCGAGACAAAAACAAAAAAGATAAATATTCCTCACAAACCTAAAGAAAACAAAGTTAAAGAGGAAAAGGCCGAAGAAAAAGAAGAAATAATACCGGAAATAGAAAAAAAGAAAGAACCGATTCAGGAAAAGCCAAAATCCGAACCCGAACCCGAACCCGAGCCTAAGCCTAAACCTAAGCTCAAACCAGAACCTAAAAAACAAATAATCAAAAAAGAATTAAAAAAAATCACAAGAGAAATACCGCAATTTGATCCCAAGAACGACATAGAAAACCTCAATTTAAGCCGTAGAGAAAAATATAATCTCAAAACACACTTTAAAAGATGTTATATATGGGCAACTAAAGAATCTGAGTATAAAAATAAAATAATAGTTAAATTCTCAATCTCAATTTCTAATTACGGCCTAATTGAAACCAATATCAAAGATGTAATTGATATAAAAAGATATAAAACCGACAAAGACTACCAAAAATCTTTCGATAACGCTGCTAGAACAATTGAACTATGCAATCCAATTAGAAATCTTCCCAGTAATAAATTTGATATGCTAAGTAAAATAAACATCGAAATCGGACAATAAAACTTGACTAATATCAAATTTCAACACAGAATTTTGTCGTATCTTGTTATTAACTAACATTTTTAAAAAAATGGAAAAGAAGCAATTAAAGATTAATCCAGAAGTACTTGAAGAACTATCACACGAAGCAAGAAAAATGCTTGATATTCTTGATCAGATTGAAACTCACACGGCTGATTTAAGAAAAAAATTGGTTGCAGAATTAAAACCAAAAGACAGCTCCATAAAACTTAAATTAGACGAAATAAAATAGTCGCTAATTACTTATTTTTTTAAGAAGAAAAATAGATAAATAAACCTTGATACAACAACAACAAGCCACCAAAAATATTAGTTCCAACATATCAGGTAAAACATTATAATTACGTGCCACAACGCATAAAAACAAAACCAAATTTATATCAGATAAAATAGCAAAAAAAACCTTTCTCACGCCACTTCTAACAATAAACTGACAAAACATTGAAATAACCAACAATAAAGTCGTTATAAAAAATACAAAAGAATCTACATCCACCATATGAAACTAAAAAAATTGTTTTTTTCTCTACTAATATTCCTATCACTAAGTTTTAACGCCTTTTCCAAAATAGTCGAAGAAGAAAGCTCTGAAAAAAACTTTGGCGAATGGAAAGTTTATTGTCAATCAGATATTATGATGGACATATCAAACTGCAAAATAGCTAACAAATTTTATCAAAATAATTCGCTGTTATCCTTCGAGCCAAAAGGTAACTACCCTAACCTACTACTCATTATACCAGACATAAAACCATCCTCATACGCTCTAATAAAAATCGATAAAAATAACCTAATCAAATCCAATACAATCAAAAGTACAAATTTTGGCTATATTAACTTAACAGAATATCAACAAAATTTAATCTATCACCAAATGAAAAAGGGTGATTTCTTATTTTTAAGATTTAATGTTAAGGATCTGCGCAAAGCTGTTACTATTAAAATCAATTTAAAAGATTTTAAAGATGCTTTAAGCTATTACGAATCAAAAACTTCCTAAATAAATAAAATGACAATTAAAGTTGCCGTTAATGGCCTAGGCAGAATTGGCCGCTGTGTGACTCGCGCAATCTTCGAGCACCAAGATCAATATCAAGATATCGAGTTGGTAGCTGTTAATGGCCCAGCACCAGCAGATGTACAAAAGCACCTCCTGAAATATGATTCAATTCATGGTCGCCTTGGCAAAAGCATCGAAGCCATTGATGGAGCCTTAATAATTGATGGCAAAACCATTACACTCACTCATGAACGAGATCCCAAAAACCTGCCATGGAAAGAATTAGATGTAGATATTGTTTTCGAATGCACCGGCATCTTCACAAAATACGAAGATGCTCACAAACACATTGAAGCCGGCGCCAAAAAAGTAATTATCTCCGCCCCTTCAAAAGATAAAGCCGACGCCCAAAAGCAAGTAAAAACAATCGTGTATGGCGTTAATAATGAAGACTTAAAGGCAGATGACAACATTATCTCAGTTGGCTCATGCACAACTAACTGCCTAGCTCCAGTAGCAAAAGTTCTTCACGAAAAATTTGAAATAACTGCAGGCTTCATGACAACAATTCACTCTTACACAAATGATCAAAGAGTGGTTGACAGCTCACATAAAGACCTAAGAAGAGCCAGAGCATGTGCGATGTCAATGATTCCAACCTCAACTGGCGCAGCTAAAGCAATTAGTCTTGTTCTACCAGCGTTAAAAGGAAGACTAGACGGAGGTGCGATAAGAGTTCCAACAGCTAACGTTTCAATGGTTGATTTAAACTTCGTGGCGGGTAAAAAAGTAAGCGCTGAAGAAATCAATAATGCAATCAAAGAAGCTTCTCAAAATGAATTAAAAGGCGTTCTTGAATATGTTGAAGAACCTCTAGTATCAATAGATTTCAACCACACTATTTACAGTTCATCTTTTGACTCACTTCAAACCAAAACAAACGGCAACCTAGTAAAAATAGCATCATGGTATGACAATGAGTGGGCATTCTCACTTAGAATGCTAGATATTGCTAAAATAGCTAAAATCTAATTTGGTGAAACTGGACGGGGTTTTCAACCTCGTCCAAACATTCATATCAAACCTAAAAACCCAAAACAACTATTTCCATATTCCTTAATAAATAATCTTTGAAACTTTGCCTCGTCATAAAAATCCATCCGCATTCCCCTCTTAAATTCCACAATAACTAAACAATTATTAGCAAACACACCTAATTTTCCTAGAGAATCAAAAATTCTTGAATAATCTTTTTCATAAGGCGGATCGATAAAGATAAGATCAAACTTGTAATTATTTAAGAATTTCGGCAAACGCATCGCATCTAAATTAAGTATTTCCACCTCTTCTTCTAATAATAAAATTTCCTTATTTTTTTTTACCACTTCCAAATGTTTTTTGTTAATATCAACAAACACGCATTTTTTTACCCCACGCGATAAAGCTTCAAAACCAACCAGACCAGTTCCGCAACATAAATCAAGCATGATCGCGCCTTTTAAATCGAAACCTTTATCTAGGGAATTCAAAACATTAAACAAACTTTCTCTATTACGATCAGTGGTAGGACGTAAATCTAACTTATATCCATCTAGTAGTTTTTTACCTTTAAATTTTCCAGAGATAATCCTCATTTTTTTCTAGCTTTATCAGAGTAATATACGCCAAGCAACTTCACGCTTTTAGAGAAGAATCCAAGTTCTTCCAAAGCCAAAGCAACATTTCTTTGACTTGGATGCCCTTCAATTGAAATATAAAATTGCGCCTGCCTTGAAACCCCACCAGGAATATAACTTTCCAACTTCACTATGCTCACATTATTTGTAGCAAAGCCACCTAAAGCTTTATATAAGGAGCCGGGAATATTTCTGATTGTAAATAACATCGCTGTAATAACAGGAGAAATTTCCGGATTACAATCACTTGGGTTTTTGGCAATAACAATAAAAATTGTCACATTATCATTACCTGAATCTTGTAAATTTTCTTTTAAAATGTTTAAGCCATTATTTTCTGCTGCTTTTTTTGAACATAAAGCCGCTTTTTTAATATCATTTGCTTTAGCAACATATTCTGCGGCCGCTGCTGTATTGGACGATTCTATAACATCAACCCCTAACTCTCTCAAACTATTTTGTGATTGCAACAAGGCTTGAGGGTGTGAATAAACTTCTTCAATATCCTCTATCTTAGCACCTTGAACACCAACCAAATTATGCGTTATCGGGAAAAAATGCTCTGCCACGATAGAAACATCACTACCTTGTAATAAATTGTGAATTTCTGAAACTCTCCCAGCGTATGAATTTTCCAATGGAATCATTCCATACTCAGCTCCACCTTTTTCAACCGCACTAAATACGTCATAAAAAGTCGAAAATGCTTTTGCCTCATATTTTTCGTAAAATTTTTCACAAGCCAGATTAGAATTAGCACCTCTAACACCTTGATAGGCAATAATTTTTTCTTTCATTAATTTTGACATATATTAAATTAATATTTAAAATGCTTGTTTAAGGATAAGCAAAAAAACAATCAAGAATAAAAGAATAATATGAGCAACAACTGGTCGCCAAGTTCTTGGAGAAATTTTCCAATAAAACAACAACCATCTTACCAAGACAAAAAAGGGCTTTCAATAGTTGAAAGAGAACTATCGACTCTGCCTCCTTTAGTAACCGTTGATGAAATTGAAAAATTAAAAAGTGAGCTCAGTCAAGTTGCTAATGGTCAGTCTTTTTTATTGCAGGGTGGTGATTGCGCGGAAAGCTTTGCTGAATTTTCTCATGATAACTTAAAAAGTTTTTTTAGAACCATCATGCAAATGACTATTGCATTAATGTATGGATCGAACAAACCAGTAGTAAAAGTTGGTAGAATTGCTGGCCAATATGCCAAACCAAGATCTGCTGATGATGAAACGGTTAATAATGTTAGCCTTCCAAGCTATAGAGGTGATATTATTAATTCGATTGATTTCAACGAAGCATCTAGAAAAGCCGATCCAAATCGATTAAGAGAATCTTATTTTTATTCCGCAGCCTCTCTCAATTACCTAAGATCTCTAGCCCTAGGTGGATATGGTAATTTAGAAAAAATCAATAAGTGGAATGAGGAATTTGCACACAGCCTAACTAGCAAAGAAAATACCGAAGCGGTTATCGCTGAAGTTAATAAAATCTTACGATTTATCAAAGCCTGCGGTCTAAATTCAACTACCCTACCACAATTAACTACAGCTAGTTTTTACACTTCTCATGAGGCGCTACTTTTAAATTACGAGGAAGCTTTTACAAAACTAAATAAAGAAAATAATAAATATTATGATCAATCGGCTCACATGCTTTGGATCGGAGACAGAACAAGAGATCCAAAAGAAGCGCATGTCGAGTTTATGAAAGGAATTGCTAACCCGATCGCCTTCAAAGTTGGCCCATCCATGACTAAAAACATCCTATTAGAATTACTTGAAACACTAAATCCAAATAATGAAGCTGGCCGTGTCACTCTAATTTCTAGAATGGGAAAAGATAAAGTTGAAGATCACCTACCGGCATTGGTTGAGGCAGTTAAAGGTTCTGGCCAGAAAGTAATTTGGTCTTGTGATCCAATGCATGGCAACACCATTAAATCATCAAATGGCTACAAAACTAGAAAATTTGATGATATTTTAAGTGAAATCACATCATTCTTTAAAGTCCATAAATCAATTGGAACATACGCCGGCGGCATTCATTTCGAGATGACTGGCCAAGACGTAACTGAATGTCTGGGTGGCAATCAACAAATTTCCGAAATGAACCTTAAGGATCGCTACCATACTCACTGCGATCCAAGACTTAATTCTTCGCAAAGCGTTGAGCTAGCATTTACAATTGCACGAGATTTAGCCGATGACATTACAAAATAAACATGGCTTCATCGCTCTAGTTGGCGCTCCAAACGCCGGTAAATCTACCTTAACCAATACCTTGCTTGGTCAAAAGCTATCCATCACTTCACCCAAAATACAAACCACCCGCAATTCCATCAAAGCGATCTGTATTGAAGGCAGCTCGCAATTAATCTTAATTGACACACCAGGGATTTTTATTCCAAAAGAAGATAAAATATTAGAAAGAATAATCGTAAAATCTGCTTGGCAAGGCTTAAGAGAAGCTGATCATATTTGCTTCTTAATAGATGCAACAATAGGCCTAAATTCTCAAAACCATAAGATACTTCTAGACCTACAAAAAGAAGAAAAAAACCTAACAGTAATTCTTACAAAAATTGATCTCATCAAAAAAGCTAAAATGCTTGAAACTATCGCTCAATTATCTGAGTTAGGCATAGCTGACATTTTTCCAATATCATCCATGACCAAAGATGGTATTGACACATTAAAACCTCATCTAAGCAAAAAATGTCAAAACCCAGGTTGGCCTTATAATGAAGACCAAATTACAGACGCGCCGATGCGCTTCGTCGCTTCCGAGATCACTAGAGAAAAATTATTTACCAAGTTAGACAAAGAGTTACCTTACTCAATCACCGTTAAAACAGATGAATATCAAGTATTAGACAATGGGCAAATCAAGATCCATCAAACAATCTTCGTCCTCAAAGAAAGCCAAAAAAAGATTATTGTTGGTAAAAATGGCCAAAAGATAAAAGAAATTAGCATGGAAGCCAGAAATGATCTTGCCGATATTGCTCAAACAAAAATTCACTTATATTTATTCATCAAAGTCAAACCAAATTGGATGAATACAATTGATTCCTATGAAAAGTTGGATAATACGAAGTTAATATCGAATTAGCCATAAACGCTAAAATAGAGACTACAAAAACCGATCTAACGTTCATGCAAAAAAATAAATAAACAATGACTACAATAGACCAATCAGAAATAGAAAAATTCTCTCGTATCGCTGATGAATGGTGGGACCCAAATGGAAAATTCAAACCCCTACACAAATTCAACCCTATCAGGGTCAACTACATCAAAAACCAAATCAAAGAAAAATTACATGACAAATTCTCTCAACTAAACATATTAGACGTTGGCTGTGGCGGTGGATTAGTAAGCGAACAATTCGCCAAGTTAAACGCCAATATCACCGGTATTGATGCTAGTGAAAAAAATATCAAAGTCGCATCGATTCATGCCGAAAAATCAAATTTAGATATTAATTACATCAATACGTCAGCAGAAGATCTTGTAAAAGAAAATAAGCAATATGACATCGTCTTAGCTTTAGAAATAATTGAACATGTAGCTGATGTTGAAAAATTCGTCATAAACTGTGCTAAACTCGTTAAACAAGACGGCCTATTATTTATTGCAACATTAAATCGCACCATCAAATCAATAGCCATGGCCAAATATGGCGTTGAATATGTTTTAAGGTGGCTTCCGATAGGAACACATGACTGGAGAAAATTTTTAAAACCTTCTGAAATTGAAGCAATTGCAACCAAAAATAATTTATCACTAATCAAACAACGTGGCTTCAGCTACAATCTATTAAAAGATGAATGGAAGGAAGATGAGAATCTAGATATTAACTATATTTCCTTGTATAAAAAGTATTAGAAATGAAATTTGAACATAGTGTTCAAATTTCATTTTGGTTATCTCCTCTAGGAAAAATATTTGAAAAATTGATATCTCCACTATTTCCAGACCTAGTTGTTTGAGGTGTATTTGCAGGAACCTCTTCCCTGTTACCAATAGCTTCGTCACTTGCAAGAGTGTCACGATTAAGATTTTGTCTATTTTCATTTTCCCCCAATTCAACATCATAATCAATTGGGATAACGCGCCTGTCAGCATTTTCTCTTTGATGTATTGCGTTACCAAAAGCACCAATAAGAGATGAAAAAGATTCATACATAGATCCCACCTCACGTGAAGCTCTTGATGAAGCTAACCCAACTTCATAATTCAAAGATTGTAAAGAAGCAGCTATCCTATTTGCAATTGGTCCTGCGGTATGAGTAACAAACCTAGTTGCTCCGGCACCAGCCAGACCTACACCAATCGTTGAAAAAATACTTTCAACAAAATTTAAATCCTCACTACTATCATAAAAAACAGACATCATAGCCAGCGTAATAGCTACAGGAAAAACAAGTCTATTACCCCAAATTCGCGATATAGGTTCTTGAGTTTGCTGCGCATGATTATACGTCAACATTCCACCGGCAGTAGCTAACGCTTCTGTAATAGCTGCAAATGAATTATTGGCAGCGCAATAAAGACCACCTAATAACATAAGGTTAACAGCAACATCACCAACACCAACAGAATAATTATTAACCGTAAATAATTCGCTATCATCAACATTAGCTGGAACGTAATCATTTAGTACTGCCCACGTTGCTACAAATCCCATACAAGACAATCTCCCTAAAGCCTCATAAGGTCTTTGCATAAAATATCGTGGATTAAGTACCATTTCATGATAACTCCTACGCACCTCACTTAACAAGAAAGCATTTGCATGCGCAATTTGCTGCGCATTTATATGCCTTGCATATTGATGTGCCGTCCTATCTAGAATAGGAGGGGTAAAATTAACATTTTCAACGGGATTAATAAAAACATTATTAACAAGATTATTTAATTGTGGAGCAACATTTTGTTCAACAACTTGTAGCAATTCATCTGCACTATATTGAGCTCGTATATTAGCAAATACCGATGTAATAAGAGATATCAATTCCTCATTATTTTGAGCTAACTGCAAAAAAGCATTTTTTACTACTAATATTTTATCTTCCAAACTAAGAGCATCAAAATCTCTCCCCTCTTGCCTACCAAGAGGATAACCAGGATCTCTCCCGTCAAAAAAAACGCCTACAAAACGTCAAGTGAGTCAAATATTCTCCTATGTCACTAAAATCAGATGGCGGTTCATTTTGATTTTGATTTTGATCTAAATTTACACCCCTCATAATCGACTCAATATCGTCAATCTCAATAATCGTTTCAAGAAAAATCGTAATCCATGAAGTTAAATTCCTCCTATTATTTCCTCTCATATTTTCAGTCTCAGGAACCAATCTACGCATCAGAACCTCCTTATATTATTATTACAACAAATTGCTACCGCTAAAGCATCTGCCTCATCTTCGCTATCTATATCAGACTGAGGTAATAACATTTTAACCATCACTTGAATCTGATTCTTATCTGCTCTACCAACTCCAACAATCGCTTTTTTAACTGAAGTCGCCGAAAATTCACGGACTTTCAAACCACAAATTGCCAGAGTCAGCATTAACGTTCCTCTGGCATGACCAAGTTTTAGTGATGAAATCGGATTTTTATTCACAAAAGTTTCTTCAATTGCCGCAATGGTTGGTGTAAATTCTTTTATTATCTCTATCAATTCCTTATGTAAATAATGCAACCTATCAGCCAAATCTAATGTTGTATCAGTTCTAATAGTTTTTGAAGCAACATAAGATAAATTATTACCTTTAATATCAATTATTCCAACGCCCGTTTTCGTTAATCCTGGATCAATCCCAATAATTCGCATTTAAGAATAGAATTTAGTTTCATCTTTAGCCATCTTAATCAATAACTCACTCACCGAAAATCTCTCGCCAAGTTTTTTATTTAAATCCCCTAATTTCTCTACTATTTCCTTAATACCCCTAGAATCTGCGTATCTTAAAATTCCACCTCTAAATGCTGGAAATCCCGCCCCCATAATCATCGCCATATCTAAATATCTAGCATTTTTAACAACATTTTCTTCCAAACATTTAGCTGCTTCATTGACCATCGTTAAAATACATCTATCAACTATCGTCTCATTAGAAATATGAATCGGATAAATAGCTTCATGCCTCCTTATTTGAGACACTAATTTTAATATATCATGGTTAATGTCTTTTTTTGGATAATGGTAAAAACCTTTATGTGATTTCTTTCCTAAATAATTTGGATATTTTTCCAACATCTCATTTAAAATCTCCGCCACCTTCATTCTTGACCCATAAGCATCGTGCAAAGAATTGGCAACCTTAACACCAACATCAATGCCAACAACATCCGCTAAGGTAAAAGGACCCATAGGCATTCCAAACTTCTCAATAACCTCATCTATTTTTTGCAACTCTGCGCCATCTTGCAATAAATAAGCAGCCTCATTCATAAATGGCAATAATATTCTATTAACCAAAAATCCCGACACATCTTTTACAACAATTGGTGTCTTCTTTAATTTTTTTGCCAAAGCAACGACACTAGCTACTGTCTTATCAGAAGTTTTATGACCCCTAATAACCTCAACCAAAGGCATTTTATTAACAGGATTAAAAAAGTGCATACCAACAAATCTCTCAGGATCTTTTATGCAATGTGCCATATCATCAATTGACAATGACGAAGTATTCGACGCTATTATTGTATCTTTTGAAACCTTATGCTCCAATTCCGCTAAAATATTTTTCTTTAACACAATATTTTCTGTAGCTGCCTCAACAACTAAATCAAGATTTTTAAATCCAGAATAATCTATGGTAGAGCTAACCTTTGCCATCTTGGCGGCAATCCCATTTTTGCTAATCTTTCTTATTTTCTTCAACTGACCAAATATCTTCAAAACTTGCTGATAACCAAGAGCCAGAGCCTCAACACTAATATCTTTCATTCTCACATTAATATCTCTATTAGCCAGAGCCCAGGCTATTCCTCCACCCATAATTCCAGCTCCCAAAATAGCCGCATCTTTGATTTCTTTTATAGGAACCTCACCATCAATACCATCATCTTTTTTTAATTCCTCACCGATAAAAAATAATTCAATTAAATTCTTCGAAATATCACTCACAACTAGCTCACAAAAAGCATCCAACTCAATCTTCAGACCTTTCTTTATGTAACTCTTGCCATAAGTTCTTTTAACAGCTTCCAAAGCATAAAATGGCGCTACATAAAATCCCTTCGTTTTACTAAACAAATCCTTCTTAGCCATAGAATAAATAATAGCTTTGCCAAACAAAATAACTTCCAAGAAATATCTCTTTCTCTTCAAAGATTGTTGCTTTTGATAAAATTTATTTTTTTTCTTTAAAACTTCTTGTACAAACTCACTTAAAGAGGCCTCCAAAAACTCTTCACGAACAACGAAATCAGCCAAACCAATTTTATAAGCCTTTTTGTAATCAACGGGCTTACCTGACAAAATCATTTGTAAAGCATTAGGCAGCCCAATCAAAGCTGGTAATCTTTGCGTCCCACCAAAACCTGGAATAATACCTAGATTAACTTCTGGCAAACCCAGATTAGTTTTATCACTCGCTACAACCACACGATAATCACACGCCAAAGCAAGCTCAGTTCCACCGCCCATACAAGCACCATTAATCAAAGCAACGGTCGGAATTTTTAAACAAGCAATCTGATCTAAAATATCTTGACCTCTTTTGACCTTAATCCGAGCATCTTTTTCACTAGTAATATCTCTAATTTCGTTAATATCCGCACCAGCGATAAAAATACCTTTTTTCGCACTCGTAATTAACAAAATCCTAATAGCCTTATTACCATCAATAACATTAAGAGCACTCTCCAACTCTTCCAAAACCGGCTTTGATAATTTGTTCACTTTGTCACCCGGCAAATCCAATATTAGATTCGCCACGCCATTTTTATCGATTTCTAATTTAAGAGATTTTTCCATATTCAATGTGCTAAAAATTTTTCAATTTCCAAAGCTGCCATACAGCCAGTTCCAGCTGCAGTAACCGCTTGACGATAGGTTTTATCCTGAATATCACCAGCCGCATAAACACCTTTAATATTAGTTGCCGTAGAATCAGGCTTAGTAATAATATAACCCTCGCCATCAAATTCTAATCCAGTGTCCTTAAATAAATCCGAATTTGGCTTATGCCCAATAGCAATAAACACCCCCTCAACTTTTAATTCTTTAAAGGACCCGTCTACAGTATTTTTTAACTTAACACCAGTAACAGATTTAGGCTTATCGTTACCCAACACTTCTTCCAAAGTATGATTCCATACGACTTCTATTTTGTCATGTTTAAAAAGCCTATCCTGTAAAATTTTTTCTGCACGCAAAGAATCTCTTCTATGAATTAAATAAACCTTACTAGCATGATTGGTCAAATACAAAGCCTCTTCTACCGCTGTATTTCCACCCCCAATAACAACGACCTCTTTATTCTTAAAAAAGAAGCCATCACACGTAGCGCAACCAGAAACACCAAAACCTTGGAATTTTTCTTCAGTTTCAATGCCTAACCATTTTGCCTGAGCGCCAGTCGCAATCACAATTGCGTCCGCTTCATAAACATCACCGCTTTCTCCATTTAAAACAAAAGGTCTTGTTGAAAAATCCACCTTATCAATATGATCAAAAATAATATTAGTTCCAACATTTTTGGCTTGTTGCTCCATTTGCTCCATCAGCCACGGCCCTTGAACCGCTTCAGCAAAACCGGGATAATTTTCTACATCAGTGGTAATAGTCAACTGCCCACCGGGCTGAGATCCATTTATTAATATTGGTTCTAAATTAGCTCTGGCCGCATAAATAGCAGCGCTATATCCTGCCGGACCTGAACCAATAATTGCTACTTTTGTTTTATGTGTTGTCATTTTGTTACCTTGTATTTTTTAATTAAATTTCATTAGTCTTATGACATAAACATTCCGCCATTAATATGTAAAGTAGTTCCAGTTACATATCCAGCTTCATCACTTGCCAAGAACGCCACACCATTAGCAATATCTTGAGATTTACCCATTTTTCCTGCCGGAATTTTTGCTAAAATTGCAGCGATTTGTTGCTCGGTCAAAATTTCCGTCATTGGGCTTTCAATAAAGCCTGGAGCTACACAATTAATAGTAATTCCACGACTTGCAACTTCACTTGCCAACGACTTAGACATACCAATCATGCCCGCTTTTGAAGCAACATAATTCGATTGCCCAGGATTACCCGTAACACCAACAACAGATGAGATATTAATAATCCTACCAAACTTACGGCGCATCATCTTTTTGATAGCATTTTTATTTAAAATGAAAGTTGATTTAAGATTCACATCTAAAACCTGTTCAAAATCTTCATTTTTCATTCTCAAAATCAAGTTATCTCGCGTAATACCAGCATTACATACCAAGATATCAATTTTTTCACAGATCTTTTCTGCTTCATCAAATAAATTCTCAACTTCCGTCTCATCTGATAAATTGCAAGTTAAATAATGGACTTCAACTCCATATTGATTAGAAATTTCTTCCTTTAAACTTTGTAATTTTTCTTCTCTAGTTCCCGATAAAACCAAATTAGCTCCCTGAGCAGCAAGAGTTTTAGCAATTTCAGCTCCAATACCACCAGTGGCACCAGTAACAAGTGCATTTTTTTGTCTTAAGTCAAACATATTATTTATTTAAATTAAAATTACCGAACAATCTCTATTAGACGATTCAATTTTTCCAAATCCTTTGTATCATAACCATGTAGGTCATTAATATCCTCTAAATTTTCTATCTCCTCCAAAGATGCAGGATCAATATCTTTCATCTTCTTTTCTAGTATATCTTCAATCTTTTTATCAAGGATTTTTTGAGTACTAAAACCACCCCCACCAATATTAAGAGCCATTCCATCTAAAAACTCACTCACCGGATAATCAACGACCTTAGCCGAAACCTCTATCAAATCATGAAATTTAGCTTCAGATAAAAATGAAGGAAACTCCTTCGACTTTTTGTCAATTTTTTTATCCAGAAATAAACTCATAGAATTGACAAGTATCGCATAACCAATACCAAAGATTAATAATGTTTTTATCAAACCAAACAATACGCCAAGAGATCGATCAATTGGCCTTGGCACTTTTCGCTTCAACTCTTTTGCCAAACCAGATGTTGACATTAAACTAATGACAAATACCGTAACAAAAATAATACTCCTAACGCCAATATCAGTTACAGCACTGCTAATGGAGCGGCTCACAAAAAAACTTGAAACATAAGGAGCCAATAAATATGACACCACAAAAGCAACAGCCCAATTAAACAAGGAAAAGGCTTCTTTGACAAAACCACGAAAAAAAGCAGTTAAAACAAAAATAAAACACGCTGCAATAAAAATTAAATCAAATAAATTAAAAACATTTTGCATATTACTTATTTTTCTTTCTTAACCTAAAAAATGGTAATTCATTTACGCATTCCTTTGGAGTTTTTACCAAGCCTTTTTCATTAATAAAGCTGTTTTTTAAAAAACCCTTTAACTTGGCTTTATATTTCTCAAACTTCATTACTTTCTCAATTTCAACATCAATAATTTTTTTCGTTGCCGATAATTCTTCACCATCCTTCATAAAAACACTCAAAGATCTAAAAATAATCTTAGCTAAAGTGATTCTCTTAGTATAAAAATTAAAATCCGTTGATGAATCCCCTATTTCATACCAAATAAAATCTGCTATCATAAAACAATCTCTAAAAATTCTTAAAAAAGGCTTCACACCCTTTCCAGACTTAATAAAACTCTTTGGATTAATATAAAAATTAAAAATCTGTTTAAGCTGCTCTCGATTCTGTTTTTCAACCTCAAACCTAACATTTAACGCAGTTCTAATTTTATCTCTCATTCGAAAATCAGCGAAACCATCAATTTCTTTTAATCTCTTAGAGCTTTCCTTGTTTTTCTCCTCAACATAAAACGTAATCAAATCCAAACAGCCATCTTCAAACACCAAATCCATCAGCACTTCTTTACCCAATATTTTGCGAACCGATTCTTTTAATACTGCATCACTCACCCCTTCCATTAAACAAGACAATAAAAAATCATCTAAAATCTTTTTCTTATTTTCATATGAATCTATTACCATAAAAACTCAAATTAAGTTGAATTAACAAAGATTAGTTCTTAAACTAAAATGCGTAAGAACTTTGCGCAACTAAAATATTTATGAATGATAAGCTCAAAACTTTTACCAATACATAAAAGATTTGATATTGCCTTTTCTCACGGAAAAGGAGTATATCTTTACGACAAAGACAATAACAAATATCTAGACTTCGGAGCAGGAATTGCCGTTAATGCCCTAGGACATTGCCACCCCAACCTAGTAAAAGCAATTCAAGAACAATCGCAAAAACTATGGCATGTCTCAAATATTTATTGTGTTAATGAGCTAAATAACTACGCCGAATCACTAGTAAAACAAACCTTTGCTGATTATGTATTCTTCTGTAACTCCGGGGCAGAAGCAATAGAATGTGCAATAAAAACTATTAGAAAACATTTTTACACTAAAGGGCAACCAGAAAAAAATAGAATTATAACTTTCAAAGGCGCATTTCACGGTAGAACAATCGCTACAATATCAGCTGCCAACAACCCTCAATATCTTGAAGGATTTGGTCCAGAATTGCCCGGATTTGACAGCGCCGAATTCAATAATATTGAATCAGTAAAAAACGCTATCAACAAAAATACAGCCGGAATTTTAATTGAGCCAATCCAAGGTGAACGAGGAATAAGACCGGCCAATCAAAAATTCTTACAAGAATTAAGAGCGATCGCAAACGAACATGATTTATTATTAGCCTTCGACGAAGTACAATGCGGCATGGGTAGAACCGGTAGCCTTTTCGCCTACGAACATTACAAAGTCATTCCAGACATAGTATCCACAGCCAAAGCAATTGGCGGCGGATTCCCTCTTGGAGCATGTTTATCAACCAAAGAAGCGTCCAATGGTATGACTTATGGAGCGCATGGTACAACCTATGGAGGCAACCCTCTCGCTATGGCTACCGCTAAAGCAGTTTTAGATACAATAAATAATGAAAATCTTTTAGAGAAAATAAAAGAAAATTCCAAAACGTTATTCAACGAATTAGAAAAACTGAAAAACCAATTTCCAAAAATCATTAACGAAATCAGAGGAGTTGGTTATATGATTGGAATAAGATTAAATGATAGTCATCTAAACACAGATCTAGTATCCGATCTCATAAAAAATAAATTACTCACCATTCCAGCCGGAGATAATGTTGTTAGATTATTGCCACCACTCATAATAACAAAAGATCATATCGAAGAAGCCATCACAAAACTACGCGAATGTTTTGTAATAGAGCAAAATTAAAAGCACAATGAGCCTCTCATAGAAACTGTGTAAACGGTTTTAAATTGGGTCCTAACTAGTCAAGACACCTAGTTTTTAGGTTAAAATGGTATAATTACAAATCACACGAAAGTAACCCACTTTTTTAATTATGCTTAAATTTCCT
>JADHOZ010000016.1 GCA_016778745.1 Rickettsiales bacterium
ACCTGATCCACCATTACCACCCCGCCTATCATTACCATTACTTGCACCACCACCACCACCGCCGCCGCCAGTACCGTCAGTAGCATTACCACCATTTGTATTTCCCCGACCATTGCCACCAGATCCGCCGCCGCCACTTCCTCCAGCACAGGATGTTGTACAACCGCCACAAAGATAACCCCCTCCTCCGCCACCTGCGTAGAACACATTATCAACTCCCGTTATATCATTTTGCACTCCTACACCACCACTACCGCAGCTAGAGGAGTCTCCAGATCCGCCAGCATCACCAGCTCCCCCTCCACCACCGCCTTTTCCGCTTTGATGAACTGCAGTTCCGCCATTATTACCTTGTTCTGTGGTGCCAGGTCTAGCATTACCCGTAACACCTCCCGATTCCCCTCCACCCGATCCGCCACTAGAACCATTTGTATTATATCCACCACCACCACCACCACCAATAGCAACATAAGTATCAAATATACTATTCTCTCCTTTACTTCCCGCTGGCCATTGCGATACAACGGACCCCGCACCGCCAGCACCCACGGTTACACTATATGATGTTTCTGTTAAAGAAATTCCAGCTTGCGAGATTAAACCGCCAGCGCCACCGCCACCGCCAGCTCTTGATCCACCACCACCGCCGCCAGCAACTACTAATATCTCAGCAGTAACGGATTCATCGCAATCGAGAGTGTGATTGCCGACTGTTGTAAAAATATGGATCACATCTCCAGGAACAGTAGCGGTATCCGTGACATCACCTCCCGCACAGGCTGTTTGCTCTATACAAATCCCACTTATACTAGTAAGCGATGAGCCATCATCACAAGCATCAAAGGTGATTTCTCCAGTATAATTGCCATAATTCGAACAATCATATGAAGTAGATCCAGAATCTACATTGACATCAACTGGTAGAGAAGAATTTGCGGTAGTTAAAATACATTTCTGTTCGCACACTCCGCCATTTAGATTATAACCAATATCACATGAGCATGTTCCTGTTACTGTGTCACCACTACTACAAGCTGAGAAAGTAATTGAATCATACCCAGTCTCATCGCATGTTACAGATGTTGATCCTGGTGCAACCGAATCCGTAGTAGAACCTACAATAGCAGATGTGTCACAACCTTGAATACACTCATTTCCTGATTGTACATACCCTGTATCACAACCAAGATCATCAGCACATTGACCTGCAGATGGAGTTGATGGAGATAAAACTCCATCATCACAGGTGTATTCTTGCGTAGTCGTCCCTGAATTATAACCCGTACCTCCACAAGAAAAATTAGCAGACGATCCTGAAGCTAAACTTGTAATGGATGAGCCGTTAATCGAAATAGAACAACTTGAATCACAACCATTACTTAAAATAGTACCATTAGTACAAGAAGGATTTGTATCTCTATTATTAGGAGATCCCCATTTATCAGTTAAATAATCCTCTATCTCCTTCCTCTCTACCGTCTTTAACTCTCGATCAAATATCACTATCTCACCTATCTCTCCATTGTAACCCTTACCTATCTTCAACGTAGTTAACCCAGATAAATGTGCCTTAGCCTCGGTACTATCATCCTCATTGGCCAACGTAGCATTAATATAAATCTTATTACCATCTACAGAAGAATGTGTAAACGTTAAAACCCTAGGATTGTTAGAATATGAACTTAAAGATTCAATAGCCGCTTGATTCGTTAACGAAGACCCTTCGCCATGAGACTGAATTATCGACGTCCCAGACTCATATCCTATCGCAAATGAACCATCTTCACCAAGCAAATAATTATCAACTCCACTATTAGTATCTAATCTTTTTTCCGTTATAAAAATCGTGTAATCAGTATTGTTAATAAATTCAACGTTATCTATCTGTAAATGATCACTATCACTTGAAGATCCAAACTTAACCGCCTGAATATAATTAATAGAATTTGAATAAGTTGGACCACTACCCACCACAGAAACCTCTGCGCCATTTTGAACATTAGCATTATTACCCCAAAAAGAAATCGCATCTCCCGTTTTTAAACCTTCACCCAAACTAACTTCCGCAAGAGATGACTCCAACCATAACTTATTATTAAGAATCCCATTAACCGGAGAAGATCTGGTTAAAGATTGAGCTGTTGTAATACGAGACTTAGCAATAATATGTTTACTACCAACTACACCGATTATTAAAATACCAGTAATAACAATCACTATTGATAGCTCTAAAAGTGAAAAAGCTGACTTTGATTTTTTGAATGACATGCACTTAATATTTTTTTAGAAGTAAAAATTTTTTTAAATGATAAATTTTTTTTTTACAATAAAAATTTAACATATAAAAGCGCAAATAAATTTCTATAACGCCGTTAATATAAAACCTTTTTGGCAGAACATACATTCTCTAAATCCTCAGCAAAACCTTCTATTTCTTTACTTAATTTAATTTCATCAATTTCAGCCTTCATTGATAAATTATTGTCTGATTTATATTTTCTTACTTCAGCAATAATTTTTAATGCTTCCTCGCCTTTTTTAACTAAAGATTCATCAAATAGATTCTCGTCATATTTTGGCCAATTTCCTCTGGCACTTATTGATCCCTTTTCTTCAAACTCACTTTCAAATAATGACGAATATATTTCATCACAAATATGTGGTATGAAGGGTGCAAATAGTTTTAAGAGATTGTTTAGACAATATTTTAGGGTGAATATTGCACTTTGTTGTTTTTTTACGATTTCTTCTTTTGCAATTTCACTCAATTCTTTTCCTTCTAGTTTTTGTGCCTTTAGACCATATGTTCTAACCTTACATATTTCTAAATAATTATCACAAAAATCATTCCAAAAAAATTCCTCTATTTTTTCTCTGGCTTTCGCATATTCGAACTTTTCAAATTGCGCAGTTGCTTCTTTAATTACTTGTTGAAGTCTCGATAATATCCATTTATCACTTGCTTCACTTGGGCTTGTTATTTTTTCATCTAGTAAATCAAAATTCATTGAAGCGAATTTTGAGGCATTAAATAATTTTGTTACTAACTTAGCACCAATCTTTAATACATCCTCAGAATAAGCAGTATCCGCGCCAAGATGAGACGTCGACGCCCAATAGCGCACTATATCACTGCCTTTTTCTTCAATCAAAGTTGTTGGGGTTACAACATTACCTTTTGATTTACTCATTTTGGTTTTATCAGAAGCTAAACACCAACCTGAAATCATTAGATTTTTCCATGGCGCCCTTCCTTCGTGAAGCATTGATTTAACAATTGTATAAAATGCCCAAGTTCTGATAATTTCATGAGCTTGCGGCCTTAAGTCAGCTGGAAATAATTTTTCGTGACGCCCTTTATCAAAGGTAATATCGCTTGAAATTCCTTTTGAAGAAAGTTGTGGAGAAATTGACGATGTCGCCCAAGTGTCCATAATATCCGTTTCAAATTGCACTTCCTCACGGCTGTAGCCTTTTGGTAAATCGGCTTCTGGATCACATGGTAATTGTTCAATATCAGCGACAATTATTTTACCCTCTTCTCCTTTACGAAGAGAGTACCAAACAGGAAATTTAACTCCAAAGAATCTTTGTCTAGAAATACACCAATCCCAAGCAAGACCATCAATCCATTGTTCAATCCTAACCTTCATAAAAGTTGGGTACCAATTTGCCTCATTAGCAATTTTTTTAAGCTCTTCTTTTTTATCTAAAATTTTAATAAACCATTGATCTTCAACGAGAATTTCTATTGGGCAACCAGATCTTTCAGCGCATTTAACCGAATGTTTTATTGGTTCGACTTTTTGTAAAACACCAGCATTTTCTAGATCTTTAAGTACTTTTTCGCGATATTGTTTTAGTGGTAGCTCTTCAATCTTACCGTCACGACCAATGACAATTTTTAGATCTAAATTATGTTTTCTCCACCATTTAATATCTGTTTCATCACCAAAGGTACAACACATTACCGCCCCAGTTCCTTTATCTATTTGAACTGAATCATCAGCAATTATTTTTACTTTTTCTCCAAAAACTGGGGTAATTGCATTTTTGCCATGTAGGTTTTTATATTTTTCATCTTCTGGGTTAACCATCACCGCAACACAAGCGCCAAGAAGTTCTGGTCTGGTAGTCATGATTTGGATTTTATTATGCAACCCCTCTCGCTGCGCTAATGCGTCAGCTCGACCCCCCTTAAATAAAGGGGATCCTGATTTGTATTCGTCTTCACCCAGATCATCTTCGACTGTAAAATCAATGTAGTGCATTGCACCATCTTTTTCTTTATCTTCTAAGTCAGCCTGTGCTAAAGCTGTTCTATCGGAAACATCCCAAAAAACTGGTTCGGATTTTTTTTCAACCAAACCTTTATTAAATAAATCAATAAAAGAAGCTTGTGAGATTTTTTGAGATTCAGGTGAGATTGATTGATATTTTTGCTCCCAGTCAACGGACAAGGCAATTGAATTAAATAAATTTTCAAACTCTTGTTCAGCCTCCTCAACTACTTCGCGGCATTTTTTAACAAAACTTCCTTTGCCATTTTCGCTCTCATAAATTCCTGCCTTTTTCTTAATTACCTTTTCTACCAAGCGCTCTGTTGGTAAGCCATTATCGTCAAAGCCCATTGGGTAAAATACATCTTTACCTGACATTCTTTGATATCTTGCCACAAAATCTGCTTGGCAATATGAAAAAACATGACCCATATGAAGAATTCCAGACACTGTAGGTGGCGGTGTATCAATTACAAAAGTTTGCTCTTTTGGTAAATCATTTTTCCAAGAATAGATTTTCTTTTCCTGCCAGATCTGTTGCCATTTTTTTTCAATTTCTTTGGCATTATATTTTTTTGGTAATTCTTTCATGTTTCCTATGTTAGTGGATTGCATAGAAAGGGGTTTTGTATATTCCTTCCTAATATTCATGCATTAATGTTTGGCTCGGGGACTTAACCCCAGACCTGCATTATATTTTATTAATCCAAACAGATTATTTAATTGCTATTAGCTTTGCGATATAATTATCAATCGCGTAAAAATAAAACTTATCACCGACAATAATTGGTTCGTGATAAATCTTCTTTGCTATTTTTATTTCTTTTAGAATTTGTCCTTTGTAAGGATCAACAATGATGACCTTGCCAGCAGCACTTGAAATTACAAGTTTTGAACCAATCATAGCAATGCCATTGTAAATATATTTGGTTTTTGGCTTGTCCTTCTTCTTGTAATCTGGTAGATCTGATATCCATTTTATACGCCCTTTCCTTTTTCTAATTGCCAATAATTTATTATCATTGTTAATGACAAATATATAATTTCCAGATAACCAAAAATTCGTTATCCCCGCCACCTCTCTTTTCCATTCATATTCACCATTTTTTATGTTTAAAGCAGCTATTAGGCCACCATTTCCAATGACATATAATTTATCCCCATCTATCACCGGAGTTGCATCAATATCATTTAGATAAAAGTCTGAATTAATAGCTCTAGTAATATTTAAATTATTTGACCATATTATTTCGCCATCTTCTTTCTTTATTGCATATATTTCACCCGATGAAAATGCAGCAAATAATAAATTCCCTTTAGTCACTAAATCTGGAGATCCAAAAATTGCTGTTGGCTTGTAAATTGCACTTTGGATCCAGATAAGGTTTCCATCTTCTTGATTGAGACAATATATTTTATTGTCGTTTGTAAGAATAAATATTCTTTTACTTTCAACCAAGGGGGCAGAGATTGGAATTGAAGAGATATTTTTTTGCCATATGACGCTGCCATCTTTTGCGCTTGCACTAACAATTTTATTACTTCCGGCAATCGCAAAAATTTTATTGTCAAAATAAGTAATTTTTGGATGTTGATATGATTGTAGTAATTTCCTTGGAAAGAGTCTTTTTTGGAAGATTTTTTTCTCTTGGTTTAAATCAATTGCACGCAGTATTCCCGATGAATCTAAACTGTAAGATATATTATTGACTATTACTGGTTTGTAGAAATATCGAGAAGATCTATTACCACGATAAAAATGCCAATAGATGAGATCTTTATCCAAAGTGATCTTTCTTTTTTTGTTTAGAGAAAAATTCTTTTTGATATTTTGATTTTGAGAGTTTTTGCTTGAGGAAGAAGATTCCCAACTATCATTAATCTTCTCTTCTGGAATTGTTATCCCATAAAGACTTATTTCACTGTCGGGCTTTAAATAACTTTTTTGAATAAAGGCATCTACAGCATTCTTCTTATCATAGGTTTGATCACTTTCACAAGAAAATAGCCAAAGCGATAATAACGTTATTAGGCTTGATCTTAGAATCATTTTAATTTTAACCTTGGTTAGCAATTCGTTGTTCAACTATTCTAATACCTTCTTTGGCTGTATTTTTTGCGTCTTCTTTAGCTTCAAGAGATTCAGATACAGATTTGAAAATCTCAAGAGATTTATCGAGATGATTTTGCTCTAACTCATAAAACGCTTTATCAATCGCAATTTCATATCTGAACGTTTTAGAGGCAATTTGAAATTGATTTATTTTGTTAATCAACTCTTCATATGAGGTTTCCTTGTCGGTAGTGATGCTAAATTTGACCCACAACATACCAGCCAAATCTTTACTGAAAGTAGTACACTGCTTACAAGAGCTTATTTCTTCATAAATCGGAATCACTTTCTTAAAACTGTCTTCATCAGCTTTTTTCAAATAAACAGCTGCAAGTCTAAATCCAGCTATCACCCTTAATTTTTCTGGTGAAGATTTGTCGTAGAATGTCTTCTCTAAGTCTTCTTGCGATTCCTCAACATTCCCTACTTGCTGCGAGGTAATAGCACTTTGTATGTTAGCGGAATATTTTTTATTTTTGCTATTTTGATAAATATTTTGACCCACAATGACCAAAACCACTAATATTACTAGTGATAAACCAATCAAAATTGCTTTTGAATTTTTTTGATAAAATTCTTTTACTTTGTCATTTCTAAGAGAGTTAGTCACTTCTCTAATTAATTCGTTAGATTCTTTAGACATAATTTATTTAATAAGTTTAAGGTAACAAGTAAGAGTGTTTTTTAATAAGTAAGTGATAGTCATCGGCCCTACTCCACCAGGAACAGGTGTTATGGCTTTGACAATATCTTTTACATTTTCAAAATCAACATCGCCAACCAATTTTGTTTTTCCATTTCCTGCGTCAACTCTGTTAATGCCTACATCAATAATTATACTGTCTTTGGTTACCATATCTTCTTTAACAAGATTTGCTACGCCAGTTGCGGAAATGATTACATCATTAGATAGACATTCATTTTTAAGATTTTTGGTTGCACTATTGGCAATTGTAATTGTTGCTCTTTCATACATTAATAATTGCGCCAATGGCCTACCAACAATATTGGAATTGCCAATTACCAAAACTTTCATTCCGGCTAAATCGTCTCCTACAACAGTTTTTAATAGATCGATGCAACCCAACGGAGTACAAGGAACCAATGCCTTTTCATCGCCACTTAATTGACCTGTCGCTAATTTACCAACATTAACAACATTAAACCCATCAACATCTTTTTTATCATTTATTGTCTTAATAACGTTTGTAGTATCAATATGTTTTGGTAAAGGTAATTGCACTAAAATACCATGAATATTGTTGTCGTTATTTAATTCGGTAATTTTAGCTATTAAATCTTCTTCTGAAATATCAGCAGCCATTTTAAATTGGATAGAATTCATTCCTACTAAATGAGCCGCTTTTTCTTTATTTCCTACATAAACTTCACTTGCTGGATCATTACCAACTAATATCACCGCTAAAGTTGGGGTAATACCATGCTGCTTTTTTAGTTTTTCAACTTCTTTAGCAATATTTTGTTTAATTTTAGTCGCTATTTCTTTGCCGTTAATAATTTGTGCCGTCATTTTAGTTTACTCCGATTTCTTTTAAAAAGGCTTTGTCTAAATTGTCAAAACCATGCTTATCTTTGAAACCTTTTGGAGTTCCATGATAAGCTATTTTAGCGTTGCTTAGTACCGCTATTGAGTCACATATTTCGTCCATGTCGGATAAAATATGAGAGCTGAAAAATATTGTTTTTCCCAAGTCTTTGTAAGCTATTAACTCATTTTTTAGAGCAATTCTAGCTTTTGGATCAAGGCCACTCATTGGTTCATCTAATATTATTAAATCAGCTTCAGATAATAATACCGCTAATAAACCGAGTTTTTGGGTCATTCCTTTTGAATATCTGGTAACTTTTTCTTTTAAGACTTCAAATTTTAGATCGAGATTTTTACAAATTTTTTTTGCCTTTTTCTCGTCAAATTTTTTGTCGTAAAAATTTAAAACAAATTTAATAAATTCTTCACCTTTTAGATGATTTGAAGGTTGGAATTTTTCTGGCAAATAACATAGTCTTTTTCTTGCCTTTGGCAATAATCTGGAAACTCCAAATATTTCCACTTCTCCATCATCTTGCTCTAATAAATCTAAGATAATTTTTATTAGTGTAGTTTTACCAATTCCATTCAAACCAATAAAGCCAAAAATTTCATTATTTTTAACTTCTAAATTAATGTTATTTAGAACTTCTCTATCAAATTTTTTTGTGATATTAGTAATTTTTAAAGGAATATTGTCCATTACTATATCATTTCATTTATTGCTCTAAGTGCTACTACATAGCCCTCTACTCCTAAACCAGAAATGACGGCGTCAACTACATCACTTAAATAAGAATGCTGTCTAAAGTCTTCTCGCTTGAAGATATTTGAGATATGTAGCTCAATCTTTTTTCCTTTGAATAATTCCAACGCATCTCTGATCGCCACAGAAGTGTGCGTATAACCAGCAGCGTTAATAATGATACCATCAACATTATCAATTGCTTTTTGAATCATATCTACCAACTCACCTTCATTATTTGATTGCAAGAAATCAATGTCTATGCTAAGGTGATCAGCCGCCTCTTTACAATTTCTAGCAATTCCTGCCAAGCTACCGTGACCATAAATTTCTTTATCTCTGATATGTAGCAAATTTAGATTTGGGCCGTTTAAAATTAAAACTTTTTTACTCATAAACTATTTTAATTTATTTTTTATTCCTAGATAAGAAATGATGGTAATCGGAATCGATATTAAATAGATTAAGCCTATTATCACTAATGTAAACCATGGTTTTGATAAAAGACCAATTATTAGTAGTCCTAAAAATACTAAGGTTAAATAAAAGAAATCATTTCTAATTGGAATTTTTTTTAGAGAAAGAGTTGGTACAGTACTTGCCATTAAAAACCCTATGATCGTTGAATAAGCAATAATTAATTCTGGATTATCATATATTCCCTCGCCAAATTCTCTATTTAAAATTATTGGAAACATCAATAATGCCGCACCCGCAGGGGCAGGGATTCCTTTAAAAAAATAGTCTTTTAATTTCGATGTTTCATCATCGCCTAAATCAACATTAAACCTAGCTAGTCTAATAGCCCCACAAACAACGTAAAACAAAACAACAGACCAAGCATATTTAGAATCAAATCCGTAATGCAAAACCCAAAAATAAATGACGATTCCAGGCACAATACTAAAATTGGCAAAATCCACTAAAGAATCTAGCTGAGCACCAAAGTCACTACTACTATTTAAATATCTTGCTAATCTACCATCTAAACCATCCATGAAGCCAGCAAACAAAAGGAATCCAGCAGCTTCATAATATTTACCATGAAAAGAGTGTAAAATTGCTGTTAGAGCAATACACAAACTTGTTAACGTAACTATGTTTGGCAGTAGCTTGATTATTGTTGTCGTTTGATCCGCATTTTCCCTTATTGTTTCAGACATATTTGTAAGTAATAGCTTGATTTATGACACATTTGGGTCTAACTTGCGCGACCTCTCCTTAATTTTTGACAAAATTACAAAATGAATAACGAATTAACAACTAATTTATCTAATTGCATTAGATTTCTTTCGATTGATGCTGTTCAAAGAGCTAATTCTGGTCACCCCGGTATGCCGATGGGAATTGCTGACGTAGCCACAATATTATTTAGTGAGTTTTTGAAGTTTAATCCTAAAGATCCAAATTGGTTAAATCGCGATCGTTTTATTTTGTCAGCCGGACATGGATCAATGTTAATTTATTCACTACTTTATTTAACAGGTTATGATGACATCACCCTTGATGATATTAAAAATTTTAGACAATTAGGGGCAAAATGCGCAGGGCACCCAGAGTTTGGTCACATTGATGGAATTGAAACTACAACTGGTCCTTTGGGACAGGGAATTACTAATGCAGTTGGTATGGCTTTGGCTGAAAAAATGCTAAAAGCTAGAATTGGTGAAGATTTAATTGATCACAAAATTTATTGTATCGCCGGAGATGGATGCTTGATGGAGGGCATCTCGCAAGAAGCCATTTCAATTGCCGGAAATTTAAAATTAAATAACTTGGTTGTTTTGTGGGACGATAATTCAATTTCAATTGACGGCAATACCAATCTAACTACCAACGAAAATATGAGACTTCGTTTTGAAGCGTGCAATTGGAATGTTATTGAAATTGATGGTCATAACTTTGATGAAATCAGAGATGCGCTTTCAACAGCACAAACATCCAACAAACCCATCATGATTGCTTGTAAAACAACGATTGGCTACGGATCTCCTGCTAAATCTGGTACAGAAAAATGTCACGGCTCTCCTTTGGGTGATGAAGAAATTAAAGTTGTTAGAAAAAATCTTAATTGGCCACACGGCGAATTTGAAATTCCTGAGGATTTAAAAAATAAATGGCTTGAATTTGGTCAAAGATCTCTTGGTGATTATAATATCTGGCAAGAAAAATATGAAAAAGCAGATAATAAATATTTGGATAGAGTTCTTAAAAAAGAATTTCCGACTGATTTAAAAAGAAAAATTGATGATTTTGCGCAAGAAATAATTTCTAAAAAAGAAAAGAAAGCAACCAGACAAGCTTCTGGACAAGTTTTAGAATTGCTTTGCAAAGAATTGGATGAAATGGTTGGTGGCTCTGCCGACCTAACTGGTTCAGTTCTAACGAAAACATCTGATGCCAAGGCAATTTCGGCCAATGATTTTTCGGGATCATACATTCATTATGGAGTTCGCGAACATGCAATGGGCGCAATCATGAATGGACTTGCTTTGCACAGCAACTTTATTCCATTTGCTGGAACATTTTTAGTGTTTGCTGACTACATGAAACCAGCGATCAGACTAGCAGCACTAATGGAGCAACAAGTCATTTATGTTTTTACTCATGATTCAATTGGACTTGGAGAAGATGGACCAACTCACCAACCAATTGAGCATTTAGCAATGCTTAGAGGAATTCCAAATTTAAATGTTTTTAGACCATGTGACATGCTCGAAACTTTAAAATGCTACGAGCAAGCTCTGAATAATAAAAAAACTCCATCAGCAATTGTTTTAACCAGACAAGGACTTCCTCACATTGACAGAAAAGAGGATAAAACCGAGTATGGTGCCTACATAATTTCTGAAGAATCAAACCCTGATACTATTATTTATGCATCGGGTTCGGAGGTTGAAGTAGCACTTCAAACAAAAGAAGAACTAAACAAAGCTAATATTAAAGCCAGAATAATTTCTGTACCGTCTTTTGAACTTTTCGATAAACAAGATAAATCTTACAAAGAAAAAATCTTAGGCGAAAAAAATGTCTTAAAAGTAGCAATCGAAGCGGGTATTGGCCAAGGATGGCATAAATTCTTAAATAATGTTGATTACTTATTTTGTGGAATGAATAGCTTTGGAGCTTCTGGAAAAGCCGAAGATTTATTTAAACATTTTGGTATTAACTCCCAAGATATTTCTAGAAAAATCATCAATTACCTTAAATAATAAATTCGTTGTAGCCTTGAGAATTTCTCTTTAATAAAAATAAAATTATAAGAAATATCGCAATCTTAATTAAAAAAATTGAAATCATTACCCCTATTGATCAAAATAGCGAGGGCGCAACATCAATTGCCAAAATTCTACCGAGAATATTAAAATCAGCATTGGGTAACAATTGAAAATCTTAAAAAGACCAAGAGCTACTCTATATTGCTAATATCGCACGACCTACTAACAATAATAAAACTGATCCAATCTATTGCATTGCTACTTTGGAACACCAGAAAATGTTAATAGTCACACTGAATATATATATTTCCTTATTTGGCAGAAAAAGCAATGTAGGAATTTATCAACATCACCATGATCATAATCATTAAGATCATCATTATTAATTTATGGAACTATACTATATTTAATAACCACGACACCTTTTGATGCATTTATATTTGAATTATATCCATCACCACCATTACCCCTATTTTCAATAAATGTTGTAGTATTCGCTCCTCCACCAACAGCATATTCAGTAGATATAATACCTTCGGTATCAGCAATAGTATAAGATTTTCCACTACCCCCTACTGGACCAACTTGATAACCTATATTTGCGCAACCACCTCCAACTCCTCCAGCTCCTCCTCCGCCAGAAGAGCCAGTCTCAGAACAGGAACCGCCGCCACCTTTAGAGCCAAATAATTGAAAATTAGAAGATGTATCATGAATAGCACCTTTAGTTTCTGCTTGAATATTACCATATACTCTTGTCTTACCTCCACTACTACCTCCGCTGCTAGAAGGCCCAGAAGACCAACCAGAAGCTCCTCTACCACCTCCATATGTTGTAACAACACCACTAATAGATGAATTATTTCCAGAACTATTTATATTTGGTCCACCAACTGTAATATTGTAATTATTTGTTCCAATATAATATGATGAAGAATAAGCTAGGCCACCAGCACCACCACCAGCGCCGTTTCTTGAAGCTTCCCTAATTCCACCATCACCTCCAGCTGCAACAACTAATATTTCCGCATTTCTTCCTATGTCACATTTAAATCCATATGTTCTAGTTGCTTTAAAAATATGAACCACCATGTTATTAGATGTTAATGTTTCAACTTGATTACTTGAGGTAGAGTTTGTGATAGAACATTGCTCTAATAAGCATTCATTTGAAGTTATTACCGGAGAACCAGAGGAATTACATGTATAATTAACATTTCCAGTATAACCACTTTTACATCCTATTTGAGTTGAACCAACTTCTACAATCGTCCCATCATCAACAAATTCATAACCACTAAAAGTACAAAAAGTATCTTCAACACAAACTCCACTCGCCTCATTATCATTATATCCCACGTCACAAGAATCACACCTAGCTTCGCCATTAACATAACCTACTCCACATAGACAAGAATCATTGTTAATATCTATATCACCATTATCACAATTATAAGAGACTGAATTACCATCAAAACCTAATTCATCACAAAAAACATTTCCAGTACCAGTGTTTAAATCATAGCTACCAATACCAGCAATCGTACCATGACATTTCAAATTACACTGCCCACTAGCAGTTGGATTTCCATCATCACAAGAAACATTAACCGTTCCTGAATATTGAGAACCACATATAATATCTTGTGTTGATCCGTGATACAGTTCTGTCTCAGAAATACCCGTATAAAGACCAGCTATATCACAATTTTGACCACACACACCCCCAGAACTAAAATATCCTAGAGAACAACTACAGCTAGTATTTTCCCCTGTTAAACTAAGGATTCCTGAAGAGCAACTATAATCTACAGTATCAGATCCATATTCTGAACCAGTACATTCAAACTCTCCACTACCTTCGCTAACTTGAGTATCCAATACACCACCAATATTTACAGAACATAGACACCCAGACGATGTTGAAATTCCTCCAATACATGACCCGCTATTTACCTGATCACGGAGAATGGAAGATTTCCACTTTTTCCCCAAATAATTCTCTATCGCCTCTCTTTCGGAAGACTTAAGAGCCCTACTAAAAATGACAATTTCACCTATTTCACCATTATATTCTTTGCCAATCGCAATATTTGATAAATTAGACAAACTATTAGGGTTAGAAGTACTTTGAGCAGACAATACACCATTAATATAAATTTCTTTTTTACTCTCAGCACTTGAAGACACGAAAGTAAACACCCTTGAAGAACCTGAACTAGCAGCGTAACCTTCAATATTAGCACTATAGCTATTATCACCACCTTGAGAATGTATTATCGTAGAATCTGTATCATATCCTAACGCCAAAGATTGGTTATCAGTAGATCCCTCTTCACCAATAAAATAATTTCTTCCCGATCCTAATCTTTTTTCTAAAACAAAAATTGTGTAATCTGTACCTTCAAGAAAAGTAGGATTTTGTATTTCTAAATAATTACTATCGGAATTATCAAATTGTAAAGCATGGATACCCCCAATACTGTTAGAAAAAGTCGCACCCAAACCAACTTCACTAACAATAGGTTTACTTTGATTATAACTATTATCTATCCAGGAAATGATATTGTCACCACTAACCAGACTCTCATTACTATCATTAAAAGCGTAGCTATTAATACTAGTTTCTAACCACAATTCATTATTTTTAATTCCTGATATCGGAGAGCTCTTGGTTAGAGTTCTTGCTGCTAAAATACGAGATTTTTTTATAAAATGTTTAGAGCCAACTACACCAACAATCAATATACCTATTATTACGATTACTATAGATAATTCCAACAATGAAAATGCTCTTGATCCTCTTGATCCTCTTAATGCTTTATTAACAATTTTATTCATAGCTAGAATACATATAAGAAGTATTAGACTCAAACTCAGCAGCACAAGAATCTACCCTTTTATATGAAGGGTGTATTTTTAATTTTCGCCTAACTTCTCTCACCTCATCTTCACTAGATCCTGTAATTTTAGCTAATCTAGCATCGGAGAAACCCATCTTTTTAAGATTTAAAAACTCTTCATATTTTTCTGGCAAACCATTTTTTCTAATTTCTTCTTCAACAATTATAACCGAGTTAATTTGTTCCAAAAACCATGGATCATAGAAAGTAATTTCATTAATTTCCTTGATTGAAATCCCCTCTCTTAAAGCCTGAGCAATAAGCATTATCCTATTTGGAGCCGCAATTTTTAATTTTTCTTTTATCAATTTAACTCTTTCATCTTTGTCAGTTGTGGCAAGCTTAACTTCATCAAGGCCCGTTAGACCACTCTCCATTGATCTTAGAGCTTTTTGGAAACTTTCTAAAAAAGATCTACCAATTCCCATGACCTCACCTACAGACTTCATTGAGCTCGATAAAATATTATCACTGCCCTTGAATTTTTCGAAGGTAAATTTGGGTATTTTTGTTATAACATAATCAATTGTCGGCTCAAATGAGGCTGGGATTTTTCCACCAGTAATATCATTATCAATTTCATCTAGCGTATAGCCTACTGCTAGCTTAGCTGCTACTTTAGCAATTGGAAAACCGGTTGCTTTTGATGCTAAAGCTGACGATCTCGATACTCTTGGATTCATTTCAATAACAGTCATTTTGCCATTTTCTGGGTTTACAGCAAATTGTACGTTTGATCCCCCGGTTTCCACGCCAATTTCTCGAAGAACTGCTATTGAAGCATTTCTCATATTTTGATATTCTTTATCAGTTAAGGTTAATGCGGGAGCTACCGTAATTGAATCTCCGGTATGAACACCCATTGGGTCTACATTTTCAATTGAGCAAATAATGATGGCATTATCATTTTTGTCTCTAACAACTTCCATTTCATATTCTTTCCAGCCAATAATTGACTCGTCAATTAATACCTCATTAACCGGAGAAATTGTTAGACCATATTCTATTATTTTGAAATAATCATCTTCGGTGTAAGCCACACCACCACCTGCCCCGCCCATTGTAAAAGATGGTCTAATAATTGCTGGCAGGCCAATGTCTTTTAGAATTTCTTTTGCTTCTTTTAGGTTTTTTACAATGGCATTTTTTGGCGTTTCTAAGCCAATTTTGTCCATGGCTTGTTGGAATAATAATCTATCTTCAGCTTTGTTAATTGCCTCAACTGAAGCACCTATTAATTCAACATTATATTTTTTTAAAGTACCATTTTTTTCTAGCGCTAGAGCACAATTTAAACCAGTCTGCCCACCTACTGTTGGTAATAGCGCGTCTGGCCTTTCTTTTTTAATGATTTCTTCAACGATTTCTGGAGTAATTGGTTCAATGTAAGTTCGATCAGCAATTTTTCTATCGGTCATAATAGTTGCTGGATTCGAATTGATGAGAATAACTTTATATCCTTCTTCTCTAAGCGCTTTACATGCTTGAGTTCCCGAGTAATCAAATTCACAAGCCTGACCAATTACAATTGGACCGGCACCTACTATTAAGATTGATTTTATATCAGTTCTTTTTGGCATCTGGATTAATTATTAATTGTTAATTGATGGCTCTAGCTTAGGAAAGGTCTTGTTATTTATCAATATCCAAAACTTCTTTTTTTGCTTTTTCTAAGTCTTTGAGAAAATGTTTATCTTGAATCAGACCTCCAACAATCAATAAAGAAAGTTCTTTCCCAGCCTCAATATCTTGAGGAAAATGCATACCAACCAATATTCTATGTTCGGCTATTTCTTGAGCTCTACTTATAAATTCACTTTTTTGTTTTGGAAAAACCATCGATAACACTCTTGCAATAGTGTAACTTCCTGTGGTATGACCACTTGGGTAGGCAGGGTTTGAATGGGCGGCTATTAATGGTTTTATTGTTTCTATTGCGACGTAAGGTCTTTTCATATCCCAATAATTTTTAGCATTTGACGTCACTACTCTGGAAGTTTGATGCACACGATCGAGTAATTGATATAATTTTTGGCATTTATCTCTCGTTAGATTTTTATTAACAAACGTGGCAACCATCTCTGGTTCAAGGTGCCTTTCTTTAAATGCTTCTTCAATCTCTCCTAGATCAGGATTTTGTTGTAACTTGATAATATATCGGACTTCGTCTTTATATTTTTTAGATGCGGGCAATGATGGATTTTTTAACAATTCAGGAGAAACTGACGTCCCTTTAAAATATGGCTTTATATCGCTAGCATAAGAATTAACGCTGACGAAAATTAAGATGCTTGCAAGAAAAATAACAAATGTTTTAGAATTAGCGATTCTCATAATTAAGACTGATTTAATAGATGGAAAAAAATATAAAAATTATAAATAAAAAAAGTCTCTCCAGACTGATGGCTATTCAGATTTTTTATCAATTTGAATTTTTTGAAGAAAAAATTGAACTTAGCCACATTGCTAAAGATGTGGTTGAAAATTATTTACTTAAACAAGATGAAGATGTTTCCTCTTACGAGAAAAATATAAATAAGGACTTTCTAAGCAATTTAATAGAGGGTTTAAAAAATAACACTAAAAATATTGATAAAAATATCGAAGAGTTGTTAAAATCTCCATGGAATCTTGAAGCAATCGATGAGGTAACGCTACAGATAATCAGATTTGGCTGCTTCGAACTTACTTATGCTAAAACAACACCAGCAAAAGTGATTATTGATGAATATGTTGATATTGCATCAAGCTTTTTTGATGACAAAAAAGTCACGTTTGTTAATGCGATTTTAGATAAATTAGCAAAACAACTTAGAAACGACGAATTCAACCAAACCAATGCCTAGCAATAAAAGAATTCTCTTAGCTAAAGTTTTATCGGAATTTGGTATTAAAGGCCAAGTCAAGATTGTGGTATTTTCTGATGAACCACTAAATCTAGAAAAATACGAATTAATCGACCAAAATGATAATGCAATTGTTGTTAGATATACTAACAAAAATAAAACCCCGGTTAAATATCAAAATGGCAATCCAGTAATGATTGCAACTCTAAATGGCGCAACAACTAGAGACGCAGCCGAGGCACAAAGAAAAACCGAAATTTACATCGAAAGAGATCAATTGCACGCAGCAGCAAAAAATGAATATTATTATGCAGATTTAATAGGGATGGATGTCATTCATCACGAAAATGGAGAAAAAATAGGAAAAATCAACAGCATCGATGATCACGGCGCTGGTACCATTGTTTTAATTGAATTTGACAAAAAAGCAATAAAACCCAAATATTTAAAAGAAGAATATTTTGCTTTCAAAGATGAATTTTTTCCAGAAGTCGACATTGATAACAATAAAATCACTATCAACCTTCCGGATTTTGCCGAAATAAAAATAGCAGAAAATCCCAATCAAGAGGATCAAGAAGATAAATAAACTTCACCACTTGCAATTAAAAAAACCCATGAGATAATCTCTCCCTTCTGACTGAGGACAGTTGGCCGACTAACTTAAAGTAGCAGTCTTGACAACTTTATTAAAAAATTACAAAGCGATTTTTTAATAAAGTTGAATCTCATTCAGAAAAAATAAAAAAAACCGACGAGTAACACTGCCTTAAAAGGCAGTCGTAAAATAAAGTAACTCTTCATTTCTTTATGGACAGGTGGCCGAGTGGTTTAAGGCAGCAGTCTTGAAAACTGCCGTGCGTGCAAGCGTACCGTGAGTTCGAATCTCACCCTGTCCGCCACTATTCTAGTACAACTCAATTCTCCAGACACTTTCATCATATTTCAACTGGCCCAGCAAGCCCAGTAATAGCGGCATCACACGATTTTAAATTTCCATTTGGGTCGTACTAAACCTTCTCCGAAAATTATAATATTTCGCCAAAACAACCCCAAACATTCTCTGTTTCTCCGTTTGGGTCGTACCTTTTCAAAAAAGGTACGCATCGATAGACATTGGCTTGCTGGATTTTCCGTCGAACTTCTTCGACTGCTATGCAGTTGAATTTATAGGTAATTTTACGAACTTCTTACGCCTATCTATTAAAAGGAAGATGCCTTTCCCTTTCTAACTTTCCTACTGCTGCATCTGCAAACTTCTGAATCCAATAACTAATAAAAGAGTCCACGTTTTCTCCATCTACCAAGCTAGGTTTGTCATAAGCTAAACTAAATTCACTCATTACTCTTGAAAGCGCTAAATCAATTTCCCATGGATAATCTAGCGCAAAAGGTTGATAACGTCTTTGTTGTCCAAATGATGAGAAGAATGACATTTCATACCACCTGTATTCAGAATTTTGATCTGGACGACCAAGAACTAGATTTGCACTTATTTCATAAGGATTTAAAGCATATTGTTTTTGCTCCAAAGTAATTTTTGTATATGCAATTATATCCCAATCAGATTGTTTCCTGTTCACACCCCAACCGCCATCACCAGCAAATAATGCATCGTCCGATCTTTGTATTCCATAAATTCCACTACGATTACTTCCTACATCAAAGGTAATAGTAGCCTTGCCGAAGGATATAGAGGTTTTATCTCTATCATTAGAGGTCATACTTGACGCCTCCTTTATTGTCTCGAAAAGACTATCTTTAAGCTGCCTCACTTCAATAGCCATTTCATCAAAAATTAGATCACGCATCTTCTTCCTATCATTAGAAACTTGCATATCACTTTCCTTTTTAGACTCCTCTGCATTAATAATAACAGAAGCTTTCTGTAGTAAATTTATACTCACACTATTTTGGCTGAGATCAGGGGCATCTAACGCCTCACTAAAAACATCAACACATCGCTTTATAGATGGTCTAATATCTTTAGGTTTTCTTAACATTAATAATAACAAACTACTAACTTTAGGAGGAATTTGAGTTATAATTTTTGGACTTTCATGCAAATGACATTTTTGTAGATCTGCGTTTTCATCGTAAAAAGGAGGACTTCCGGTAATTAACACGTAAGCAATGCATGCAATAGCATAAATATCAGTGGCTTGAGTTGCTCTTTCTGAACGCCATTGTTCTGGTGCTGCGTAAAGCTTACTCAAAAATCCCTTTAAAGTATTAAGAGAAGTTGAATCTTCTACAAATTTTGCAATACCAAAATCTGCTATTCTCCAGGATCCATTATAAAACAATATATTTTGAGGCTTTAAATCTCTATGAACAATGTTATCTACTTCTTTTAAACCATTTAATATTTCTAATAATATTTTTAAAGACTCATCTACTGAAAGAGCACCTCTTGTATCTATTTCTTCTTGAAGATTCTTTGAACATACCGGCATTACCAAGAAATACTGATTAGAGTCAGCATCTTGCCCATAATCAACGATTGGGACAACGTTTTTAAAGACACTAATTGAAAGTTTTTCTCCAATTGCAATTTCCCTATTGGCCGAATCAGAAACATCTATTCCTAATTTTTTTATAGCAAATTTATCATTATTCGAATCATATCCTTCAAAAACCTGACCAAAACCACCTTTTTTAGCAAGAGGGCTATTTTCATCCAATTTCCATTGTTGGTGATTTAGTTTAATTGTTCTCATAATTAGTTAATTTTTTTCCACTTAATTTTTTTATCTTTATACAACGGCTCAAGGTTAAATTTAAGTTCTTCTACAATAGCTGATACTTCTAAAGAGATTTTATCCTCCTCTCCCATATTCCAAATATCATTTTCATTTTTTTGTCTCTGATCCTTATCTAAATCAAATTGATACAGATGTTTTGATGATAAATCTATTCTGTTAATTATTTGATTCATTTTACCAAAAAGCTGAACTACATCCTCCTCCCAGTATATTTGAGCTTTGTTTTTCAACTGCATAAAACGCATGATTTTCTCATGATTCTCCGCTATCCTATAGTGAGGGACTAAATAATGAACTTTGTTTTCTTTTAACTTAAAGTCGCCAATCTCTTCTTTGAGATCTTTCTTTATTTTATCTGACTCGTATCCAAAAGTGGAGCCGCTCCTAATATAAAGCATAAGATCTTGTACATTACATGCATTTTCTACAATGTCTGAAGCAAGTTCTATTTTCTTCTTCCCTATATACTCATCTTTCCATGTCTTTAGAGCAACTCCTCCTAGAATGAAGGTTCCGATAGTTGCAAAAAAAGTTAGTGATTCTGAGAAAACATTACTATCAATTATCATCATTTTTATAATTTTTTTACTAAAACTAAAAGTATATATAGTTTTATTGAGCAATACTTCAACCACTAAACCCTTCTTCCACTTGACTTCACCTCTCCAGAGAGTAAAAATTAACATAGCCTGAGGCCTATCTAATATTGGCTATAAGACGTTTTTAATTATTAACTTTATAAGAAATAATCATGAAAGAAACAGAAAAACTAGAGCAATACCTAAGCAGCAAAATCAGCTACCACCTACTAAAATCATCACTATTAAAATGCTCTTCCGACTTAGATGAATTTACGAAAGAAAGATTCGGATTCTCAGATGAGCAATTATTTGGAATTGCGGCTTTTTCTGACCATATCAAAAACCAACTGAAAATTTTAAATAAAGAATTGGCTTCAAGAACTAAAGACAAAAAGTAAAAACTACACACTGCCTCATCTAATTATCTCCCATCTAGCCAACAGAAAACATCTCTCTACTCGCAGATCTAAAAAATTGCAAAAAAAACAAAACCAATAAATTGAAGATTTAATTAAATCCCAAAACTTCTTCCTGCTCTTCCCAAACATCAGATAAATTTCTATTACTAGTAATATCCTGCAACTTTAACGTCCTTGGCTGAGTGCCGGTTAATATTCTCTTCACAATCCTTGGTGAAATAAAATTGAGATTAAAAACCTTACTAACGTAAGAAGTTCCTACCTTTTCTTGTCTAGCGATATCAGCTAAAGAACTCACAACACCCTCTTCCATCTGCATTTTCCATTTATAAGCTTTGCCAAAAGTTTTAATCATTTTTTCATCGAAGTAGGTTTTTTGAATTTGTTCGCTATTTCTTGATGCCATTATCATAGCTGTGCCACCACGTCTTTTTATATTTATTGGCATGAAGATGTTAATGGTATCATTATCTTCTGTTATATTTTCTGCTTGAGATTCTGTTTCCATATTAATTGACCAGTTCGTTTGATAATGAATTAAGACCTTCTTTATAAATTTTGATATTTATGCCATTTGGAGCTATATCTACTCTTTTGATTAAAAGACTAATAATCCGTGCTTGCTCTACTGAAAATAATTCATTCCAAATCTTATGGGTCTGTCTCAAATCTAACTTTTATTTAAATATTTATCAGAAAATCCGAACTTACCAATATTACAATGAATTTGGTTTGAATTTCGTTAGAAATTCATCGATTTTCTAGTTAGTTTCTATGTTTTTTGATAATATT
>JADHOZ010000017.1 GCA_016778745.1 Rickettsiales bacterium
AGAATTTAGAAAATATTCTAACAAAAAATATTAATACATTAAGAGTTCTTATATCGCGAGAGACCGTTTTCGCAATGTTTGGACGCAATATCTTAATGGCAACTTTTCGGTTATTTGCATTAAGTACTCCTTTATGAACCTGTGCAATTGAAGCCGATGCACAAGCCTTATAATCTATCTCTTTAAATATATCATGTACCGTTGATCCATATTCCTTAGCAATAATCTTCTCCACTTTTTTAACAGAAAATGGGTCAAGATCATCTTGAAATTTAGCCAATATTTTAGCCAGATTATCACCAACCAAGTCGGGTCTCGTTGATAGTACTTGACCTAATTTAATGAATGAAGGACCGGATAATTTTAAGAAGTAAAAGACCGCCCTCTCTTTATTGACTAAAAAAAGCGGAATACATAGTACAAAGAGTAATTTAAGCCTTACGAGGTTTATTAGAGCTAACACTAGTAGTTAATTTGGATAGGAAAACATTATTTCCCTGGATTACCATATAAAGGAGGTTTAGGAGGCTCTACAGTTGTTGTCGAACCCTTATTAACATCAACTTTAATATCGTTAAAATCAGCTTCTACTCCAGCCCAAGAAAATATCTTATTAAAGAGTTGCGATACAATGTCTAAAATATTGTGAGTGACCTCTTGAATACGAGAAACAACAGTTCTAAAGGCGTTAGCGGCCTCTGGAGACATGTTAAATATATCAATGACCTCGTCTACAGTAATAATATTTAGCGTTAACATTATTAATAATATTGAAAATGTAGTTGAAATGAAAACCACCAAGGTCTTTGAAACCAGAATTTCTAAGAAACTTCCTGTTAAACTATTAGCCATTATTGATGAAAAGTTGGTTAAAATTATAGCAAGGATTTATATATTTTGATCTTATTTTAGCAAGAGTTTTTTGTTATGAAACTTATCTACATCTACCATAGAAGGTCAGCGGAGTAATTGACTTAGCATTATAGTTTTCTTCTATTAAAGATGCGTAGGTAGCGTCATAGATCTTTTCTTGCTTGGATGTAATAACATATGAAGGACTTATTGAATTATCTGTGCATATCCGTTCTCTTTCTAATAAAGATGATAAAAGCTTGGACTCGGCTTTGGATATTCTTGGATTTAATGGATCAGATTTAGAATGTTTATGTTTCTTGCTAAAATCTTCACTAACTAAAAACATAAAAGAGTTTTTATCACCGTGAGTTTTAACAACACCATATTTTGAAGGATCAGCACAAGATTGTAAGAGGAAGGCCAAGAGTGATATTACAAGAAAATTTTGTATATTTAACCTCATGAGGGGAATAAATTTATTAATTTAAGTCCATCTCGCTCTTTAATAGTTGATGGACTTAAAGATATTACTTATTTTCTTCAGCTTTAGGTTCGGCAGTTTCAGTAACTTTTTCTTCAATTTTATCTTCACTCTTTACAGCGGAAAGTTCCTTTTTCTCTGCCGTCTTTTCTGCTAAAGAATCTTTAAATTCTTCTTTAACTTCAGCTTTATTATCAAATTGCAACTTCTCTTTGATTCTTGAAGCTTTACCCGTTAAGTCTCTCAAATAATAAAGCTTGGAACGTCTAACAACACCCCTTTTTAATACTTCAATACCTGCAATTAACGGCGAATATAAAGTGAATTTTCTTTCAACTCCAATGCCACCACTGATTTTTCTAACTGTAAAAGTTGCGCAGTAATTTGACTCATCTTTAGATCTAGCAATAACAACACCGTTGAATGCCTGAATACGAGAGTTAGCACCTTCAACAATTTTATATTTCACACTAACGGTATCGCCGGCTTTGAATTTAGGAATTTTAAAGCCACGATCTTTATTGAGTTTTTCAATTTGAGATTTATCAAAATCTTTAATGTAATTTTTCATAATCAAACTTTGTTATATTTAAGCAGCAGCTTCTTTTTTATTTTCTTTTTTTGTAGCTGATCTTTTGGTTTTTTTACTATCTGATTCTTCTTTAGAAGTCTCAACAACTACTTTTCTGTCAACTATTTCAATAATTGCCATAGGAGCTTTGTCTCCTGTTCTAAAACCATATTTCATGATTCTAGTATAACCACCATTTCTTTTGGCAGCATTTTTACCTACAACCGTAAATAATTTCTCAATTATCTCTTGGTTGCCTAAAGTTGAAATAGCTAATCTTCTATTAGCCAAGTTATCGACTTTAGCAAGAGTAATAAGCTTTTCAATATATGGTCTTAACTCTTTTGCTTTTGGCAAAGTAGTTTTGATAAACTCATACTCAATAAGAGAAATAGCAAGATTTCTCATTAAAGCTTTTCTATGAGCCGAGTTACGGCTAAGTTTTCTTCCTTTGATTCTATGATTCATTTCTTAAAACTCCTTATTCTTTAACTTCAGAAGGTCGTCCATATTTTTTGGTGGCCAGTTTACGAGCTTCATTCCAAAACCTAATCCCATGGATTTAAGATTTTCTTTTAACTCATTAAGAGATTTTCTACCGAAGTTGGCAGTTTTAAGCATTTCAACTTCAGTTCTTGAAACTAAATCACCAACATAAATGATGTTTTCATTTTTAAGACAATTGTAAGAACGAACTGAAAGTTCGAGCTCATCAATTGTTTTAAGTAAATTTTTATTGAACTCTGGCTCAGAGCTAGATTCATCTTCAACTGGAGCGTCAATTTCTTCCACATTGAAATTAATGAATACCTGCAACTGTTCCTGCAGAATCTTAGCGGCAATTCCTAAAGCATCTTGCGGAGTAACAGTTCCATCAGTGTGAATTTCCATCGTAAGCTTATCAAAATCAGTAATTTGACCAACACGAGAATTTTCGACTTTATAAGAAACTTTTTTAACTGGACTAAAGATTGAATCAATTTGTATTGTTCCAACCGCCTTGTCTTCGACTTTTTTACCCTTTTCTGCAACAACATAGCCTTTTCCATGCTCAACAGTCATTTGCATATCAATTTTTGCTCCTTTATTAAGAGTGCAGATTAGGAGATCCTTATTAATGATATCGACTCCGGCCGGAACTTCGATTGAACCAGCATAAACTGGACCTTCTTCATTTGCCGATAATTTTAATATAGTGCTTGAAGCATCTTCTTTAGTGATAGCTAGAGATTTTAGATTCATAATGATATCTAAAACGTCTTCTTTTACACCGTCAATGGTGCTATATTCGTGCATTACACCTTCAATTTTCACCGAAGTGACAGCAAAACCAGTTATTGAAGACAAAAGAACCCTTCTAAGAGCATTACCTAACGTGTCACCAAATCCTCTGGCAAAAGGCTCCATAACAATTACGGCTTCCTTGAAATTGTCATAGCCATCTTTGGCTATGATTGAGCTTGGTTTTGTAAGATTGTGCCAGCTTTCTTTTAAAATTGCCATTTTTTGAAGTTTTTTGATTTATATTATAGTTTTAATTCCTTTTTCACAAAATTAAACACGACGTCTTTTAGCGGGACGACAGCCATTATGCGGGTGAAAAGTGATATCTTTGATGATAGATACATTAATGCCAGATGCTTGTATTGCTCTAAGAGATGCTTCTCTACCAACTCCTGGACCCCTAATCTCTACAGAAGCATTTTGTAGACCATGCTCTTTAGCAATGTCGACCGCATGTCCTGTTGCAACTTGCGCAGCATATGGAGTTGCCTTTCTAGAACCTTTAAATCCATGCTTACCAGCTGATGACCAGCAAATGGTGTTGCCGCTGTTATCGGAAATAGAGATTATTGTATTGTTAAAACTTGCGTAAACATGAATAACACCACTAGCAATATTTTTCTTTTTCTTGCTAGAAGATTTTGCGTTTTTTTTCTTAGCTTGTGCTTTTGTTTCTGACATAATTTAAATATTATTTTGTAGCTTTTTTCTTGTTAGCAATTGCAACGCCTCTTCCTCTACGGGTTCTGGCGTTGGTGTGAGTTCTTTGCCCGCGAGCTGGAAGCTTCTTAACGTGCCTAATACCACGATAACACCCAATATCCATTAATCTTTTGACATCTCCCGAAACCTTTCTTCTAAGGTCACCCTCTAAAATAGGGTACTCTTTTTCTAAGAGCGATCTAACTTTTGCTAAAACGTCTTCACTAACTTGGTGAGTTCTAGTTTGAAGATCAATTTTTAGTTTCTCACAAATTTTATGAGCAGTCGTCTTACCGATTCCGTAAACATATGTTAAAGAGATTACGAAACGCTTTTCCTTTGGAATATTAACACCAGCAATTCTAGCCAATTTAAACCTCGTTATTTTTAGTTATTAACTGCGTTAAGCAGCTCCTCAAAAATGAGGGGCGGATTTTTTACAGCTTTTATATTAAGAAGCAAGTTATTTTTTTCATAATGGCCAATCAAAGGTTTTGAAAGATCATTATAAACTTTAAGCCTGCTTCTTAAAGTCTCTTCATTGTCATCGGCTCTGTTGTTGAATTCAGTACCTTGACAGTTATCACAAACACCCTCTTCTTTAGGTTGTTTGAAAAATTTATTATAAACGGCGTTACAGCTTTTACAAGTATAGCGACCAGTTATTCTTTTTACCAATATTTCTGCATCAACATCAAAGTTAAAAACCTTATCAATTTTTTTACTCAATGATTCCAACATAGAATCTAAAACCTGAGCTTGAGCAATATTTCTTGGAAACCCATCTAAAACAAAACCTTTCTGGCAATCATCTTCTATAATTCTATTTTTAATAATATTAACCACAACCTCGTCTGGAACTAGATCACCAGCATCCATGTAAGATTTTGCCAACTTACCAACTTCACTTTGTTCTTCAACTTCCTTTCTTAGAGCATCTCCAGTTGAAATTTGGGGAATATCGAGCTCTTTACTTAGCATTTGCGCTTGAGTTCCTTTTCCTGATCCTGGGGCTCCTAAAAAAATTACATTCATAATATATTACTTATCTCATTTGTCCTTGCCCTCTAACCCTAACTCTTCTTTTCTTGACGTTAGAACCATATTTGTTGCTAAATAAATGAGATTGGACCTGATTAATAAGGTCTAAGACAACATTTACCATAATTAGAATTCCTGTTCCACCAATATAAAGTGGTAGAGAATATTTTGTAACTAATATTTCTGGTATAATACACACAAATATAAGATATAATCCGCCTATTAAAGTTAATCTTGCTATTATCTTATCAAGAAACTCTGAGGTAGCTTTTCCTGGTCTAATACCAAGGATGAAACAGTTACTTTTTTTTAGATTCGAAGAAATTTCTTCGGTATTGAAAATAATTGACGAATAGAAATATGAGAAAAATAAAATCAAACCAGCAAATAACCCTAAATATAAAGGACTACCTCTTCTTAATAAAGATACGATTGAATCTCCATCAACGGATCCAGAAAACTGAACCATAGCTGCTGGAAACATAAGAATTGAGCTGGCAAAAATTGGAGGTATCACCCCTGAAATATTAATTTTCAAAGGCAAGAATGATGAATCGCTCATTCCAGAAGCTTTCATCATTGCTGCATTTGGATATTGTATTTTTATTTTTCTGTATGTTTTTTCAGCAAAGCATACAAACATTAAAAATGCGATAAACAATATAAAAAACAAGATAACAACGATAAAGTCATTATTTTGTTTTGAATATTCTAGCATTTGAATAATTGAGGCTGGCAAAGAAGATACTATACCAACAAAAATTATCAATGATATTCCATTTCCAATACCAGATGTGGTAATTCTTTCACCAAACCACATTAGCATTACCGTACCACCAACCAAGCTCACGCAGGTGGTCCACATAAAAATCCTAGAATCCGAAATAAAGGCACTATTTCCAGCTGCTGATAGCGCATAGTAAACGCCGATCGACTGAAAGAACGCTAAAATAATAGTCAAATATCTGGTATATTGGTTTATTTTTGCTCTACCATATTCTCCCTCCTTCTTCAACGCCTCCAAACCTTTGTGCATTGATGATAAAAGCTGCATGATAATAGATGCGGTGATATAAGGCATAATGTTTAATGCAAAAATACTCATTCTTTCTAGCGCTCCGCCAGAGAATAAATTAATCATACCAAACATTTTTCCACCATCAGATTCAAAAAAACCTTTGATAACATCTATATTGATACCTGGAATCGGCACGAAGGTTCCAAACCTGTAAATAAGCAGTACGAAAATCGTAAATAAGATTTTCTTTTTCAGCTCTGGATTAACCTGTCCTTGATTCATTGGGCACTGAACTCTTTTGCATTTTTAGAGTAAGAGTCAGCTTCAACTTTAAAGTCAGCTTTTTGCTGCGGATTCTTACCCATGATCAATTTGACTTTTACAGCCTTATCTTTAATTAAACCTGTATTTTCCAATACTTCTTTAGTTATCTTAGATTTTGCATCAATCTTTTTGCTCTCAACAAGCTTTGAGATACTATCCACATTAACAACTTGAATTGTTTTTCTTAGAATATTATTGAAGCCTCTTTTAGGTAATCTCATATAGATTGGGGTTTGCCCCCCTTCAAAACCTTTTACTGAGTGGTGGCCAGTTCTTGCTTTTTGACCTTTTACACCGCGTCCAGAAGTTTTACCCTTTCCTGATCCAATACCTCTACCCACCCTCTTTGGAGCGCTTCTTTTTAATCTTGGTAGTGCGTTTAAAGAAATAGACATATTTTTTAAGTTAATGATATTTTTACTATGTGGTTAACTTTTTTTACCATACCCAAAACTTCTGGGGTGGCATTTAAATTAGAGGAACTCCCAATTCCTCTTAGGCCAAGACCAATAAGGCTTCCTTTTTGCTTGGCAGTTAACTTAGATTCACTCTTGACTTGCGAAACTACTACTTTTTTATTTAGAAATTCATTAAGCTGACTCATTATTTTTTTCCTCCGCTTTCTTTTCTTTATCTTTAGGAGTTAGATTACCCAAAGCTAGGTTTCTTCTTTTGACAATTTCAGAGATTTCTTTTGAACGTCTTTCCGCAATCACTTTTGGTGAAAGTAAATTTTGTAGCGCTTCAAAGGTTGCGCCAATCATATTATATGGATTTGAAGTTCCAACAGATTTGGCCACAATATCTTGAATTCCAGCACAATCAAAGACTGCACGCATAGGGCCACCAGCAATTACACCAGTACCTGCTGGAGCTGATCTTAAGTGAACCTTGGCTGAACAAAATCTTGCTTCAATGTCATGGTGAATGGTGCGACCCTCTTTAAGAGAAATCTTAACCATTGCTTTTTTAGCTCTTTCAAAAGCTTTATTTTTAGCATCAGTCACTTCCGTCGCATTTCCTTTAGCGAAACCTACTTTACCATTTTTATCACCAACAACCACTAAAGCGGCAAATGACATGTTTTTACCACCTTTTACAGTTTTTGATACTCTGTTCACAGAGACTAGTCTTTCAACTAATTCACTGCTTGCTTTATCTTTTTGATTTTTTGCTTGTTTTGACATTACTACTTTAAGTTAATTAGAACGCTAGGCCGGCTTCACGGCAACCTTCGGCTATTGCTTTTACACGGCCATTATAAATATAAGGCCCTTTATCAAAAACAACTTCACTGATCTTATCTTTTAAGCAAAGTTTGGCGAACTCAATACCAACTTTTTTTGCTTTTTCAGTACCAGTGCCTTTCTCTGTAGCATCAAGGTTTTTGGTAGAAAAAGCCTTTAAAACTTTACCATTAATATCAATAAGCTGAGCATGGATATTTTTATTAGATCGAGTAACAACAACTCTAGGCCTTCCTGACTTATTATTGATTTTCAAGTTACTACGAACTCTGTATTTTCTTCGTTGAGTATTATTTAGCATTATTTTTTCTTACCCTCTTTTCTTAAAATTCTTTGACCTTGGATTTTAACCCCCTTACCTTTATAAGGCTCGGTCTTTCTAAAAGAAATAATCTCACTCGCAACTTGACCAACTAGAACTTTGTTTTGACCAGTAATTGTAATTAGATTAGGTTTTTCAAATTTTGCAGTTATTCCTTCCGGAATAGCATAATAAATTTCATGGCTATAGCCTAAAGTTAGAGTCAGAATATTATTATCATTCACAGATGCTTTGTAACCTACTCCATTAATTTCTAGGGTCGTCTTAAAGCCATCTATCAATCCAGTTACAATATTTTGAATATTGCTTCTATTCATTCCAACAAACATTGAAATATCCGGCAGTGATTTGTCAATAGCTGATAATTTAATTTGATTATCATTTATTTCAGCTTTAACTCCTGGACTAAGCTTGTATGTTTGATTTTCTTTATCCGAATTAAACTCTAGGACATCTTTGTTAAGACTAACTTTGATGCTATCTGAAATATTAATTGGTACTTTACCTACACGAGACATTTTTTAATAAATTCCTTAAAATATTGAAAATAAAACTTCTCCACCAAGTTTCTTAGATCTTGCTTCATGATCCGAGATAACGCCTTGTGAAGTTGAAATAACCACAGTACCCAAGCCATTTTTAATTAGAGGAATTTCGTCACTACGACAATACGCTCTTCTACCTGGCTTGGAAATAACTTTTATATCACTCACAACTGGTTTTGAATAATGATACTTTAAATGAATATCGAATTTTTCGAAGTTTCCATCTTTGATCTTAGAATAATTTGTGATATATCCTTCTTCTTTAAGAATTTTTAGAATATTTTCTCTCATTTTTGAAACAGGAGAGGAAATCACATCTTTATTGATCAAATAACCATTTTTTATTCTAGCAACTAGATCCGATACTGGATGATTAAAGGACATATTTTTACCAACTTGATTTAATTAAACCTGGAATTTGGCCCCATGCAGCCAAATCTCTAACAGCGATACGAGAAAGCCCGAATTTTCTGAAATTGCCTCTTGGCCTACCACTCAGGGCACATCTATTTCTGTGTCTGACCTTGGAACCATTTCTTGGCATTTCGGATAATTTGATTTGAGCTTCCAATCTCTCATCGAAAGAAAGCTCTTTATTTTTAGATATTTTAATTAATTCACTTCTCTTTTCTTTTTGAAGTTCAATTAACTTTTTTCTTCTATTATTCTTTAAAATCGCTGAATTTTTAGCCATAATTTTAAAATTACTTAATTGGGAAGTTTAGCTTTTTTAATAAAAATAAAGCTTCTTCTTTAGTTTTAGCTGTTGAGGCAACAGTAATATTCATACCAAATACTTTTGGAATATTATCAAGATCAACTTCAATGAAGATGCTGTGCTCTTTAATACCAAATGAATAGTGGTTACTTTGGTTAAGACCTTTTGGTGATAGACCTCTAAAGTCTCTAATTCTTGGAAGAGCTATAGTAGTTAGCCTATCTAAAAATTGATACATTTTTTTACCTCTAAGAGTAACTCTGGCACCAATTGCCATATTTTCTCTTAATTTAAAGGTAGAAACTGCCTTACGAGATTTTGTTAAAACTGCTTTTTGACCGGCAATATTTGAAAGCTGGGTAGCAAGATAAGTTAAGAATTTATTATCAGAATCTGCTACTTTTATACCAACATTTAAACTTACAGAAGTTATTCTTGGAATGGCCATGTCATTCTTATAAGAAAATTTCTCTTTAAGAGCAGGAACGGCGTTTTTATATAATTTTTCAGTTAAAGTTTGCATCTACTTACCAATTTTTTTTCCAGATTTTTTTGAAACACGACTTTTATTAGCAAAAGACTTTCCTTCGCCTTTGTCGATAACAAATTTAATTTTTACAGCCTTTCCATCTTCAACATGAGATATGTTCGAGATGTCAATGGCTTTTTCTACTTTGGCAATCTTTCCAGGCTCGTTAGAAGTTGGTTTTTGGTGCCTTTTGGCAATGTTTATGCCTTCAACCACCACTTTTGATCCCTTAATTGACTTAATTTTGCCAGTTTTTCCTTTGTCAGATCCTGATATGACAATTACTTCGTCATTTGTTTTGTATTTTTGTGCCATCTTACAATACCTCCGGTGCTAATGATGAAATCTTTAAGAAACCTTGCTGCCTAACTTCACGTGCAATTGGTCCAAAAACACGAGTTCCAATAGGCTCACCATCTTTATCTACTAAGACGATGGCATTTTCATCGAATTTAACAAAACTTCCGTCAGCTCTGGTGATTTTATTTCTAGTTCTAACAATAACGCCTTTTGCAACCTGACCTTTTTTTACTTTAGAGCCAGGGGAGACGCTAGTTATTGACACTACAATGATATCACCTATTTCGGTTATCATGTGCTTTGAGCCGCCTAATACTTTTATACACCTAGCAGTTTTTGCGCCTGAATTATCGGCAACTACCAGATTTGATTGCATTTGAATCATGATCTATTTTTTTCGATTTTTATGCTTTATTTTATACTTTTAAAGCCCATTTCTTTCTTTTGGAAATTGGCCTGGTACTGACTATTTCAACTTCGTCACCAACATTTACTTTTTGACCACTATAGTCTACTAGGTAGTTTTTGTGAGTTGTGATATATTTCCCATAAAGCTTATGCTTTTTGTAAGAAGTTGCCACAACTTTTAAAGTCTTTTCATCAATAATTTTTTCAATTTTAACTTTCATAAAACTTAGCCTTCGGCTTTTTTGTTATTAATTTTAGTAAAGAGTCTTGCAACTTCTTTCTTTTTTTCTCTGTAATCTTTGATCACGATAGATTCTCCAGATGATGCTTTCACTCTTATCATCATAAGATCTTTTTTAAGATCCGAGATTTGTGCTAATATTGATTTTTTTTCGTCGCTTTTCATGATTACGATTTAAATATGGTTAACAACTTTTGTTTTAAATGGTAACTTAGCAGCCGCTTTTTCTAAAGCAGCAATAGCTACTTCGTCACTGATACCATCAATTTCAAAAATGATTCTTCCTGGTTTTATTTTAGCAGCATAATATTCAACGTTTCCCTTACCACTACCCATTCTAACTTCAGCTGGTTTTTGAGTGATTGGAGTGTGCGGAAAAACAACAATCCATAGTTTACCAGCACGTTTCATATAGCGGGTAATAACTTTTCTTGCTGCTTCGATTTGTCTTGAATTAAGTTTTCCTGATTCAAGAGATTTTAAACCAAAAGATCCAAATTTAAGGCTGTATCCCCTTGGTGCAGCACCCTTGATTTTTTTACCGCCTTTTTGCGACTTTCTGTATTTTGTCTTTGAAGGAGTTAACATAATTTAATTAGTTTTTTTGTTTCTTTTCGTTAATACCTTTATAGACCCAAACTTTAATGCCAATCACGCCGTAGGTTGTGTATGCATTGGCTGTAGCGTAGTCAATATTGGAACGAAGAGTGTGAAGAGGAATGGATCCTTCTTTATACCACTCAGTTCTAGCAATTTCAGCTCCACCCAACCTGCCTGAAACACTAATCTTGATACCAAGTGCACCATATTTCATAGCCGATTGCATTGCTTTTTTCATAGCTTTCTTAAACGCAGCACGGCCTTCTAATTGACGAGCAATATTTTGCCCAATAATTGAGGCATTAATATCTGGCTTATCAATTTCCACAATTTTTACTTCAACTTTTGATCCAGCAATTTTTTCAACTGCTCTATTGATTTTCTCAATATCAAGACCTTTTTTACCAATAATAACACCTGGCTTAGAAGTTTTGATAATTAGATTAATTTTGTCAGATGGTCTTTCGATAACCACACTACCAATTCCACAGTGGGAATAATTCTTCTTTACAAAGTTTCTAATTTTTACGTCACTAATTAATTTGGTAGCATAATTTTTATGATCATACCAAACAGATTCCCAATTTTTATTATTGAGAAGTCTAAAACCTACTGGATTAACCTTTTGACCCATTTACTCCCCTTTATTTTGTTTTTTAGTAGTTGCGTCTTCAGAAGCTTCAGATCTTGGAGCTTCTTGTTTAGCACTCTCCTTTTTTTCTACTTTTTTATCAGCTTCTTTTTTAGGAGCTAATTTTTTAGTATCTTTTTTCGCTTCAGCTTTTTTAAGGGCTGACTTTTTCTTAGTTTCCCCTTCTTCTTCAGATTCAGTTAAAATAACTCTGATATTAGAGAAAGTCTTTAGGATTCTAGATGACTTACCTCTACCCCTCGTATGGAATCTTCTAAGAGCAAAGGCGCGACCAACATCGATATCCTTAACTACTAAATTATCAACATCCATATTATGATTATTTTCAGCATTTGACATTGCTGAATAAATCAGTGCTTTAATAGTCTCAGAAATTTTCAATTTAGAAAATTGCAAGAATTTTAAAGCTTCACTAACTTTCATACCAGTAACAGCCTTGCTCACTTTTCTTACTTTAAGTGGACTAGATTTAACTGATTTTAAATATGCTATAGCAGTATTTTGAGTCATAATTATTTCTTAGCTTTCTTGTCACCGCCGTGACCATAAAATGTTCTAGTTGGCGCGAATTCACCAAACTTGTGCCCGACCATCCCCTCTGTAACAGATACTGGGATAAATTTTTTGCCATTATACACAGCAAAGTTAATTCCTACAAATTGCGGTAAAATAGTTGATCTTCTTGACCAAATTTTAATTACCGGCTTTTTTGGCGAATCAAGATATTCTTGAGCCTTTTTTAGTAAGTATCCGTCAACAAATGGTACTTTCCAGGTTGATCTTGGCATATTATTTACCTCTTCTTGATTTTACTATTAGACGATTAGTCTTTTTATTTCTTTTTCTAGTGATTTTACCTTTGGCAGACTTACCCGTTGGGGACACGGGATGTCTACCGCCAGAAGTTCTACCTTCACCTCCACCATGTGGATGATCTACCGGGTTCATCACTACACCTCTAACGGTCGGTCTAATGCCAAGCCATCTTGATCTACCAGCCTTACCGATATTAATGTTTTTCTGGTCCATATTAGATACCGAACCGATAGTTGCAATACAATCTAATAAAAACATTCTAATTTCACCTGATTGCATCTTAACCAAAGCATAGCCGCTATCCTTACCAACAAGCTGAGAATAAGTTCCGGCTGATCTTGATACCGATCCACCGGCGCCTGGCTTAAGCTCAATATTATGAATAATTGTACCAATTGGAATAACTGAAAGCGGCATTGCATTACCAACTTTTACGTCAATTAAGCTTCTTGAAGACATGATTTTGTCTCCAGCTTTTAGCTTATTTGGTGATATTATGTAAGAATATATACCGTCGCTATATTTTAATAAAGCAATGAATGCTGTACGATTTGGATCATACTCAATTCTTTCTACCTTGGCTTCAACATCAAATTTATCACGCTTGAAGTCAATTACGCGATAAGATTTTTTGTGACCTGCAGATCTGTGTCTTACAGTAATATGACCGAAGTTGTTACGACCACCTCTTTCTTTAGTTGTCTTGGTTAACATTTTTAGAGGAGAACCTTTATGTAGCTCACTTCTATCAACTGTTACAAGCTGTCTTAAAGATGGGGTTATAGCTTTGTAATTTTTAAGTGCCATTTTTTAAGAACCGAAATTAATTGATTGACCCTCTTTTAAGGTAATAATAGCTTTTTTGTAAGGAGTCGTTTCTCCTTCAACACCTTTAAATCTTTTGGATTTTGGCTTAGTATTGATAACATTTACAGATTCAACTTCTACACCAAAAGCTTTCTTGATTAAGGAAGCAATTTCTTTTTTATTGCAACTAGCATCTACTTTAAAGTGATACTTACCATTTACTAGCTGTTGGTTTGATTTTTCAGTATAAACCAAACCTTTAATCTTGTCATAATTTAATAGAGCACTCATCTTAAGCTATTGCCCCCATAATATTTTTTTCAAAAATTTGGCTATCAATTAGCACATTTTCAAAATTTAGTAAGTCATAAACGTTAATACCTTTCGCATCTAAAACTTTGACATTTTTGATATTTCTAGCAGATTTGGCCAAAGCATTATTTGATAGATCAGTAATGATTAAAACGTCGTTAATTTTATTCTTCTTTAGAGCTTGACTAACTTTAGAAGTTTTTATTTCTTTTCCAAAGTCCTTAAATAAAGATACTTTTCCTTCTTTTAATTTAATGATTAGAGCGTCAGATAAGGCTTTTTTGGAAATTTTCTTTGGCATAGTAAAGTCGAAAGATCTTGGAGTCGGACCATGGCATGTTCTACCACCAACAAATTGAACTGACCTTTTGCTACCTTGTCTAGCATTGCCAGTACCTTTTTGTTTGTATGGTTTTGCAGTAGTTCCAGAAATTTCAGCCATAGATTTTACTTTAGCAGAACCAGCTCTTTTTCTAGCGCGTTGCCATTGAATAACAAATGCAACAGATTTAGGGCTAGAGATTTCCAAAGGATTTTCGAATTTAAATTCCCTTGATTCGCTATCTCCTTTGCTAAAATCTATGTTTTTTAAGGTTACAGACTTCATAATTATTAATAATTTTTAGCAATTTTTAATACAACATCACTACCTTTATTACCTGGTATTGAGCCTTTGATAGCTATTATTGATTTTTCATTATCAACAATTACTACTTTCAAATTTTTAACGGTGGCTTTTTTGGCTCCCATATGGCCAGCCATTTTTTTACCTTTAAAGGTTTTCCCCGGATCTTGACATTGACCAGTAGAACCGTGTGATCTGTGAGAGATAGAAACACCGTGAGTTGCTTCTAATCCACTGAAGTTCCATCTTTTCATGGCGCCGGCAAAACCTTTACCAATCGTAGTTCCACTAATACTAATTATGTCACCTGCCGAAATTACTGAATCAAGATTTATTGAGTCACCAACTTTTAATTCTAAACCTTTTTTTACTTGAGAGGAACGAATCTTCTTATAAAGTGGTAGAGATTTCTTTTTATACGATCCAGCTAAAGCTTTTGAGATCTTCTTGACTTTTTCAACCTTTTCAAAAGCTAGACTTAAACTATCGAATTCTTTGTCTTCATTGGCTTGAAGATCTAGGATGCAATTGTCATATAACTTGATGAAAGTCAATGGAGTTTGAGTTCCATTTTCGTCAAATTGATGCGACATTCCAACTTTTTTTGCTACTAATTCTAACATCTGTAAAACTCCTTAATTTTTGGCGCCGTTAATTGCGATTTTAATATTCACGCCTGCTGAAAGATTTAATTTCATCAAAGCATCGACCGTTTGTGCAGTTGGCAATATAATTAACAGTCTTTTAGAAGATCTAATTTCGAATTGCTCACGGGAATCTTTATCCACGTGCGGACCTCTGATAACACAAAACTTTTGAATCTTAGTTGGAAGAGGAATAGGGCCTTTAATTCCAGCACCAGTTCTTCTAACAGTGGCAAGTATTTCATACATCGCTTTGTTTAAGACTTGGTGGTCAAAAGATTCTAGCGTAATTTTGATGCTTTCTGTATTCTTCATAATTCTCTTAGATCTACTTAATAATTTTAGCAACGACGCCGGCGCCAACAGTTCTACCACCTTCACGGATAGCAAATCTTAATCCTTCTTCCATAGCAATTGGAGAAATTAGCTCGGCTGTCAATTTAACATTATCACCTGGCATAACCATTTCAGTACCCTCAGGAAGAGTAACAGATCCGGTCACATCAGTCGTTCTGAAATAAAATTGTGGACGGTAGTTCTTAAAGAATGGTGTATGCCTTCCACCCTCATCCTTACTCAAAATATAAACTTCCGCTTCAAATTGCGTGTGTGGAGTAATAGAACCTGGCTTACATAAAACCTGACCCCTCTCGACATCCTCTTTCTTAGTACCACGAAGTAATACACCAGCATTATCGCCAGCTCTACCTTCGTCAAGGAGCTTTCTAAACATCTCAATACCGGTACAAGTCGTCTTTTGCGTGTCTCTGATACCCACAATCTCAACTTCTTCGTTAACCTTGACAATACCTCTTTCGATCCTTCCGGTAACTACTGTACCTCTTCCAGAAATTGAAAACACATCCTCAATTGGCATCAAGAAATCTTGATCAACTGGTCGCTTAGGCTCAGGAATATAAGCGTCAACTTGCTTCATCAACTCATCAATCGATTGAGTACCAATATTAGATTCTTCACCCTCTAATGCTTTAAGAGCAGAACCTTTAACAATAGGGATATCATCGCCTGGAAAATCATATTTAGAAAGTAATTCTCTTACCTCCATTTCCACTAAATCTAAAAGCTCTTCATCCTCTACCATATCGACTTTGTTAAGGAATACACAAATAGCGGGTACACCAACCTGCTTAGCAAGAAGAATATGCTCCCTAGTTTGCGGCATTGGTCCGTCAGCTGCAGATACTACCAAAATAGCACCGTCCATCTGTGCGGCACCAGTAATCATATTCTTTACATAATCTGCGTGCCCTGGACAATCTACGTGTGCATAGTGCCTATTTTCAGTCTCATACTCTACGTGAGCAGTATTAATCGTAATACCTCTCTCCTTCTCTTCTGGAGCACCATCAATATCGTCATAATTTCTCTTCTCCGCCATACCTTTATTAGCTAAATAAGTTGTAATAGCAGCAGTAAGAGTAGTCTTACCGTGGTCAACGTGACCAATTGTTCCAATATTTACATGTGGTTTATTACGCTGAAAAGTTGCTTTAGACATTGTTTTTAAATATTAAAGTTAATTGAGAAATTAAAGCAGAAAACGCTAATTTTTTCAATTTAATCTTGTTTCGAAATAAAATGCAAATCTTTATTTAGCTATGAATGTGTGGTTGGGGGTTAATCCCCCAACGCTTCTTATCATAGGCAATAGTAATATCTATTGTATTTGAGATCTAATGGCTTTTGTTGCATCAACCATTTTTTTCAAGGCTGATTTTGTTTCTGGCCAGTCTCTAGTTTTTAGACCGCAATCTGGGTTAACCCAGATTTGTTCTGGCTTAAGAACTTTGAGAGCTTTTTTAAGTAGTTCTTCCATTTCTTCTTGCATTGGAACCCTTGGAGAGTGAATATCATAAACACCTGGTCCAATTTCATTTGGATATTTGAAGTTCACGAATGCATTTAGAAGTTCCATTTGCGATCTTGATGTTTCAATTGAGATAACATCAGCATCCATATCAGCAATTGCTGCGATTATATCGTTGAACTCAGAATAACACATATGAGTGTGAATTTGAGTTTTGTCTTCAACGCCACTAGCAGTTATTCTGAATGCTTCAACGGCCCATTTAAGATATTCATCCCATTTGGACTTTCTAATTGGAAGTCCTTCTCTTAGAGCTGCTTCATCAATTTGGATCATTTTAATGCCGGCTTTTTCTAGGTCACAGGTCTCATCTCTGATGGCGAAAGCTATTTGTAGAGCGGTATCTTTTCTTGGTTGATCGTCACGCACAAATGACCATTGTAGTATGGTAATTGGTCCAGTTAACATACCTTTCATAATGTGATCGGTTTGTTCTTGAGCAAATTTAGACCATTTTACGGTCATTGGATTTGGTCTGGATACGTCACCAAAAATTACAGGAGGCTTAACACATCTTGAACCATAACTTTGAACCCAACCATTTTTAGTGAAGCAGAATCCTTCTAGCTGTTCGCCAAAATATTCTACCATGTCATTTCTTTCAAATTCTCCATGCACCAAAACATCAAGCCCAGTTTCTTCTTGGAATTTGATTGTTTTAATAGTTTCTTCCTCGATGAATTTATTATATTCTTCTTGGTTGATTCTACCAGCTTTGAAGTCGGCTCTGTATTTTCTAACCTCTTTTGTTTGTGGGAACGAGCCAATTGTTGTTGTTGGAAGGATTGGAAGGTCGATGTGTTGGCTTTGTATTTCTCGTCTTTTGGCAAAACTACTCTTTCGATTGGTGTCAGATTGCTCGATATTAGCAACCCTATTTTTAACATCTTGATTATGAATTTTGCTTGAAGATGCCCTTGCCTGTAGACTACCTTTGTTAGTTTCTAGCTCTAATTTTACTTCGCTTTCTTCATCATCAGAGGCTTTAGCAACGACTCTGATTTCATCAATTTTTTGGGTAGCAAAAGATAACCAAGATTTGATTTCTTCGTCAAGTTTGGTTTCTGATGCTAAATCAACGGGGGTGTGAAGAAGAGAGCAAGATGGGGCAATAATTACTCTGTCTTTTCCTAATTTTTCAACTGCTTTTTTCGCACATGCAATTGATTTTTCAAAATTATTTATCCAGATATTTCTACCATTAATTAGACCTAGGGATAACTTTTGGTTTTTGTTAATATTATCTAGCACTTTGTCGAATTGTTCAGGGGCTCTTACTAAATCTACGTGAACCGATTCAGTTCCTAGTGAAAAAACCAGCTTTGTATTGTCACTTAGAGTTTCAAAATAAGTTGTTAAATGAAGATTTAGGTTGCCTTTAGATACGTTTAGTTGTGCGTAGGCTTTTTCGTAAGCATTTGTTGCGTCTAAAGATAGGTCGGTAATTAGAAAAGGTTCGTCAATTTGGACGTCTTTAACGCCTAACTCATTCAATTTTTCAAATAATTCTTTATAAGCTGTTAGTAGTCTATCTAACAAATCTAATCTGTTAGATTCATCTACTGATTTACCTAAAAGTAGCAAAGTTACTGGACCAATAATAACTGGTCTAGTTTCAATTCCTAATTCCTTAGCTTCTTTGTAGTCATCAAAAATTTTGCTTGAAGATATTTTGAATTCTTGATCTGATTTGAATTCTGGAACTAGATAATGGTAGTTAGTATCAAACCATTTCGTCATTTCCATTGCAGTTACGTCAACGCCGTCATTTTGAGCGCCACGAGCCATTGCGAAATATAAATCTAGATCGATATTTTTGCCAATATTGAAATTCTTTTTAAATCTTTCGGGGACAATACCAAATAGACAAATTGTATCTAGGATTTGGTCGTAATAAGAAAAATCATTAGAAGGTATATAGGTAATGCCAGCTTTTTGTTGTAATTCCCAGTTTTTCTTTCTGATATCTTTGGCGCATTGTTGTAGTTCGTTAGCGCTGATGTTTTTTTTCCAGTAGCTTTCTACTGATTTTTTTAGTTCTCTATTGGCTCCAATTCTTGGGAAACCTAAGTTTGCAGTTTGTAACATTTTTATTGAGTTATTAATGCAAGGCTTTGCAGATTAATTTGTGAAATCGTTTTAAAAGAAACAACTTTTTCAAAGGAAGTAAATCAATGTAATAGTGAAGATGAAAAAATCAAGTCATTGATTTATTGAATGTAAGAAATAAGATCCAATTTTGTGTGAAATCTAATTATTTTAATGTTTAAATATGATACATAATACTGACTTAGTTATTGTTGGCGCGGGGCCGGTTGGGTTATTTTCTATCTTTGAAGCTGGGATGTTGAAAATTAAATCGCATGTTGTTGATTCGTTAGAAGTTATTGGTGGGCAATGTAGTGCGCTTTATCCGGAGAAGCCGATTTATGATATTCCGGCGCATCCATCAATTTTAGCAAGTGAGTTAGTTGAAAAATTGGAAGAGCAGGCTAAGCCTTTTGAGCCAGTTTATCATTTGAGTCAACAGGTGCAAAAATTGGAAAAAAAAGCTGACGGAACTTTTTTGGTTGAGACTTCGAAAGGAGTAATGATTAATTGTAAGGCAATTATTATTGCGGCTGGGTGTGGTGCCTTTGGACCAAATAGACCGCCACTAGAAGGGCTCGAAAGGTTTGAGGGAACATCGATTTTTTATGCGGTTAGAAATAAAGAAGATTTTAGAGGTAAAGATGTTGTTATTGCTGGGGGAGGAGACTCGGCAGTTGATTGGGCTTTGAATCTAGTGGGAATTGCAAAGAAAATTTCAGTTGTACATCGAAGACCAAAATTTAGATGTGCGCCGGATAGTTCAGAAAAATTAAAACAATTATCCAAAGAGGGCAAAATTGATTTAGTTATTCCTTATCAATTATCTGGATTAAAAGGAGATGAGGGTAAATTAGAGAAAGTTTTAGTTAAAGATTTTGATGGTAATATCAGGGAATTAGAAGCTGATTATTTGTTACCATTTTTTGGTTTGGCAATGGAATTAGGGCCGATTGCCAATTGGGGGTTGAATTTAGAAAAAAATCATATCGCGGTTGATGCGGCAACTATGAAAACGTCTGAAGATGGCATCTACGCTGTTGGTGATATTGCTACTTATCAAAATAAATTGAAATTAATTTTGACTGGTTTTTCTGAAGCCGCGAGTGCGGCGCATGATATTTTTAAAATTGTGCATCCGGATGAGGTATTTCACTTCGAATATTCTACTTCAAAAGGAGTATAAATGATTTTTACTAAATTAGAGTTACTCATTGCGCTGAGATATTTAAAATCAAAAAGAAAAGAGGGATTTATTTCGGTGATTGCGATTTTTTCTTTTATCGGAATTATGATTGGTGTGGCGACTTTGATTATTGTGATGTCGGTGATGAATGGTTTTAGATATGAGTTGGTCAATAGGATTTTGGGGATTAATTCGCATATTAGTATTTACAGTTATGATCGCGGTATTAAGGATTTTGATTCTTTGATTGGGAAAATATCTAACATTGATGGCGTTAAATCAGCGAATGCTATTGTTGAGAGTCAGGCGATGTTGAGTTCGAAGGGTAGAAATGCTGGGGGATTGATTAAAGGTGTTAGAATTGATGATTTAAGGAAGAAAAAATTAGTGGCAGAAAATATTATTGAAGGTGATATTGAGGTTTTGGAGAAGAAAAGCTCGGTTATTGTTGGTTCAACTTTGGCAAGGAATATGAATTTGCATCCTGGTGATGATATTAAAATTATTTCGGCAGAAACCTCAAACACAATAGTCGGAGCAATTCCAAGGCTTAAAACTTACAAGGTTGGTGGCGTGTTTGAAAGTGGTATGTATGAGTATGATTCGACAACTGTTTTTGCTAATTTTGATATGACGCAAATTCACTTTCGTTTTCGCCAACTAGCATCTGGAATTGAGATATTTGTTGATGATATGGAGAATGTTGATGATGTAAAAGCGCAGATTTATGAGATTTTGGTCGATTATCCAAATTTGTATATTACGGACTGGCAGCAGGCGAATGCCAGTTTTATTGATGCTTTAAAAGTGGAAAGCACGGTGATGTTTTTGATTTTGACATTAATAATTTTGGTGGCGGCGTTTAACATTATTTCAAGCATGATTATGTTAGTGAATGATAAAAATAAAAATATTGCGCTTCTTAGAACTTTGGGAATGACGAAAGCGAATATTTTGCGTATCTTTTTAATTTGTGGGTCATCAATTGGGATTGTGGGGACGTTTTTAGGGTTTGTGATTGGGGTATTGTTTTCGGCTAACATTAATAATATTAAATTATGGCTTGAGTCATTTACTGGGGCTAGTTTGTTTAATCCGGCAATTTATTTCTTATCGACATTACCATCGAAAATATTTGTGTCAGATGTAGTTGTAATTGTATTTATGTCTTTGATTTTGTCGATTTTGGCGACAATTTATCCGGCACTTAAAGCTTCTAAATATAATCCGGCGGAGATTTTGAGATATGAATAGTTTTTAGGATATGATGAAATTGTATTTACATACAGTATTAGCGGTAGCGGTTTTAATTCACCTTTAATACTAAAGACCCTATCGTTTCACCGCTTTCTAGATCTTTATGTGCTTTTGCTACATCGGTAAAATCATATGTTGTGATTTTTGGTTTTAATATTCCTTTGGTGATGGCGGCGAATACTTCGGAC
>JADHOZ010000018.1 GCA_016778745.1 Rickettsiales bacterium
CCAGATTCGATAATGTATGCTCATTTTTCACATTTAAAGGAATAAAAATAGCCGTTACAACACCAGCTAGAGTAGCATGAATACCGGATTTCAAAATCATCAACCACAACACCGCACCCAATATCATGTATAAGGAAAGACGATTTGAGTTCTTTAAATTTAAAAATATTAAACCAATTATAACAAAACCCGCATACACTAAATACACCGGACTAAAATTTTGCGTGTAGAAGAACGCAATTATCAATATAGCTACCAAATCATCTAAAACAGCCAAGGCAACCAAAAATACTTTCAAAGCATTTGGTATTTTTTTACCAAATAAAGAAATCATACCGTAAGCAAAAGCAATATCAGTAGCCGTTGGTACGGCAAATCCATTAAGATTTTCTTCATTTCCAATATTAAAATAGATGAAAATCAAAGCCGGAAAAACAACGCCACCAATGGCCGCAATCGCTGGCAAAGAGAATTTCTTCTTAGAAGAGAGCTCTCCAACAAGAACTTCCCTTTTTAATTCTAGACCAACAAGTAAAAAGAAAACTGCCATCAGAGCATCATTGATCCACTCGCGCAAAGTCAAATCCTTATAAATATGAACAAAACTCATATTTAAAGGAATGTTCATTGAGAAAAAATCTTCATAAATTTGATGATTATCGGAGTTAACAAAAAGTAGAGACACAATAGTCACTAAAATCAACGTAATTCCAATAGATATTTCTGATTTAAAAAATGTTTTAATTGCTGCTTTTAACATATTAATTTAATTAAATTTTGAAGTCGCTACCCAAATAAACTTTTCTAACTTCTTCATTTTTGACAATATCATCCTTACTACCCGATGTTAATATCTTACCATCATAAACGATATAACCTCTATCAACAATTGATAAGGTTTCTCTTACATTATGATCAGTAATTAAAACCCCAATACCTCTATCTTTTAGATGGCTAACCATTTGTCTAATATCATTGACCGCGATTGGATCAACACCAGCAAAAGGTTCATCAAGTAATATAAAAGAGGGATCGGTCGCCAATGCTCTTGCAATTTCAACCCTTCTTCTTTCTCCACCTGATAATGACAAAGCATGTGATTTTCTAATATGGGTAATTGAAAATTCTTCTAATAACTCATCTAGTTTCTTCCTTCTTATTTTTTCATCTTTTTCAGAAATCTCTAAAATAGCCATAACATTGTCTTCAACATTCATTCCCCTGAAAATAGAAGCCTCTTGCGGCAAATATCCAACACCCAAACAAGCGCGTTGATACATTGCCATTGAGGTAATATCTAAATTATCAATAAAAATACTTCCATTTCCAACCTCAACAAGACCAACAATCATATAAAAAGATGTGGTCTTACCAGCGCCATTAGGGCCCAATAAACCAACAACCTCACCTTGTGAAATTTCTAGGCTAACATCTCTAATTACCTGCTTTTGGCCGTAAGATTTTTGTAAGTTTTTTGCCGATAATGTCTTAGTCATTTATTCTTTTTGATTATTTGAGCGATCTTCACCTATTATAACAATAACTCTACCATCTGAGCTAACACCACCTTTGCCGGTAATTTTCGACTCATTTTTTTCTCCAACAAATCTACCTTTTTTAGTCAATAAATCATACACAAATCTACTTCCACTAGCAATTGAAGTACCATTGTTAACTATGACGTCTTCTTCTAAGATAAACTGTTCTTTGCTTGGAATATAATAACCACTTTTTGATGTAGCAATAAATTCTTCATTAAATATTTTCACTTGTCCAACTGCATCAATGCGTTTGATTGTTGTGCCTTGATTTTCACCTTTTTTTTCATCATAAACAATGATCATTTCTTGCGAAAGCATACTACTTTCACCATTTTCAACCACTACATCTTCAAAAAATCTGATTTCTTGTTTGTCTCTTTTTACGTCAATTATCTTGGATCTAATTTTAGTTGGAATATTGGAGTCAAAATCTCCACTAGATTTTTTTGAGTAAGAAGATGACACTTCAAAACAAAAAAAGTTAACAACAATGAAGATAAATAATAATTTGTTAAACACTCTCGTTAAGACCACGTTAATAATTTTATTTCTTACACACAAAGTCAGTGCCAGACAGGTAGAAAACCACTCTAATAACAACCTTCAAAACTACAACTCCAAATTAACAATATTTGATAATAAAAATAATAAAATCACGAGTTTTAAAGTTTCAAAAGCAATTTCACATGAAGAACAAGCCATTGGATTAATGAATATAAAACATTTGGACTCAAAATATGGCATGATTTTTATCTTACCAAATCCTAAAATAATGAGCATGTGGATGAAAAACACCTATATTGCGCTAGATATGATTTTTATTGATGAAGATAATCATATTATAAAAATCCAAAAAAACACCACGCCACTTTCACTAGAGATAATATCGTCGGATAAAAAAGTAACAAAAGTTCTGGAAATTAATGCTGGTTTATCTGATAAGTTTGATATTAAAATTGGAGATAGAATACAACTTTATTAATTAGCGCCGCTAATTGAATTAAAATAAACATAAGGACTCGGTGACAAACCGATTCCTGTGACATGAAGTAAGACATAAAATGAAAAAATTCATTATCAAAAATAAAATAAGTAAAAATTTAGATGATCTAAAAAACGAGGATTTTGTTACGTTCATTACCGAAAGTAATCACACCAATCAAAGGGTTACTGCTGATACAATCAATATAATTGAAGACGTTAAAGAACATGGTGACGAAGCATTAATAAAATATGCCAACACATTCGATAAAACCAATTTCAACAAACCATCAGACCTACTAGTAACAACAGCAGAAATTTCCAAAGCCTGTAAAAATCTTGATAAAGAAGTAAAGAAATCATTAGATCTAGCCTATAGAAGAATTAAAGATTATCACAAAAAGCAACTACCATCTGATTTAACTTACACTGACAAAGCCGGAGTGACCTTAGGTAATATCTGGAAAAATATTGAAAAAATCGGCATCTATACACCTGGTGGAACTGCGAGTTACCCGAGTTCAGTATTAATGTCGACAGTTCCCGCAATTACTGCCGGCGTTAAAGATATTGTAATGTGCGCCCCAACAAGCCAAGGGAAAATAAATCCTGCCGTTTTATACGCTGCTAAACTTTGCGGCATTAAAGAAATCTATAAAATTGGCGGAGCCGGAGCAATTGCTGCACTCACCTACTCAACCAAAACGGTTAAGAAAGTAAATAAAATAGTTGGACCCGGAAATGCCTATGTAGCTGAAGCCAAAAGAATATTATTTGGCGAAGTAGGAATTGATATGATTGCTGGCCCAACAGATATTACAATCATTACTGATAAATACTCAAATCCAAAATGGATTGCAGCGGATGCCTTATCACAATTAGAACACGGACCCGATTCTAAAGCATTTATCATTACCGATAATGAAAAAATAGCTGATGAAATTATCAACAATATCCAGCAATTAAGCAAAAATCTTTCTCGCAAAGAAATAATTGCCAAATCAATTAAAAACTCAGCAATATTTATCATTAACAACCTAAATGATGCCAGTAAAATTGCCAATTTTATAGCCCCGGAACATCTTGAAATTGCTACTAAGTCTCCAGAAAAATTCGTCAAGAAAATTCAAAATGCTGGTGCAATTTTCCTTGGAAATTACGCCCCAGAAAGTCTTGGCGACTATATTGCTGGCCCAAGTCACACTTTACCAACAAATGCTAGCGCAAAATTTTCAAGTGGATTGTCCGTTTATGATTTTTTAAAAAGAATATCCGTCATTTCAACTAATGAGCAATCATTTAAAAAATTAGCTAAACAAACTTCTACCCTCGCAAAATGTGAAGGTCTTGATGCGCATAAATTAAGTATCGATATTAGAAATGATTAAAAAATTTACGACGTACATATTCATAATATTACTCGCTTTTTCTTGTTCATCAAATAAGAAAAAAGAAACGCCAACGGCAGAAAAAGACTATCTTAAAGCATATAAAGTTCTCAAAAGAAAAAACTATTCAGAAGCTGGAGATCTATTTGAAAAAATTGATGATGATTATCCTTTTTCAAAATGGGGTTCAAAAGCGAAAACAATGGCCGTATATGCCCGATATAAAAACGAAGAATATGACAAACTAAGTACTATCGTTGATGATTTCACAAAATTAAACCCTGTCAGTGAGTATAACCCTTATCTACTTTACATGAAAGGCAGAGCCTATTTTAACAAAATTCCACATATTAAACGCGCCCAAGATGACACTCAAATTAGCTCTTACGTATTTCGTGAATTAATTGCCAGATATCCAGATAGTGAATATGCAAAAGATGCGAAATCAAAATTAAATTTTATTGACGAACATATTGCTGGTCACATCATGGAAATTGGACAAAACGAAATCAAAAATAAAAATTATATTGGTGCTTTAAAACATTTTCAAAAAATAACTTATCGCTATCGCTACACTGAGCAAATTTCAGAAAGTTATTTTAGAATCTATGAAATATTCACCAAACTTGGCATCAATTCTGAAGCACTAAAAGCTAAAAGAATCCTAGAAACAAGGTATGCTGATTCTTATTGGGTGAAGAATCTAAAATAATTAAATTATGACAATTTGGCTTCCCTACACACAGATGAAAAACCATCTTGAGCAGCTAGATGTGAAAAAAGCTCGTGGTTCAAAAATATATTTAAAAGATGGGCGCACACTAATTGATGGTATTTCTTCTTGGTGGTCAGTATGTCACGGCTATAGCCACCCTCACCTAGTTAAAGCGATTCAAAAACAAGCAAAAAAACTATCTCACATCATGCTTGCCGGATTCAAAAATGATCAAACCTACACATTAGGAGAAAGGCTTTGTCAATTCAGTAAAATGGATAAAGTATTTTTTTCAGATTCTGGCTCCACCGCCATTGAAGTGGCGATGAAAATGGCTTGGCAATATTTTATTAACATAAAACAGCCAAATAAAACCAAATTTATTTCCTTTAAAAACTCCTATCATGGCGACACCACAGGAGCAATGTCACTCGCTGATTTAGGAAGTGGCATGCACAAAAAATTTAAAAAACTCCTACTAAAACATTACAACCTAGAATTACCAAAAACCCAGAATGATTTAGAAAAATTCGAACAATTCCTCATAAAAAAACAAGATGAACTAGCGGCAATTTTTATTGAACCCATGGTACAATGCGCTGGTGGCATGAAATTTGTTGATCCCAAAATAACTAAAAAAATCCATAGCCTGGCTAAGCAACATAATATTTTATTCATCGCCGATGAATGTGCCGTTGGATTTTACAGAACGGGTAAAAAATTTGGCTTTGATCACGCCAAAATAAAACCAGATATTTTATGCCTAGGCAAAGCTCTAACAGGTGGAATGGTCACTATGGCTGCAACACTCACAAACAATAAAATTTACAACTCATTTTTAAGTGATTCATTAGACAACGCACTTATGCACGGCCCAACTTTTATGGGAAATCCACTTGCTGCTGCGGCTGCCAATGCCTCTTTAGATATTTTTGCAACAGCCAATTATGAAGACAAAATAAAAGATGATGAGAAATTTCTAAAAGAACAGCTACAAGAATTAAAATCCAATCCAAATGTAATTGATGTTCGAGTAGTTGGTTTAATTGCTGTTGTAGAAATCAAGGGAGATTTTAATGTAATGCTAACATTGCGCCAAGAATCAATAAAATATGGCGTCTTTTTAAGGCCATTTGCTAATTGTATTTATCTGATGCCACCACTTAACATTACGAAAAAAGATTTAGAAAAAATCACTACCGCAATAAAAAATATCTTATAAGCCGCCAAAGACAATTCCAAAAATAATCAAACTCAACGTCAACAACATTACCAAAGACACAAAATAATAAATTTTATCGATCTTATTTAAAGCAAATTCTTGCGATAATGTGGATAAGTTAAAAGATAACTTCAGATTTAAAATTGCTACGATTGACGAAGCAATAAAAGATCCAATAGTTGTTACCATTACTAAATGCCTCATATTTTCCATCAAAAATAACAACACCATTGCCGCACCAAATATGATGACAATAATTGCCATATTATAAATTTGTGTCTCTGAAATATTATATTTATTATCCCGAGTTCCAGCGCTATTATTAAGGATGCTCAACCCACGAGAAAAAGTTCTAGTAAAACCATCCAAAACCGAAATCACCGTAGAAAACATCGTAAAAAACACTCCAACAGCCACTATCAAATAAGAGGCTTGTCCTAGATTTTTAGTATAAATTTCTAGAAAAGTAGCAATAAACGGAACTGCATTTCCTGGTAAATCAGACACTTTCTCAAAGAAGACAATTTTACCCAAAACAATAAACATAATCGCTAAAACAGCAGTTACCACATAACCAAGATTCAAATCCATTCTCACTTTTTTATATTCAATGGGCTCGACATCATCTTGGTGTTTACGTGAAGTCCACAAAGAATTCCATACTACAACGTCCAAAGTACAAGGCATCCAACCAAGCAAAGCGATAAAAAACAGAAAATGCTCCTTTTTAAATAAACTAAATTTCTCGGCGACAAAATTAGTTGACTCACCAGAAAAATTAGAATTCGCAATAATTAATGTCGCAACTGTGGTTAATATCATCAGCAAAATGATTGGTTTAATAATTCCGTCCAAAAAGTCGTATCGACCAAAGACTAAAACAAGAGCACAACAACACATATAAATAACTGCAACAAAAGCAATTGGCATATCAATATTTAAAATATTAACCACAACCGCACTACCGACCAAAAATACCAAAGCAATCATCGCAAAAACCATGATAAAAGCCAAAGACATCACAATTCCCAAATATTTTGGACTCATTTCATAATATCCATCCAGAAGCGATTTTTTCGTATGAGAAACATATTTTGATGAAGTCAAAAAGAATGGATATTTAACCACATGAATAAAAATAATCGCCCAAATCAAAATATTTCCAAACTGAGCCCCCGCTTGAACTGACTGCACAATATGCGACACACCAATACCTGTAGCAGCCATCAAAAGACCAGGACCAAAATTCTTGCTGATATCTTTAAGTTTTAAAAACATATTCCTCATTCATTCAAAAATTACACATCCGCAATTTAGCACTGTGGGGTCAGACCCCAAAATGCTAAATATAATGACTAATTATTTATAAAATTCTTCAATCTCTTTACTAAATTTTTCTTCAATAATATTTCTCTTTAATTTCATTGAAGGCGTGATTTCACCACTATCAATTGAGATAATCTTATCAATAATTTTAAATTTCTTAATTTGTTCCCAATTATCAAGTCTCTTATTCACCGCATCAATTTTATTATTCACATATTTTTCTAGCTCTTTTGAATGTAAAAAGTTTTTATCATCTAATGTCACATTCAACTTCTTTTTAACAAAATCTAAATTAGTAAAATCAGGAAAAATCAAAGCCGAAACAAATTTTCTTCCTTCAGCAATCACAATAACTCCTAAGCTAAAACCCAAAGCCTGCATGATTTTTTGCTCAATTGAAACTGGCCCTACATATTTCCCGTAAGACGTCTTAAACAATTCTTTTTTACGACCAATAATTTTAACATATCCTTCATCATCAATATTGACCAAATCTCCAGTTGATAACCACCCATCCTTAACAACTTTTCGTGTTTGTGCCTCATTTTTTAAATATCCAATCATAATATTTTTGCCCTTCGCCAACAATTCACCTTCATCAGATATCTTTAACTCCACCGAATCAAACTTTTTCCCCACAGTTGCAAACTTATAATCTGCTTTGCTATTGACAGATAAGACCGGCGATGCTTCTGTTAGACCATAGCCACACAACAAATTAACACCAATATTTCGATAAAATCTTTCTAAATCACTACTCAAAGAAGCGCCACCACACACTAACATATCAATCCTTCCTCCTAATGCAATTCGAAACTTTCGATAAACCAAAACATCAAAAATAACATCTAGGAGCCCCTTTCCTTTATTCACGTCTTTTTTTAGAGCCCTTTTTAAAGCAGCTGTACCTAAAACTTTTTTCAATATGCTACCACTTTCGATACCAACATTAATTTTTGCAAAAACCTTTTCCAACATTCTTGGCACAGTAGTCATTATAGTCGGCCTTACTTCTTTTAAATACACGCCAAGCTTTTCAATATCATCAACAAAATTAATTGAAATGCCACGACTTAGATAAAACAACGTCACCATTCGTTCAAAAATATGCGCCATTGGCAAAAATGACAAAGCAACGTCCTTATCGCTTTGAATATCAAAGCATTTGGTCGTATCCTTAATTTGACTAACCAAATTTTTATGACTCAACATGACACCTTTAGGATTTCCGGTACTGCCTGACGTATAAATGATTGTTGCCAGATCGCTTTCTCTGATTTCTTCAAGCATATCTTTAACATGAAATTCAACAATCGCCTCTTGCCCCAACTGAATAACTTCATCAAAACCAACCCGCCTAATATGATGTAATTTTCTCTTCTTAACCTGCCCTAAAAAAGCCTCTTCATTTTTTTTGTCATCAAGAAAAATAAATTCAGCGTCGCTATGTTCAAGCTCATACCCCAAATGCTCATGAGAGATATTATCAAAAATCGGCACACTAACGCCGCCAGCCAAAATAGTTCCCAAATCAACAATTAACCAAATAGGGTTTTGATAAGAATAATTCACTAGCCTTGCTTGTTTCTGAATTCCCATCTTTTTTAAGCCAACGGCAAAAAAACAAACCAACTCTACAAATTCCTTAGAACTATAAATTATTTCCTTTCCATCTTTTTTAAATTTTAGGAATTCTCTATTATCATAATTGCCAGCTATATAAAAAACTAACTCACCTAAATTATGAAAATCTTTCATTTTTAAAAATATTTAACAATTAAATGCCATAAATGCGACAATTGAGAATGAATAAAATCATGCTCTCTAATATAATATCGAACGTATAAATCAATATGAGCCTGCTTAGCAAAATATAAGCAAATTGTCACCAACAACATCAAAGAAAAATAATTCGCCAATGAATCAAACAATCTCGGCCTAACAATTGACCCAGAAATAGAAATTTTCTCTACCCTATTAATCCTAGATTGAGTTCTGGGGTGAGTGGAAAATAAAGTAAAATATCCGCCACTACCTAACATAGCCAAGGCTAGAGCCATATTCCTACCACCAAAAGCCTTGGCAGATTGAATATCACATCGATACTCAATAGATCTCGAAACAAACTTTCTCAAAAACTCATATAGGTTATAAACAATCACCCTATTAAAAAATGTTACAATCCTATCAATCAATAAAAACCCATCATGCGACACTCTCGCCATCGCTCTTCCCGCAAAAGGAAAAAATATCGACACCCTAATGAGTACCGCAAAACAAAAACGCATTATCCTTGAAATAAAGTTAGTAACCTTTTGATTAGTAATAATAATTAATGCGGGTAGGAAATCCTTATTCACCAAATGTGACATTTCGTGGCCCATAATACTTCTGAGCGCATATAAAAAGTCTTTAGGATCATCACAGCTATTTGAATAATGATGAATAATACCTCTAGTTAAAACAATACATCTCTTACGCAAACTACTAACGGCATAAGCATTTATTTCTTCCGAATTCTTGATGTAGAGTTTCACACTTCTACATCCAAATTTTGCTTTTATCTGATCAAATAGATCAGTTAAAAAATCACAATCTTTTAATTTTTCGTAACGCACGCAATTTTTCAAAGAAGATTTGACCGAAAACCCAAATAAGTAATCCAAAAATAAATATACAAGCATTAAAAAGCTCACAAAAAACACCGTCAAACAAAATATCATCCCTATCTTATCAAAAATACTATAATCCATCTTGATAACGCGTCCATCCATCTCAATAAAAGGAATTAAAAGAGCTAAAAAAGGTGAAAGTAAAACAAGTAAATTAGCAATTGCCACCACAAACACCAAAACCATACTAAAAGGTTTAGAAAGCATTTTAGAAAATTAAAGTTTGATAAAATTAATTACGAAGAATAAAATAAGCTTTATCTCACATTAATCTTTAAATTCAACTCGTAATATGCGCACCTTAAAATTAAAAAATTTTGAAATAGCCAACGACAAGCCATTCACTTTAATAGCGGGACCATGTCAAACTGAAAATCTAGATCACAGCATCATGCTAGCAGGATCAATCAAAGAAATTTGTGACGAACTTGGTATTAACTACATCTACAAAGCATCATTTGACAAAGCAAATAGATCAAGCGTCTCTGGCAAAAGAGGAGCCGGCCTAAAAAACACCCTACCAATTTTTGCCGAAATCAAAAAACAATTCGACCTTCCAATCCTAACTGACATCCACAATGAAGGACATTGCGAAGCTTTAGCAAATGCCAAGGAAGTAGACATTCTACAAATTCCAGCTTTTCTATGTCGCCAAACCGACCTACTCGCAGCAGCAGCTAAAACAAATAAAATAATCAACATCAAAAAAGGGCAATTCCTTGCACCATGGGATGCGCAAAATATAGTTGATAAAATGGATCACTTCGGAAAAGAAGACGTCATCCTAACCGAAAGAGGCGCAAGTTTCGGCTACAACACTCTAGTGTCTGACATGAGAAGCCTACCAATTATGGCCAAAACCGGCTGCCCAGTAGTATTTGATGCTACGCATTCTGTGCAACAACCAGGTGGCCTTGGCGGAGCCTCAGGCGGACAAAGAGAATTCGTAGAAACCCTCGCCAAAGCTGCTGTTGCAGTAGGGATCGCGGGATTATTTATGGAAGTTCACCAAGACCCCGACAACGCTCCATCCGACGGACCTTGCATGGTTAGACTAGACAACTTAAAAAATCTTCTTAAAACATTACAAAAAATTGACAACATAATTAAACATTAAACCTAATGTCAAAAATATTAGTAATTGATGACGACACCAGACTAAGAACATTACTAGGAAAATTTCTCGAAGAAAATTCTTTCCAAATAAACCTAGCTAAAGACACCATTGAGGCCAAACAAAAGCTAAAATCCGATGAGTTCGACTTACTCATAGTAGACGTAATGATGCCTAACCAAAACGGCATCGAATTTGCTAAAGAATTCAGACAAGAAAACAAAACCCCAATGATAATGCTTACCGCCAGAGGTGAATTTGAAGACAGAATACAGGGTCTAGAAGCTGGTGCAGACGACTATTTGCAAAAACCATTCGAACCCAAAGAGCTCCTCCTTAGAATCAACAATATCTTAAAAAGAGTAGGAACATCAAAAATAAAGACCAACGATTCCAATACCATCAACTTCGGTAATTTCACCTTTAATTTAGATAATAAAAGACTAAAACAAAACAAAGAATTCATCCACCTGACAAATAGCGAAGAAAAAATTCTCTACCTACTTTGCTCCAATAAATCGACTCCTCAAAGCCGAGAAAATCTCTCCCAGATTTGTGGCGGAATTGATAAAAGAAGTATTGATGTTCAAATAACTAGGCTACGAAAAAAACTAGAGGAAAATCCCAAAAAACCGAAATTTCTTAAAACAGTTCGCAATCAAGGTTACGTAATTTTAGGGTAATTTTTAACCAAGATATTGCATGTCTTGCAGGTACCTGCAAGAAATTAACCAGCTAAAATAAAGGCTCCATTGGGGTAGGTAAAATTAAAGAGGGTCCAAAATAAGTAGATCAAAAATTAAAAAATAAAAATAAAAAGATATACTCTAACAATTCCCAATCTTTATTTAGTTTGGAAAATAGCATCAACAAACTTATACCAAGTTGCGATCTAAACATGAGTTTTGTTAAAATATCTTTTCTTTTAGATTTTATTTTTAATTGCAGTTGTAGCGGGCTGCTTCAAGATTAAAAATGGAATGTAAAAGAAATAAAGATGTAAACAAAACTCATGTTTAGATCGCAACTTGGTATTATGCCTCAGGGGCGCCAATTTCTGGAGGATTAGTATAGCGAATAATTACAATTCCAGAGCCACCATTTCCTCCATCACCTCTATAGGCACTTAGGCCTCCAGCACCACCTCCACCTGAACCGGTTCCATCATCTCCATTAGTACCATCAGTATCATAAATATTTTGTGTTGGATCATCATCATCTTGATCATTTCTATAAGCACCCTGATAACCAGCATCCCCACCAATACCATTTGATCCACCAGTTAATCTTGAAGTACAAGCTCTACAACCGCCAGCACCACCAGCCGCATATGTAACTTCTGATCCAGTAATTGAAGAAGATTTACCATTTCCACCTGCGCCACCAAAAATTGATACAATATTTTCATCACTGCAAGTACCATCACTATCAATATCGCAATCGCAATCACCACCAGATGATTCTGCACCACCACCACCAGCAGTACAAGCTAGAGCGTTTGCCCCACCTTCATTAGGAGAGTAATTTGCACCACCATCATTAGCAAAGTGATTACTATCGATAGATCCTGATCCTGAAACTGCAATCCCATAATTAGAAGTTCGTGTACCAGCGCCACCCCCTGATCCGCCATTTTGTCCATCTCTATCAATATGAGAACCTCCAGCACCTCCCCCAAGAGCAGTAATTGATATTGAATCACCAATAAATGAGCTATTACCTCCATTTTCGGAATTAATTCTAACTGTGGTTGATCCAGAACTATATAATTTACCACCCGCACCACCGCTACCAACAGTAATAGTGTAAGAAGATGCTGTAAGCTCTTGAGCACTAAGTTCAATAAATTCTCCTGCACCACCACCACCACCATGAGTATAACCACCACCACCTCCACCGCCAATAACTAAAATCCAAGCATCTCCTGTGCCACCACCAGTGCAGTCTAAAGTATGGCTACCAACTGTTGTAAAAATATGGATAATATCACTACCAGCACTACTTTGAGTATCAGTATTTGAAGTGCAATTTAAACCACTAGCTGACGCTTCACAAGTTCCACTTGCAACACTTACCCCTCCACCATTATTACAAGCTGATGCTAGGGTTATAGTACCAGTATATGTGTTATCACCATAAGTTGAACAATCATAAGTTGAGGCACCGGAATTAATAGTTACTGTATCACTAATGCCATAAGAAGTTAAATCTAAACTACATTGTTGTTCGCAAGCTGAATTGGAACTATTGTAATTATAACCACTAGCACAACTAGTACATGAGCCAGTTATTGCGTTTCCAGAAGAACATGTACCTATAGTTGAACCATCATAACCAGTCTCATCACAAGTTACTGTAGTTCCGTCAGCCACTACGCTTCCGGAATCAGTCGTTCCAGTAATTGAGGCCACACTACAACCTTGCACACATTGCCCACCATTTATATAATAACCACTAGCACAACCCACATCAACACAATCACTAGCACTTGGCGTTGGAGATAATGATCCATTAGAACATGTATAAGTTAATGTATTACCGCTATATCCTGTTTCACTACACCTAAATTCAGCATTTGCACCATCAGCAGTAATTGAAGTTGTAGCACCATTAATCGTTGGAGCTGAACATGTTTGTTCGCAACCAGTTGCTGTCACTGTTCCATCACAAGAAGTTACAATATTACTATTATTTGGTGCATTATATTTATCACTCAAATAATCTCTAATATCAGCAATCTCAACTTGTTTTAATGCTCTAGAAAAAATAGCTATCTCACCAATTTCGCCATTATAATTCTTACCAATATTTAAAGTCGCAATATTACTTAAATGTGTTGTAGCATTAGACGTCGTATCTTCATTAGCTAATACACCATTTATATAAATCTTATTGCCTTCAGTAGATGAATGAGTAAATAGTAACACTCGTGGTTTGTTGGAATAAGATGTTAAAGCTTCAACATTCGCGCTATTATCATTTGATGCTACTTCACCATGAGTTTGGATAATCACTCCATCAGATGAATAACCTACACCAAATACATCTTCATCATCATTACCGCCAAGCAAATAATTAATATCAGAATTTTGTGCAATTCTCTTCTCAGCTATCATTATTGAATAATCAGTATCATTTAAAAAACTAGCGTCAGAAATTTGTAAATGATTAGCATCGCTATTGTCATCAAATTTAATAGCAGGAATAGAATTAATAGAATTTGAATAAACAGGACCATCACCAACCACAACTATTTGTGCTTTATCTTGATTAGCCGACCTATCTCCCCATGAAGTAATATTATCACCATTAGATAAATTGTGACCCTCACCAAAAGCAATATCATCGATAGCTATTTCTAACCATAATTCATTATCATAAATAGCAGTAATTGGAGAAGATAAAGTAATGGCGCGAGCAGAATTAATACGAGCTTTTTTAATAATATGTTTTGAACCAACAACACCAGTAATTAATAAACCAATAATAACAATAACAATTGATAGTTCCAGTAAGGAGAAGGCGGATCTTTAAGTTTTGTTAGTATTTTTCATTGCTTTTAGCGTTGCGTTTTCATTATTGTTAAGTCTTGACCAATTAAAATGATTAAATAAGAGATTTTTTTAAAACATAACTTTTTTTTACAATAAGTTATTTAGGCTCTGTTAAACAATTATTTTCATTACAATTTAGCGTATTTTCAGTGCTTTTTTACACATAACAATTAAATCACATTCAACAAATCCAAACAAGTAAATCTATCCCTAATAAAAGGAGCATATTTAATGCAATTTGCAAATTCTTTTTGATTAATAGCAAAATTTGAAGGGTAAGGTTTTATGTTAAAATGCCTAAAAATCTTTCTCAAAACCGCTTCATCAAGATATATTTTTTTCAACTCACTTTTAAATGAATCTAGGTTTTTTCCTAAATTCTTATTTATTAGACAAGATTTTTTATCAAATTCTAACTGACATTCTTTAGCAACTTTCTCGCCAAAAAATTCAATCATTTCATTTTTAGGAAAATGCTTTTCTTGTAAAGAAATTTCATCTAACTTCAAAATCTTCTTTTGTAGCTTTAAAGAAACCAAAGTCGTTAAAGCAATTTGCAAACCATGCAGAGAATTTTGTAATTTATTGCCATATTTCATCTCCAGCACATGACTAATTAAATGCTCTGACTGACTCGCTGGATAAGAGCCTCCAGCTAAAGTCATAGACCATCCAGAAATTAACAACATTTCAATTATAACCTGCAATAATTTTTCATCTTCTAAATTAAATTTCGCATAATTATTAATGAAATAATCTACTTTTTCTTTCTGTATCAGAAATAAATTTTCATCAAATTTAGTTGCCAATAATTTATGCGACAAATACCAATCAAACCAACAGCTATAAAAACATAAACTATCTCCTATTCCAGCTTTTGTTAATTTTTTTGGAGCCGATTCTAAAATATTCAAATCACAAATAACTAGCTTTGGACAAGTAGCTGGCAATGTTTTTTTATGCCCACTAACAGAAATTGAAGCATTTTTTGACAAATAACCATTCATCGAAGCAGCCGAAGCGATTATTATATAATCAATCCCTAAATTATGAGCAGTTATTTTACATAAATCATTAATAGTACCACTACCAAAACCAACTATTAAACTGATTGAATCACATTCTTTTTCAATCAAAGAAACATATTTATCATCAGCATAAGGTTTTTTAAAGATTAACTTGTTTTTTACTCTCTCTAAAAAATGTTTAGGCAAAAATTGACCAGCATTTCTTAAAATTTTCTCATCACTAACAAATAACACCTCGTCTAGATTGCGATACTCCAAAATATCATCTTCAAGGCTACTTACCGCATCTTTTTTAACTAAAATATTAGGAAAATTCTTATTTTCTTGTAAATTCAACATGACTTTGGAAAAATCAGATCTTGTTAGATAAAATTACCCCACTAATATATTTAAATTTTGTATTTTACAATTGTAAACTTTGATGTAATGCTATTTTTTTATATCAAAATATATTGTTAATATTTAACTCTAATCATTAAAATTCATTAAAATGGAAAATACCCAACTTTTTCTGTTAATCTTACAAGTCATCATTGCCGTATCGTTAATATTACTTGTTCTAATCCAGAAATCCGACGGCGACTCACTGAGCGGCATTAGTGGTGGATCAGGTGGCATGAATTCTGTTCTCTCAAGCAAAGCTTCAGCCAATATTTTAACCAAAGCCACCATGATTTTAGCTGGTTTATTCATGCTTAATTGCCTCATACTTGCTTCAATTTCAACTACTAAAAGCAAGTCAATCAAAGAAGATTTGAAAAAAGCGATTCAAGAGCAAGAGCTCGACAATAAAGATAAAAAACCCGCTATACCAGAAATTTAATAATTACATTTGTACAAAATGAAAAAAACCGCTTTAAACCAAACTCACCAAGATCAAGGTGGAAAAATGGTTGAATTTGCTGGCTACTCAATGCCGGTTCAATATCAAGATGGAATGCTAAAAGAACATGAATGGGTTCGAAGCGGCAATGTCGGTCTTTTTGATGTATCCCACATGGGACAATTTATTTTAGAGGGCGAAAATTCAGCCGAATTCTTAAATAAAATCACTCCAAGTAATTTCATCATTTCAAAACCAAATTTAGCTAAATACACAGTCCTAACCAACGCTAACGGCGGAATTATTGATGACTTAATCATCACCAAAATTGATGATAAAAAATTCTTCATCGTGTTAAATGCCGCTTGCAAAGAAAAAGATACTAAATGGATCACTCAAAATCTACCTTCAAATCTAACCTTCACTCCATTAGATGACAGATCACTAATTGCCATACAAGGCCAACGATCTGAAGAACTACTTAATCAGTTCATACAAGAAGGCAATTTATCTAACCTACCCTACATGAATATGGGTATCTACAAACTAAATAACGGTGAAGACGTTTTTATTAGCAGAACCGGCTACACCGGAGAAGACGGATTTGAGGTAAGCATTAAGAATGAAGAAGCCGACCAATTTTGGACCTCACTATGCCAAGAAGATTACGTCAAACCAATTGGTCTAGGCGCAAGAGACTCTCTAAGACTAGAAATGGGTTACCCACTTTACGGTCATGATTTAGACGACACAACTTCACCAATCGAAGCTGGTCTTAGCTGGGTTGTAAGCAAGTCAAATGACAACTTCTTCGGTGCCAACAGAATCAAACAAGAAAAAGAAAGCGGAAAAATTTCCAGAAAAAGACTAGGTGTAAAATTATTAGAAAAAGGTATTGCCAGAGAAAACACCGAAATTAAAAAAGACGGTGAAATAATTGGCAAACTAACATCTGGTGGTTTTTCACCAAATTTAAAAGTTTCAATCGGACAAGGATATTTCGATACTAGCAAAGCTACAATTGGCGACAATGTTGTTGCAGTAGTTAGAAATAGAGAAATTCCAGCAGTTCTAACTTCACCAATTTTTGTTGAAGCTAAAACGAAAACAAACAAATAAATAACAGGAGTAACTATGAAATATACAAAAGATCACGAATGGATTCAATTAGAAGGCGACATTGCTACAATCGGAATTACCGAGTACGCAGCCGAAGCTCTTGGCGAATTAGTTTATGTTGAGCTGCCAGAAGTAGGTGCATCTTTTTCTAAAGGCGACGCTTTTGCAGTAGTGGAATCATCAAAATCAGCAAGCGATGTTTACATGCCCGTTTCAGGAGAGGTAATTGAAATAAATTCAAGCCTAGATTCTGAGCCAGAATTAATAAATAACTCAACATACGAAAATGGCTGGATCGTTAAAGTAAAAATATCTGATGAATCAGAACTAAATGACACTCTAGACGAAGCTGCTTACAAGGAATTATTAGCAAACAACTAAGTCACTTCAGAACAATTGCAGGTCGGGAGTGACACCCGACCCAGCAGCCATACTCTAAAGAAACTCCCCTATCCGCTTAGAATATTCAGCCATTATTTCTTCCGCAACCACCATTTCATCTTTACTAAATTTTCCCAAAACATAATCCGAAACCTCAAACCTAGAATCACTGGGTCTACCAACTCCAAGCCTCAATCGTTTATAATTTTTCCCAATTGAGCTATCCAAAGACTTCAAGCCATTATGTCCCGCATGACCACCACCTTGTTTGAATCTCACATCTCCAAGGTCAATATCAATCTCATCATGCAAAACCAACACATCGTCAAGTGATATTTTATAAAAACTAACAATTGGCGATACCGCCTGACCCGACAAATTCATGTAAGTTTGTGGTTTGATAGCAACAACTTTTTGCTCACCAATATTACCTGCAAATATTTCCGCTTTATTCTTAATTCCACCATTTTGTAATGAATAATCCCTAACGATTTGGTCCAATAATAAGAAACCAAAATTATGTCTGGTTGATTCATATTCTTTTCCAATATTTCCAAGAGCAACTATTAATTTCATATAGCTTTTTTATTAATAATATTTAAAACGCCAAACTATGACTAAAAGATTTTTCCAGCAAATATTAATTATATTTTTCTTAATTTGCACCTCCTGTGCAAAACCAAAACCAAATCCATTTTTGCTGTCTCCAAACCCGAGCTTGCAAATTTTAGAACTAAAAGACCATCAATTCTGCTCTTCACTTAAAATTGACTACAACCAAAGCGACCTAATGCATAATAGCTCATATTGGGGTTGCAGATTGTCAATTAGTAAAAATCACATCATCAAATCAAGATCTTCACATTCCATCACCCACAATGCTGGTCTCCAAGACCTAATTAGAAAAATAGATATTAAAATTCAAAACCTCCCAGAAAATTTAGTACTACACGCTAATAAACAAACTGACACAAGACATCACAATAAATGTTTAGAGCTAGGCTATGAAGTTGCAACACAAGATAGTGCAAAAATTGACGATTATTTTAGCTGCAGATCTACTCTGTTAGAGAACTACAAATTGCTTCCACCCTATCGCAAACCTCAATATATGAAATATCCAAATAACAGCTACAATCTTAACTTTGCTATCAATAATCACATAGAAAAAAGGTTAGAAGAATATAATAAACAAAAAGAAAAATACCCCGAATGTATTAAATATAACCTCTATGATCCAAACTTCAAATTATGCACGAAGGCTCAGGACGAATCAAAGATATGTCATAACGAAATCAAAACACTTAGATACAAAAAAGAGCTGAAAGATAAACTAAGATGCCAACGCCAAACTTATATTCATTTCCCCAATAGATTAATCAAGGCTGATGAAGATGAACAAAGTAACATAAACAAACAAAACAATAAATCTGACTACTACAACCAAAACAACTTTGCCGCTCTTGGCATAGATGAGGCAGTATTCAAAAGCCCAGACTCTCTAGAAGAAGAAAAAAACCAAGAAGAGCTAGAAGAAGAAAAATCATCTATCAACAATAATAACGAATTATACACCAAATTCGAAATTACTAAACTACGCGAAAAATTTATTCTAAAATGTCAAGCAAGGGTCGATGAAGAAATAATTAAATTTATCGAAGAAGAAAAATTCAAATGCAACCAATTAAAGAAATTCGAAAAAATCGGCGAATAAACCTACCTTGATCTATGATATTTTAACTCATTTCTAACATTTTTCTCAATGGCTTCTCAGCACTAATCCTTAAATTTTCATCCAAATTCAACACACCACCATGCTCACTTTTATTACCAAATTTCATTACTAAATAAAGCTTCTCTAAATCATTAAGCGCCATATAGGGGCAATTATTACATAAAGTACATCCCGATTGGTCAACAAATGGGCAATCATAAAACGTACCCATCTTGTTTCTTTTTTTCATCTGATAAATAATATGCGGCTCAGTTAAAACAATAAACTCACCACCTTGATTATCTTCGACAAACTGTAGTAAAGACGAAGTTGATCCAATATGATTAGCGTAAGAAAGTAAATTATCTGGACATTCGGGGTGGGCAATAATATGCGCATTTGGATAATTAGTTTTTAACTTCACTAACTCCTTCTCACTAAACTGCTCATGAACGATACAGCTACCATGCCAAAAAATCATGTCACGCCCCGTTTCTTTAGCAATATATTTGCCTAAATGCTGATCAGGAGCAAAAATAATTTGTTGATCCTTGGGTAATTGCTCAACAATTTTTTTGGCATTCGTTGATGTCACAATAATATCAGACAAAGCCTTAATTTGCGCCGAACAATTAATATAAGAAATCACCAAAGCATTAGGAAACTTAGCTTTAAAAGCCGCAAATTCACCAGGCTGACAAGAATCTTCCAAACTACATCCTGCTTTCATATCAGGAATAACAACTTCTTTTTGAGGAGATAATATTTTCGCCACTTCGGCCATAAACTTCACACCACAAAATACTATTTTGTCAGCGTCAGTATTGGCAGCCTTTCTTGATAAATCCAAAGAATCACCAACAAAATCAGCAATATCTTGAATTTCTTGATCCTGATAAAAATGCGCCAAAATAACCGCATTTTGTTCTTTTTTAAGACGCAGGATCTCTTCTTCTAAATTAACTGGTATCTCAAAACTCATTTTTCTCACAACCCCACTATCTCAAAAATTTCTTTTTTAGTAACAGATGCAATCTTTTCAGCCTCCTTACTACCATTATCCAACACACTCTTAATAAAAGAACGATCTTGCTTTAACGTCATTAATTTATCTTGGATTGGTTTTAAATGACTAACCAAGGCATCAGCCAAATCCTTTTTAAATTTACCATATCCACTCATTTCATATTCATGTGCCAACTCTTTTGCATCCCTACCAGTTACAGCCGAAAAAATATTTAATAAATTGTAAACTTCCGGCCTATTTTCATCATAAGAAATAGTAGCTTCAGAATCAGTTTTGGCTTTCTTAATTTTTTTAACTACTAAATCTATATCATCATCTAAATGAATTCTGCTTAAGTCAGAATCATCAGACTTACTCATTTTCTTCGTTCCATCTTGTAAAGACATAATCCTCTTCACACCTTTAATAATCAACGGCTCAGGAAGTTTAAAATATTCAACACCAAACCTTCTATTAAACGCTCCAGCCAAATCGCGTGTTAGTTCCAAATGCTGTTTTTGATCTTCACCAACCGGCACAACATCAGCCTTGTAAAGCAAAATATCCGCCGCCATTAAAACCGGATAAGAATAAAGACCCAAATGCTCATTATTTGCTGATTTTTCCTTAAATTGTGTCATTCTATTCAACCAGCCCAAAGGCGTCAAAGTACCAAGAACCCAGGCTAATTCCAAATGGGAACTCATTTGA
>JADHOZ010000019.1 GCA_016778745.1 Rickettsiales bacterium
CTACCAATCGTAGTTCCACCATCCGAAGAAGAATCATAGATATGAGCTTCATGTTCATCTTGCTCCATATCTTTGATAGAAAGTAAAAGCTTACCGCTAACTTTATTAAATAAAGTAACTTTAGCCTCAAGTCTATCGCCCACTTCATATTTCTCGGTTTTTTGATCTTGTTTATTTTTCGAAAGATCTAATCTCTTAATGATCGCTTTCAAACCATTATCAAGTTCAACTTCCAAGAAATCTTTCTTAATGTTTACAACAACACAAGAAACGATAACACCTGAATCAAGACTTTCAATTTCTTCTAAGAATTTAGGATTGTCAAGCTGTTTAATACCTAGCGAAATTCTTTCTTTTTCGTAGTTAGATCCAAGAACCATCACTTTGATTTTTTCGTCTTTTTTAAAGTTTTTCAAAACCTCCTCGGTATTACCTTCAGCTACAATATCAGAGACATGGACTAAACCATCAACTCCACTGTCAAATCCAACAAATAATCCAAATTCAGTAAAATTTCTAACAATACCTTCGACAATATCACCAACTTTATGGCTATCAGAAAAGTTCTGCCAAGGATTTTTGCTGCATTGCTTCATTCCAAGAGAAATTCTGTGATTTTGAGAATTAATATCTAAAACCATAACCTCGACTTCCTGACCAGCAGCAATAAATTTATTAGGATTAGTATTATTTTTTAACCAGCTCATTTCTGAAACGTGAACTAAACCTTCAATACCTTCTTCGATTTCAACGAAAGCACCATAAGTTGTAATATTAGTAACATTACCTTTAACAACTGATCCAACTGGATATCTTTCCGCAATTGATTCCCAAGGATTCTTTTGCAATTGCTTCATACCCAAAGAGATTCTCTTGGTTTCTTGGTCAAATTTAATAACTTGAACTTTTACTTCTTGTCCAATCTTCAAAACTTCAGATGGGTGCCTCACTCTGCACCAAGAAATATCGGTCAAGTGTAATAGACCATCAAAACTTCCAAAATCAATGAACGCGCCATAATCAGTGATGTTTTTTACAATACCGTCCAAAGGATCGCCAACTTTTATTGTTGCAAGAACTTTTTCTTTCTCAGCATTTCTTTGCGTCTCTAGAATTGCTCTTCTAGACACAACTACGTTACCACGGAGATCATCAATTTTTAATACTTGAAGTTTCTCAGTTTTACCAATTAAGAAGGTGTCGTCAGATAAAAGCATAGTATCAACTTGACTTCTAGGTAAGAAACAAGTGATACCTTCAACATCGACAGCAAAACCACCTTTCACTTTACCAATGATTTCACCTTCAATAGTTTCTTTGCTTTCAACACATTCTTTTAAGCGATACCAATTATTGAATCTTCTTGCATTGTCACGACTAATAATTAGCTCGCCTTTTCGATTTTCAAGACGCTCTAAGAATACATCAACAACATCTCCTTCATTAACTTCTCCGTCTCTTCTAAATTCTGAAATATCAATAAATCCTACTGATTTCGCACCAATATCTACAGCCACACCTTTGTCAGAAATACCAACAATCACACCTTTTACAACGGTTGATTCGGTTAGTCTTTGACTATCTTTTTCATATTCCGCAAATAGCGTTGCGAAATCCTCATTTTCGAATAATTTTTCTTCTTGAGCGGTTTCTACTTTTGCAACCTCTATTGTTGGTTTGGAATTTGGGTTAACAGCTTTTGTTTCTTCTTGTTTAGTCATAATTAATGATAAATTAACAATATCTTTTGAAGATATTATTTGGGGTTAAAGTTGATAAAATAACAAAAATTTAAATAAATTTTTGTAAAAAACATTCACACCATCATGGTGGACAGGCGGCGGATCATAAAAACGCTATCCTAATAATCAAGCTATTAATGTCACTCATCAAAAAACGATAATAAGTATCATATTTTATTTAAGAAAATTTTAGTAATAACTATTATCGTTTATTTATCTCACTCAATTTGCACTTAATACTTGACTAAATTACTAGGTTTTTAACAATATGAACAAAATTCGTGAAAAAATGATTCTAACAACAAAAGCCAGATATGCAGTAATGGCAATTATTGAGATTGCCGATAACGATAGCGAAAACAACGCTAAACCTACTGCTCTATCTGAAATTTCGAAGAGTCAAAATATTTCTTTATCTTATTTAGAGCAAATTTTTTCACTGTTAAAAAAAGCTAAAATTGTAAAATCAATTAAGGGTCCAGGTGGTGGTTATGTGTTGGAAAAAAAACATAACGACATTACAATTGCACAAATTATTAAAGCTATTGGTGAACCAATTAAAATGACAAACTGTTCTAATAAAAAAAGTAATTGTACCAATATTAAGAAAAACAGTAAATGCAAAACTCACCATTTATGGCAAGGGCTTGAAAAAAATATTTTTGATTATCTAAACTCAATTTCTTTGGAGGATGTATGTCAGTAATATATCTAGATAATAATGCTACTACTAAAGTAGATGATGAAGTCATTACAACGATGGTTGAGGCTTACAACTTCCCAATAAATGCTTCTGCAATTCACCAATTAGGTAGAAAAGGCTACGAAATTGTTGAAAAATCTAGAAAATCAATCAAAGATTTGATCAATGCTAATAATTATGATGTAATTTTCACAGGAACCGCAACTGAAGCAACAAATTTAGCGCTTTATGGCTGCGGTTCTCAAAAAATACTCCGTTCAGCTCTAGAACACGCCGCCACTTATAATTGCCAACCAGAAAATAAAGAAATAATAGAAATTGATGCACTTAGTAATGGCATTATCAATGTGGATGATATTAAAAATAAATTAGATGCATCTGACTCTGATTTTATAATATCCGTCATGCTGGCAAATTCAGAAATCGGATCTATTCAACCCATTTCCGATATTGCAAAATTAGTACATCAAAAAGGCGGATTAATTCACTGCGACATCGTCCAAGCGGTTGGTAAAATAGAAATTGATCTCGAAAAATTAAACGTAGATTTTGCTACAATATCAGCGCACAAATTAAACGGCCCACAAGGGGTAGGAGCATTACTAATGAGAAAGGGCCTCGACATAAAACCACTCATTTATGGTGGTAGCCAAGAAAATGCAAAAAGAGCCGGAACAACAAATGTGGCCGGAATTGCTGGCTTTGGAAAAGCTTGCGAATTAGCTAAAGACAAACCAAAAAAATATCAAAAGGTCAAAGAATTACGCGATTATCTTGAAAAAGAACTAACAAAAATCGCTAAAAATGACATCAAAATTTTTGGATTAGAAATTGACAGGCTACCAAATACAAGCTACATATCCTTAGCTTATGCTGACGCTCAAGCACAGTTGATAAATTTTGACCTGAATAATATCTGCGTAAGCGCCGGATCAGCTTGTTCTTCTGGTTCTAATAAAGCCTCGAGAGTTCTAAAATCAATCAAAGCCACTCCTGATTTTATAGATTCTGCAATCAGAGTTAGCCTAGGAATTGAAAACACCAAAGACGAAATTGACAAATTCATATCCGTTTGGAGTGAATTTTATAAAAGACATAAATCGTAAAAATATGACTATTAAGCTACCAATATATTTAGATTATCAATCAACAACTCCAATGGATCCAAGAGTGTTAGAAATAATGACCGACATTATGCAAAATAAATTTGGCAATCCTCATTCCAGAACGCATAATTACGGTTGGGAAGCAGAAGAAATTACTGAAATTGCTAGAAGACAAGTGGCTGAATTAATTGGTGCAGAGCCAAAAGAAATTATTTTTACCTCCGGTGCAACAGAATCAAACAATATGGCAATTAAAGGTGTTGCCCGATTTAACAAAGAAAAGAAAAATCATATCATCACCCTAACTACAGAACATAAATGCGTCATCAACTCAGCAAGAGATTTAGAGCAAGAAGGCTTTACCACAACATTCTTGCCAGTTGAACAAAATGGATTAGTTGATCTAAAAAAACTAGAAGCAGCAATCACCGACAAAACTGCCATTATTTCAATCATGGCAATCAATAATGAAATTGGCGTTATTCAACCGTTGGAAGAAATTGGAAAATTATGTCGTAAAAAAGGAGTTTATTTCCATACAGACGCCGCACAAGCCTTTGGTAAAATTCCTCTGGATGTAAATAAAATGAACATCGACCTCATGAGTATCTCTGGTCACAAAATATATGGCCCAAAAGGAGTTGGTGCAATTTATGTCAGAAGAAAACCAAGAGTTAGACTCAAACCAATCATCTCAGGTGGTGGCCAAGAAAGAGGTTTAAGATCGGGAACTCTAGCACCGTTTCTAGTTGCTGGCCTTGGAAAGGCAGCGGAATTAGCTAAAAACGAAATGCAAAAAGACCTGGAACATATTACAAGATTATCAAAAAAATTAGCGCAAGGCATAAAAAAAACCACTCACGTTTATTTAAATGGCGATGAAAAAAATAGATACCCAGGAAACCTAAATTTCAGCTTTGCAGGAATTGAGGGCGAATCAATGATCATGGCAATAAAAGATTTAGCTGTATCAAGCGGTTCAGCTTGCACTTCATCTTCCCTAGAGCCATCTTACGTTCTACACTCACTTGGAGTTGAAGACGAATTGGCTCATACTTCAATTCGCTTTGGAATTGGCAGATTTACCACTGACGAAGAAATTGATTACGCAATCAATCTTCTTCAGTCAAAAATACAAAAACTACGCGACCTAAGCCCACTTTGGGAAATGATGCAAGACGGCATCGATCTCAAATCAATTAATTGGACATCGCATTAACTTTAAAGGAGAAAAACTATGGCATATTCAGAAAAACTATTAGATCATTACGAAAATCCAAAAAATGTTGGATCGTTTGGCAAAGAAGAAAAAAACGTTGGAACTGGTCTTGTTGGCGCCCCAGCGTGTGGAGATGTGATGAAACTTCAAATCAAGGTAACAGACGAAGGAACCATCGAAGACGCAAAATTTAAAACCTTTGGATGCGGGTCGGCAATTGCCTCAAGCTCACTAGCAACCGAGTGGATCAAAGGTAAAAATATTGCAGAAGCTGATAAAATTACAAATAAAGAAATTGCTCAGGAGCTTTCACTACCTCCAGTAAAAATACATTGTTCGGTATTAGCTGAAGAAGCAATTAAAGCAGCAATCAAAGATTTCAAAGACAAAAAAACAGCTTCATGAAATTTTCTGATTCAGGCAATGCCATCATCGATTATTTAAGTGTTGATGATGAAGCCCTAAAACAAATAAAAGAAATTCTCTCACATCGAGACAAACCCTGCGAAGGAATAAAAGTTGGTGTCAGAACAAGAGGATGTTCTGGCCTATCCTACAATATTGAATATGCAACAACAGAAAACATCACAAAATTTGACGACCTACTGGAAATAGACGGAGTAAAAATCTTCATCGACCCCAAAATATCAATGTTTTTGATTGGTTCAAAAATGGTTTATAAAAGCAACGACATCGAATCCGGATTTGACTTCGTCAACCCAAACGAAACAAGCCGCTGCGGTTGCGGCGAAAGCTTCAAAGTCTAACCCAATTTTAGCACTTCAGAGTCTGACTCCACAATGCTAAAATCATACTAACAGTACCATGAATTATTTTGAAATTTTTGACTTAGAGATTACAACCGAAATTAATCTTGATGAAATCGAGAGCAAATATTTAGCTTTCCAACAACAATTTCACCCCGATAAAGCAAGTACTGCTGACATTGAAAAATCAATTTTATTAAATGAAGCTTTTGAGGTTTTACAAAAACCATTCTCACGTCTTGCCTACATTTTAAAACTAAATGGCATTGATATTAATGACGACACAAAAGCTCCAAAAGTTGACGGTAAAACCTTACAAGAAGTGTTTGAATTACAAGAAAAATTTCTAGAAATGTCGGTTGAAGACAAACAAAAATTAAAAGAAAAAGTAGAAAATTTACTTACAAAATCTGCCCAAGAAATCAACGAAGAAAATTACGAGAAAGCAGCACAAACACTGATTAAAAGCAAATATTTTAACAAAATTTTAAGATAATATTATCTTCCAAAAATGAAATTTGAACACTATGTTCAAATTTCAAAAAACTAAAAAAAAATGCCATTAATTAATATTTCAGAGCCAATTAAACAAGAAGCAAAACATGAAGAGATCATTGTTGGAATTGATCTTGGAACTACCAACTCCTTAATTGCCATTATTGACAAAAATAACAAACCGCGTTTCTTCAAAAATGACAAAGGACAAGAAATAATTCCATCAATTGTCAATATTAACAACGTCAATATTGCTTCAATAAAACGCTTAATGGGCAAAAATTTTCATGAGGCTAAACATCAAAAGTTAGAATTTAAAATCAAAGAAGGAGAAAATCACTCAATTAAAGTTTTGGCTGGCGGCGAAGAACTCTCACCCGAAGAGATCTCGGCAAAAATTCTTAAAAAACTAAAAAACATCGCTGAACAAACGTTAAAAACTAAAATTGAAAAAGCCGTAATCACTGTTCCAGCCTATTTCGATGAAGGCGCAAAAAATGCTACCAAACTAGCAGCGAAACTAGCGGGACTAGACGCACTAAGATTAGTCAATGAGCCAACCGCTGGCGCCCTCGCCTACGGACTTGAAAATGAATCAAAAGGAACTTACGTCATTTACGATTTAGGGGGCGGAACATTTGACGTATCAATCCTCAAAATGCAAAAAGGAATTTTCAGAGTACTTGGGGTTTCTGGAAATAACCAACTTGGAGGTGATGATTTCGACCGAGCAATTCAAGAAAATTCTCCAAATCTGTCCCTAGAAGAAGCAAAAAATATTAAAGAAAACGCTCTAACTCCAGATCTTGAAAAACTAATTTTCCCACTAATTCAAGAAACTATTTCACTCACCATCAACTTAATAAACGACCTAGAAATTAACAAAGAAGATATTAACGGTGTAATATTAATTGGGGGCTCAACAAGAATTTCACTCATTAAACAAGAACTCGCCAAAATATTTGGTAAAAATAAAATTTTTGACAAATTAGATCCCGACAAAATTGTTGCCCAGGGCGCCGCCTGGCAAGCTTACAATTTAAGCGGCAAAGGAAGTAACTTATTACTTGATGTCATACCTCTTTCTCTAGGAATTGAAATGTATGGCGGTATCACAGACAAAGTAATTTTACGCAATTCAACAATCCCAACCCAAGTAACCAAAGAATTTACAACACAAGCCAATAATCAAACTGGCATGAAATTACACATCGTACAAGGCGAGCGTGAATTAGCAAAAAATTGCCGCAGCCTTGCCAATTTTGAAATAAAAAATATTCCACCTCTACCAGCTGGAAAAGCCAAAGTAGCCGTCACGTTCAAGGTAGATGCCGACGGCCTTTTAACGGTATCGGCAGAAGAATTATCAACAAACCAAAAACAAGAAATTACCGTAAAACCCTCTTACGGACTTGACGTAGCACAAACCAAAGAAATGCTTCTTGATTCACTAAAACACTCCAAAGAAGATATTAGCCAAAGATTATTAATTGAAAAAATTACCGAAAGTGAACAAGATCTAGAATTACTAAAAAAAGACCTAGAAAATTTTGGCTATTTAATTGCAGAACAAGAAAAACAACATATTCAAAATGCAATCTCAAAACTAGAAGAAGAACTAAACAAAAAAGAAAGCCGAGAAGTAATAAAATCAGCTCACGATCACATGGTACAAACAAGTGAAAACCTAATTCTAAAAAAAGTCAATCTGGCCCTAGAAAAGAAAGTTGGCGGTAAGAACCTAGATGAATTTTAAAGTAAAAAAGGCCAGGCTACTTTCTAACATAGAAGTAACCTGGCCCGTTTGTTTTCCCAAGATGGTTTTTTGTGGTGTTATTAAATTTAGCTAAATCCCCAACTTAAGCCTTAACCCTCTCAATTCCCTCCTGAATCAACGACTTAGCTTTAGCAGCATCTTCAAAACCAGTAACTTTGACCCATTTACCTTTTTCTAAATCTTTGTAATGTTCAAAGAAATGCTTAATTTTATTAACTAATTCTTCTGGTAATTCTTTGTAAGACTCCACTTTTTCATATTGCGAATTCAATTTTTTCGCAGGCACTGCCAAAATTTTCTCATCCATTCCCTTTTCATCTTCCATTATCAAAACTCCAACTGGTTTAGCCTCAATCACTGCACCTGGCACGATAGGAAAATCAGAAACAACCAAAACATCACACGGATCACCGTCGTCAGATAATGTGTTTGGAATAAAACCGTAATTACACGGGTAATACATTGGCGTCGCAATGAAGCGATCCACAAAAATTGCACCGCTATCTTTATCCATTTCATATTTGACTGGATCAGAGGAATTCATTGATACTTCAATAATGACATTAACTTGATTTGGCGCATCTTTGCCAACTGAGATTTTACTTACGTTCATTTTTTTTAGATTAATTAATTAACTTCCAGTAATACCGCACCACCTTGTCCGCCGCCAATACAAAGACTGGCAACGCCACAATTTTTACCACGGCGCTTTAATTCACGAAGTAGATGAATAATGATTCTCGCACCACTCATTCCTACAGGGTGACCCAATGCTACAGCCCCACCATTAACATTCAAGATCTCATCATTAATTGCTCCAATTTCTTTTGCCCTACCAAAATGTTTTTTCGCAAATTCCTTGCTGGCCATCGCTTTTTGACAACCAAGAACTTGTGCCGCAAAAGCCTCATTAATTTCAAACAAATCGACATCCTTAACGCCAACTTTGGTTTTTTTAAATAATCTCTCCATGGCAAAAACCGGACCCAAACCCATGCGAGAAGGATCAAGACCAGCGTAAGCAAAATCTTTAATGTAGCCCAAAATTTCTAACTCACCTTCCTTAGCTAAGTTTTGCGCTTTTTTTTCTGACATTAAAATCGCAAAAGCAGCGCCATCAGTAATTTGCGAAGAATTTCCAACCGTCACAGTCCCAGTGCCTTTTTCAAAATAAGGCCTTAATTTTTCTAAAGCCTCAATAGTTTGACCCTTTCTCACTCCCTCATCTTCTAAAACCATTTCAGATTTTTTAGAATCGCAATTAAAAATTGACACAATTTCTTCAGAAAAAATCTTATTTCTAATTGCAGCTTCTGCTTTTTTATGCGAATTTAGTGCAAATTCATCCTGCTCTTGCCTAGTAATAGAAAAATCCTTAGCAATATTTTCAGCAGTACAACCCATTATCAAATCCGAAACCGGATCAGTCAGGCCTTGAACTAAGCCAATAACTGGTTTTAAAAAACTTAACCTAAAACTAAAAAGAACCGCCAATTTCTGCCCCACACTTCTAGATTTCGCCAATTTTGCGAAAAATTCAGTCATTTTTTTGCCATACATCAAAGGAATATTACTCATTGATTCCACCCCACCAGCTACAATAACATCCGCCTCGCCATTTTGAATCTTTGACATTGCTGTTGTCATCGCCTCCATTCCCGAAGCGCAATTTCGATGCACCGTGTAAGCTGGCACTTTTTCATCAATTCCTGCTTTTAGAGCAATAACTCGAGCAATATTTGCTGCATGCGATGGTTGCGCAACATTACCAATTATCACCTCATCAATCACATTCTTATCAATTCCAGATCTCACAAGAACTTCCCTAAGAACACTCGCACCTAGATCGTCAGCCTCAATATTTTTAAAAGCACCTCCAGCCTTTCCCATTGCTGATCGGTAACCGCTCACAACTGCAATTCTTTCTTTCATAAAAATAAGTAATGATAATTTTTGAAATTTAAATCTAGATAATGTTAACTGACGACATAATCCAAAAAACTTTTTAATTTACTTATGACAGTTAATCAAGAACTTATCGACTTCGCACATTACCTTGCTGATCTTTCAAGTAAAGTAGCGCAAAAATATTTTCGCAGCCAAAATACCGGCGAAGTAACAAAAGAAGATGACTCCCCTGTAACTAAAGCTGATCGCGGCATTGAAGAGTTAATCAGACAAGAAATTAATAAAAAATATCCAGACCACGGCATAATTGGCGAAGAATTTGCTAATACCAACATTGACGCCGACTATATCTGGATTTTAGACCCAATTGATGGAACCTCATCTTTCATCATTGGCCGCCCTCTTTTTGGCACATTAATTGCCCTAACTTATAAAGGTCAATCAATTCTAGGAATCGTAAACCAACCAATAACCAATGAAAGATGGCTCGGAATTAAAGACCAAGGCGCGTTCTTTCAAGGACAAAAAATAAATACCAGAAATTGCCAAAACATCTCTAACTCCGTAATGTGCGCCAGCTCTTCTTTTTATTTTAAAGATGAAGATGAAATCATGTTCAAAGAACTTTGCAAATTAACAAAATATCAAAAAATTGGCGGCGTAGTCTATGGTGGAGATTGCTACTCATACGCATCACTCGCTTCTGGCTTTATTGACATCGTCATTGATCCCGGATTACAAGTTTATGACTATGCGGCACTACAGCCTATCATTACCGAAGCTGGCGGGGTTATGACAGACTTCCAGGGAAATGATTTAAATCTACAATCCAATGTTAAATTAGTGGCATGTGCTAATAAAGAATTACACCAAGAAGTAATCGCTCACATAAATAAATATTGCTAAACTATTTAGCAGCCAAAGCCTTCTCAACAGCTTTCAATCTCTTTTCAATATCATCGTAATTAGTAACATTTGTAATAATTTTTCGCATATTTACCATATTTCTCCAAATTCTCCACATTACAAAAATCAATGCAAAAATACCCGAACCTAAAACACCAATTACAATTTTTACATTTCTAATGTAGCGATCTGCATTTGCTCTAATTTCTTTAATTTTATTAATCATTGCTTCTGCTTCTTTAATTTGCTTCTTATATTTATCGACTTCCGCATCAATTTCTTTTTTGTAGCCATCAATTTTGTCTTCAAATTTTTTCACTACTTTATCAACCTGACCATTGATATTTTTATTCACTGCATCCGCTGATTCTTTACCAATATTATCAACTAAGCCACCCAGGTTAAAGGCAAATGCATGAGTAGCAAAACTAAGTAAAAAAACACATGTGATAATTTTTTTCATAAAAATAATAGGATTAAATTAAAAAACGCCAAAAAATTACTCTCAAATCACGAAATATCAACGATTAATTATTAAAAATTAATCACCCCTTCTAAAAACAATTTTTGCTCTTTATCAACACTCAAATCCTGCTGCTCAGAAACATCTAGATTATTTTCTAAATACATAAATTTCAGATAAAAATCTTCATCAAAACGAACTTTCGAACCAAAACCATTTACTCTAATAGTTGAAGAGTCAATTCCAACATTGATATTCTTATTTTGCACATCAACACCAACATTTCCAAAATGGTAAGCTAAGAATCCTGTAAAATATTTATTAAGATCAACGCCAATATTTGAATGAATATAATAATTATCTTGTTGTCCTAGATCGTTTTTAGACATACCAACGGCGTTAACACGTGGCTCAACATAAAGCCCAGATTCATTAACTTCAAAACTGTATTTTTTATCACTCTGAATTTCTTTCTCTCTTAAAAGATCCAGATTCTCAATATTATCAACTTTTGCAAAAACAGTCCCGACGCCAACATTAATAAATAACAATAATGCTAACAATATTTTAACCATTGATAGTGTCATCACGAGATTTAATGATTGATTTTTGACATATAAATCGGCGATTAAATCTCGAGACAGCACTATCTAATGCCTAAAATGACGTGTTTTGACGAAATAAAGAGCGATTCCCTTCTCATTTGCCATTGCAATAACTTCGCCATCTCTAACCGATCCGCCAGTTGCTACAATTGCCTTAATACCATATTTTGCCGCAATTTCAATATTATCAGCAAACGGGAAAAACGCATCCGATGCCAAAAATCCACCTCGTGACTTCCCAGCTTCTTGCGCTTTTTTACAAGCAATCTCACAAGCATCCACACGGCTAGTTTGACCACCACCTAGACCACATGTTACAAATTCATTCGTAATTGTAATAGCGTTAGACTTCACATATTTGCACACATTCATTGCAAACACCAATTGTTCAACGCCTTTATCATCAACATTTTTATCACTAACTAATTGCAAATCTTCTTTAGTAATATTTTTTTGATCCAAATCTTGAACCAAGAAACCCCCAGAAACTGACTTAACTTGTTGCTCTTTAGAAAATGTAAAATCAGCAACCAGCACACGAAGATTTTTCTTTTTAGCAAAGACCTCTTTTGCACCATCATCAACTTCTTTAGCAATAATAACTTCAAAAAATATCTTTGAAATTTCTTCTGCCAATTCAGCATCGATCTTGCCATTAATAGCAACAATACCACCGAAGGCACTTTTAGAATCAGCATTAAATGCTTTTTTAAATGCCTCTAAATGATTATCTCCCAATGCAACACCGCAAGGATTGGCATGTTTAATAATCGCGCAAGCTGGAGTTTCAAATTCCATTGCCAAATTATACGCCGCATCACCGTCATTAATATTATTGTAACTTAATTCCTTACCTTGCAATTGCTTCGCGCCGACAATACCAGAATTTGATGTCTGATAGATAGCAGCTTTTTGATGAGAATTTTCACCATAACGAAGCTCCTGTTTTAGAGCACCATTTAAGGAAAAACTCTTTGATCCCAAAAACCAATTTGCAATTGCCACATCATAATCAGCAATATTCTTAAATGCCTCAATGGCTAATTTTTTTCTAAATGCAAAATTGGTTTCGCAATTATTGTCTAACTGAGATCTTAATTCTTCGTACTGACTAGGATCAGTAACCACTACCTTAAAAGCGAAATTTTTTCCAGCCGATCTAACCATAGCCGGACCACCAATATCAATATTTTCAATAATTTCATCTTCATCATCAGTCTTAGCAACAGTTTCCACAAATGGATATAAATTAACCACCAACAGATCAATTGAACCAATTCCATGTTCTTTTGCTGCGCTAATATGATTTTCATTATCCAAAACTGCCAGCAAACCACCATGCACTTTTGGATGAAGTGTTTTAACTCTACCATCCATCATTTCCGGAAAATTTGTAATATCAGAAATATCTTTTACAGGAATATTATTATCAGCAATTAATTTCCTTGTCCCACCAGTTGAAATAATCTCCACCCCTTTATCCGCCAAAAACCTTGCCAATTCAACTATTCCACTCTTATTAGAAACCGAGATCAAGCATCTCTTCACTTTTACTAAATCTTGCATTTTATTTTTTATTAATATGTTTTAGCGCCAACTTAAAACCCTCATCAATTGATAATTTTCCATTATCAATAATAACAGCCCCATCAGCTACTTTAAGCGGAGAATGTTTGCGATTAAAATCATTTTCATCACGCTTTTTCAATTGCTCCAAAATTTTTGCATAACTTATATCGTCTCCCTTTTTTTTCAACTGCTCAAACCTTCTCTTTGCTCTAACTTCAACATCAGCAAGAACAAAAAACTTAAAATCAGCATCCGGACAAATCACCGTAGTTGTGTCTCGACCCTCAATCACCACCCCACCATCTTCTTCTTCGGAGATTCTAATAAATTCCTTCTGAAATCTAAATAAAGCATTACGAAGCTTTTGATTTTTAGCAATAATTGACGCTACCGCTCCAATATTTTCACTAAATAATTCATCATTTTCCAAATCTTCTTGACTAATATTGGCGGTTAAATATTCAATCTTATCATCAAAATCATTAGGATCCAAACAAGACCTAACCACATCATAGGCTATCGCTCGATAAAGAGACCCAGTATTCAAGCAAGGAAAATCAAAATGATCCGCCAACTTCTTAGCCAAAGTCCCCTTCCCCGAAGCCGAGGGACCATCAATTGCTATTATCACAACATCTCCCCCATCTTCTTAGTTTTTAGAATTTCTCTAGCCTTAGCATATTTCTCATCATGCCAAAAAATTAAACAACCATTACAACCTTTGCCACAACACCCTTCCTCGCCAATTCTTGGAGTTTTTGGAGCTATTTTTTCATCACCAACTGCTTTAACCTCAAAGTAACGCTTTCTTTTCTTGTCATATTTATTTTCCTTTACCTCGCCCGACTCCAACTTATGAGATAATTGTCGTGATTCAACTTTTAGCTTTTCTGCCTCGACATTCATTTTTTCCTTTCTGCATAAGCTATGCACCGGAAGCAATTCCTTAATTTGCTCTGTATCAAACAAATGAAAATCAGAAAATAAAATTTTAATATGGGGTTTAACACCAGCATTAACTTCGCTTGAAATCTTACTATTCTTAATATCATTAAACTCATAGATTCTAAATAAGATTGGCTCTCTTTGAGTCGGAGATAAAAATTCCAACACATCACCTGCAACCAGTTTGTTTTTCACCTCAACAATCAAAGCATCTTCTTGATGTTCAATCACCCTTCCCGCATATTCATAAAAACTAGTAGAACCGGTCGAATCATAATCATGAGCCAAATTAGTCAAACGCCCTTCATGAAAAGCCAACGTATAACCACGATTAGCAACGGCATTAATTTCATCCATATATTCCTTGTGATTCCACCCATCAGGATCCCTAATATAATCATCGATCGCTGCACGATAAACCCTAGCAACTGAACCAGCATAAAATTCCGTCTTATTTCTTCCCTCGACCTTAAATGAATCAATCCCCAATTTGATATAATCATCAAGTTTTGGCAATAAACAAAGATCCTTAGAATTTAAAATATATGATCCATGAACATCTTCTTCAAATGGTAGTAGTTGACCCGGCCTAATTTCTTCCTCTAAAAAGAAATCAAACATTTCCTTATTATCTTCATTAATTTCAAGCTCATGCTCCGTATTATCTTTTAACTTAATCTTTAACTTATAACCCCACCGACAACTATGTGAACAACTTCCTTGATTCGCACCACGCTCTGACAAAAAATTCGACAACAAACAGCGCCCCGAATAAGTCATGCACATTGATCCATGCACAAAAGCCTCAATCTTAATATTTGGGCTCTTCTTCCTAATCTCAACCAACTCCTCAAAAGTAACTTCACGCGCCATCACAACCAAAGATGCACCTTGTTTCTTCCAAAAATCAACCGTCAACCACGAACAAACATTAGCTTGCGTCGAAATATGAAGTTCCAAATCCGGTGCTCTTTCTTTAGCAATTTGAAAAACACCAGGATCAGAAATAATTAACCCATCTGGCTTCACTTTTTCAACCGTATCAATGAATTCTGGCAACTTCTCAATGTCCTTATTGTGCGAAAATAAATTCAACGTCAAATAAACTTTTTTCCCTCTTTCATGGGCAAATTTAATACCCTCAACAACATCTTCTAAAGTAAATCCAGACTTCACGCGCAGCGACATATCAGGAGTTCCCAAATACACCGCATCAGCACCATAAAGTATTGCCGTTTTTAGCCTATCCAAGTTTCCAGCTGGTAATAATAATTCAGGTTTTTTCATAACATTAATTTTTCTAAAGGAAATAAGTGCAAAAATATTAACTAACGATTCCAAATAAAGCAAATAAACTAACCAAGCTCTATTTTTTCATCGCAAATATGACTAATCAACCTCTTATCATGAGAAATTAAGATATACGAAATATCTCTATTCTTTTGAATATCAAGCAACAACTCCAAAATCTGATTTTGCGTTATCAAATCTAATGCCGAAGTTGGCTCGTCTAGAATCAAAATCTGTGGCTGCAAAACTAACGCCCGAGCAATTGCAATCCTTTGTCTTTGACCACCCGAAAGTTGATGCGGATATTTATTTTTTAAACTTAAATCCAAATTCAAACTTTTAAAAACACCGTCAATATCGCCAACTTTTTTATGAATATCCAAGGATTCTCTGACAATATCGCCAACTTTCATTCGCGGATTTAAACTCGAAAATGGATCTTGAAAAACATAAGCAATTCTTTCGCCACGAATTTTTTGTAAATCTCTATCACCCAAATCCAAAATATTGCCCAAATCTTTTAAATTAATTTCACCAGAAATTTTTAAGTTATTAGCCAACAACCTTGCTAAAGCAACTGCAATAGTTGATTTCCCTGAACCACTTTTGCCAACGATACCAATATTTTTGCCTTTTTTTAGAGAAAAACTTACATTTTTTCTAATAAAATGTTTCTGACTTTTAAAAAAGCCAACTTTTTTTTTATAACTAATAGATAAATCTTTAACATCTAATATTTTCTCACTCTCACCCAAATTTTCCCTCTTCTTATCACCCAAAATAGCACTAATTAATAATTTAGTATACTCACTTTTTGGATTTTTAAAAATATCTCCCACTTTAGCTTCTTCGACTATTCTACCATAATTCAGAACAATTACCCTATCGGCAATTTTTTTTACAATATTTAAATTATGAGTAATAAATAAGACAGAAAAACCCAGATCCTTTTTTAATTTCAAAATCAAATCCAAAATCTCACCTTGAACATTTGAATCCAAAGCAGTGGTCGGCTCATCAGCAATTAAAATTTGCGGGTTATTAGCCAAGGCAATGGCAATCATAACTCTTTGCTTTTGCCCACCAGATAATTGATGAGCAAAATCATCTAAACGATACTGTAAACTTCTCAAATCTACCAAATCTAATAATTCCAAAACCCTAATATGTAACTTCTTTTTCGAAATCTTTGGATTATGAATTAAAATCGCCTCACCAATCTGCTTACCAATTTTATGCAGCGGATTCAAAGCGCTATTTGGATCTTGAAAAACAAAACCAATATCCTTCCCTCTAATTTTTTCTAATTTTTCTTCACTAAGTTTTAAAATATTTTGATCATCAAATAAAATTTCTCCTTGGCTATTCAAATTCCTAGATAACAATTGAGCAATTGACAATGCAATGGAAGACTTGCCCGAGCCACTTTGCCCAACCAAAGACAAAATCTCTCCCTTTCTCAACTCAAAAGAAACACCATCAACTATTGTTTCACTTCGGGACTTAATTGTAAGGTCTTTAACGTGCAACATAACAAAAGAACAGCTCTAAAATGAGTTTAGCCAGGTTTTACAACCCCGGATCACACGCTCATACCCTAAAAAATTAAGGGTCGCATTTACAAAATACAACCCGAACTTAAATAAATTATTTACCTTGATAAATATCAATAATCTTATCAAGCATTTTTAAAGCTTCTTTGCGAGGTCTCTGGAAAGTATTTCTGCCAATAATAGAACCATTAGCTCCACCTTTGTAAATTTCTCTAATTTCATTATAAACAGCATCTTCATCTTTAGCTCCACCACCAGAGAAAACAACTATTCTTCTACCAGCAAAAGATGCTTTCATAACATGCTCGACTCTTTTAGACAAACTTCCAGTAGATATTTTCTCTTTTTCAAAAACTTTAATATTTTCCAAATTTTCTAGTGCTTGAGTAGGAGGTTTTACTTTAATAATATGAGCACCTAACAAAGCAGCCATATGAGCCGCATAAGCACAAATATCAACAGCGGTTTCACCAATTTTTGATAAATCTCCACCTCTTGGATAAGACCAAATAACTACAGCCAAACCGCAGGCTTTTGCTTCCTCTGCCATTTCACGAATTTCTTCAAACATATCAAATGCGGCATCAGACCCCGGATAAATAGTAAACCCAATAGCCGAGCAGCCAAGTCTTAAAGCATCTTGAACCGAACCAGTAGTCGCTTGATGAGGAGCGGTACCACCATTGAACAAGGAGTTTGAGGAATTCACCTTTAAAATAGTTGGAATTGCACCAGCATAAGTGGCAGCACCCGCTTCAATCATCCCTAAAGGAGCGGCATAAGCATTCAAACCAGCTTCAACTGCCAAGTCAAAATGGTAGTGCGGATCATAAGCATCTGGATTAACGGCAAAACTTCTATCCGGACCATGTTCAAACCCTTGATCGACAGGCAAAATGACCATTTTTCCGGTTCCAGCAAGTTTACCATGCATTAGAATTCGAGCTAAATTCGCTTTGGTTCCAGGATTATCACTCTCATAGAAACTAAGTATTTCTTTGACTTTTGGAGTTAATTTCATTATTATCTTCTTTTTAATTATTAGAATAGATTTGCGATGTTTTTAATCATCGATATCAACTTCGTCAAGTAATTTTATGGAACTGATTCACAAAAAGGAAGAGGCTTTTAACATAATAAACAATTTCCTAAAACTTAATAAACAACAAAAAAACCAACTTGAAGAATATGTGAATTGCCTAATTGAAGGAAATCAACATTATAATTTCATAGGAAAATCTACCATTGATGATATTTGGAATCGTCATATACTTGACTGCGCTCAACTAATCAAATTAATTGATAACAAAAATATCAAAAGCGCCGATCTGGGATCCGGAGCTGGTCTTCCAGGAATAATATTATCAATTCTAGGAGTCAAAGAAATCCATCTAATAGAGAAATCTTTTCGCAAAAGCCAATTTTTACAACAAACAAAAGCCATTTCACCAAACAAAATATTCATCCAAGCAAAAAAATTAGAAGATTTAGAGAATGCGAAGTTTGATCTAATAACGTCACGCGCTTTAGCACCTCTAGACAAACTATTGAATTTTAGCCATAGATTACTAGATAAAGGCGGATATTGTCTTTTCTTGAAAGGAAAAAATTTAAAAAAAGAAATTGAATTAGCTAAAGAAAATTTTGATTTTGAGTACGAATTATTCCCGAGCTTGACTTCGCAAGAAAGTAATATTATTAAAGTGAATTTTTTTAGCAAACTGAACTAAAAATATATAATGAAAATAGGAATTCCAAAGGAAATCAAAGACCACGAATATAGGGTAGGAGCAACTCCTTCTGGTGTACTTGAAATAACAAAAAACGGTCACGAAGTATTGATAGAAAATAATGCTGGTGCGGAAATAGGATTTAGCAATGAAGATTATATAAAAAGTGGTGCAAAAGTTCTAAACTCCATTAACGAAGTTTACGAAACCGCAGATATGATCGTAAAAGTAAAAGAACCACAAAAGTCAGAATGTAATCTTATTAAAGAAGGGCAGGTAATATTTTCTTACCTACATCTAGCAGCTGAAAAAGAATTAACAAAAATGCTAATTGACTCAAAATCAGTAGCTATTGCCTTTGAAACAGTAACCGCAAATGATGGATCCCTTCCTCTTCTTGCTCCAATGTCTGAAGTAGCCGGTAAATTGTCAACGCAAGCTGGCGCAAAAGCACTAGAAAAAGCACAAAAAGGACGTGGCGTTCTACTTGGAGGAGTACCAGGAACCGAAAAAGGTAATGTAGTGATTCTAGGTGGAGGAGTTGCTGGAACAAATGCAGCCAAAGTTGCAATCGGGATGGGCGCAAATGTAATAATCTTAGATAAATCATTATCTAAGATCAGATATTTATGCGACATTTTCGGTAACTCAGCTAGTGTATTATACGCTTCCACTACTAATCTTGAAAAATCAGTTTTAAATGCCGATCTAGTGATTGGAGCCGTCCTAATCCCAGGAGCGGAAGCGCCAAAATTAGTGACTAAAGAATTAGTAAAAAACATGAAAAAAGGTGCAGTAATGGTTGATATTTCAATTGACCAAGGCGGATGTTTTGAAACAAGCAAACCAACAACCCACTCTGAACCAATTTACATAGTTGATGATGTGGTTCATTATTGCGTGACAAACATGCCAGGTGCAGTTGCAAGAACCTCTACTCAAGCTTTAGAAAATTCAACCCTACCTTTCACACTATCTCTTGCTAATAAAGGTTACAAAAAAGCTCTACAAGATGACCCTCACCTTCTAAATGGATTAAACGTAATTCATGGTAAAGTCACTTGCAAACCAGTATCTCAAGCACTTGGTTATGATTTTTTTGATCCAAAAACTATAATATAATTGTTAGCTTCCACATCAAATTTAATTAAAAAATATGACCTAGCAGCCAAAAAGTCGCTGGGTCAGAATTTTATATTAGACAAAAACTTTACCGACAAAATAGCCAGATTAAGCGGCAATATTAGAGATAGAGAAATATTAGAAATCGGCCCCGGCCCAGGAAGCCTAACCAGATCAATATTAGACCAAAAACCAAAAAAATTAATAGCAATCGAGCGTGACCAAAGATGCATAAAAGTTTTAGAAGAAATAAAATCCTACTATCCAACCCTAGAAATAATCGAAGAAGATGCCCTAAAAATCAATGAGCTACAATTATTCCAAAACAACTTCTCCATAATCGCTAATCTCCCCTACAACATAGGTACAGTCCTAATTTTTAAATGGCTAAAAATTTATCAAAATATAGATTCAATGCACCTAATGCTACAAAAAGAAGTGGCCGAGCGCATAGTAGCTAAAAAAGGAAGTAAACATTATGGCCGCTTGGCAATCATGGTCAATTTTCTATGCGAAACCAGAATAGCCTTAGAAGTTAAAAAATCGGTCTTCACCCCGCCACCCAAAGTAACATCTGCAATCGTCGAAATCATTCCCAGATCAAAACCACTATTTGACGCTAATTTCAAAAAACTCGAAAAAGTCACCTCTATTGCCTTCTCTCAAAAAAGAAAAAAAATCAAATCTCCTCTTAAAGCAATATTCAAAAATCCAGAAAAAACCCTAGAAGAATGCAACATCGATTCTAATATTCGAGCTGAAAACCTAACAATTGAAGACTTCTGTAACTTATCCAATCTACTATAAATAGACACAAAAAAACCGAGTATTCCAAAGAAATACTCGGTTCTTAAAAAATAAATCAAAGATATTTTATAATCTATCTTGAATAAAATTCCACAATCAAATGCGGTTCCATTTCAGCCGCATATGGAACTTCAGAGAAAGTTGGCTTGTCAGTTAGTTTCGTTAAACATGCTGCTTTATCTAGCTGTGCATAAGTTGGAATATCTCTTTCCATCTTATCCAAAGATTCAATTACCATATTCATTTTACGAGATTTTTCTCTTACTTCAACAACATCACCAATTTGAAGTCTGTATGAAGGAATATTAACGGTT
>JADHOZ010000020.1 GCA_016778745.1 Rickettsiales bacterium
AAATATTATCAAAAAACATAGAAACTAACTAGAAAATCGATGAATTTCTAACGAAATTCAAACCAAATTCATTGTAATATTGGTAAGTTCGGATTTTCTGATAAATATTTAAATAAAAGTTAGATTTGAGACAGACCCCAATTGCATTTGCAAGAGAATTAATGGTGTCAGTTGAATCAAATTCAGATATTTCTTCTGCACTTAAGCCGCAATCTTTGTAGTCATCGCGCAAGTCGTAAGTAATACCAATTTTTAGCATTGATAAAGCCCACTTTTTTTGTTTAGACAAAAACCATTTTCTGTTAAGTAATTTTGAGCTTTACCAGTATTGCCAAGCGGATCTGGATAGCGAAAAACTCCGTTCTCAAAATTAGTGATCAATAAATCATCACCGTCTCTTCCCAGTACGTAATCTGGAAGTAGCGGGATTTTTCCACCCCCTCCCGGAGCATCAATGACAAATTGCGGCACTGCGTATCCGGTAGTGTGGCCACGTAGTTGTCGAATCACTTCTAAGCCTTTTTCTACTGACGTTCTAAAATGGGCCGAACCAGAAACTGGGTCGCATTGATAGAGGTAATAAGGTTTAACGCGCATTTTTAGCAAGCCGTGGTAAAGATTTTTTAGAACTTGTGCATCGTCATTAATGTCTTTGAGTAAGACTGTTTGACTTCCAAGAGGAATGCCGCTATCGGCCAAGCGACTTGCTGCTTCCATTGCTTCTGGCGTTAGCTCATCTGGGTGGGTGTAATGAATACTCATCCAAAGTGGATGATATTTTTTTAGAATCTTGCAAAGATTTTTAGTGATTCTTTGTGGCATGACCGCTGGAATTTTGGTGCCGATTCTAATAAATTCCAAATAAGGAATTTTTCGTAATCTAGCTAAAAGCCATTCTAATTTGTCATCGCCGATGCTGAGCGGATCGCCACCAGAAAGCAAACAGTCGCGAATATGTGGGTTAGCCTCAATATATTGCACTGATTTTTCCCATTGATTAACGTTAAAACTGCACTCGCCATTCGTTTCACCAACCATGCGAGATCTGGTGCAATAGCGACAATAAGTAGAACAAAAACCAGTAGTCAAAAATAATACTCTATCTGGGTAGCGATGAACTAGGCCGGGAGTTGCAGTGCTATTGTCTTCGGATAATGGGTCGGGATCTTCGCCAATTGATTGCACAAATTCTCCGCCAAGAGGAATGTGTGTTTTTCTTAAAGGTTGTTGCGGATCATCTTTGCTTAGCAAAGAAGCGTAATAAGGAGTGATAGCGATTGGAAGATTGCCCGTCCTTTTTTCAACGCTTTGTTTTTCGTCATCAGTTAGATCTATCATTCGACTTAGATCATCTAATTTACGAATACGATTTCTTACTTGCCACTTCCAATTGTTCCAATCGCTTAGGGTTGCCTTTGGATAACATTCTTTAAGAAACTTACGAGATTTCTCGCTGGCAACAAAACGATGGATTTCTATGTTCTTTTCTTGATTTTTTTGACTGAGCTTAGAGGAAGCGCAGAGGTTGCTGATCTCTTGAAAAAGGTTGGGGAACGATTCTGACAAGGAAGTAGAATTGTTATTACCATTTAAAATATCTGGTCGCCTTTCTTCAGGCTCTTCCAAAGCTGCTATTTCTATTTTCATGCGATAAAGCAAATAAATTAACCACATTCACCTTGAATACACTTCAAAATAAATGTTGGTCACCAAACCGATTTAACTCGGTAATTATCGCCTAAAATAATGTTAGGAGATAGTTACAGAGCCGCAGCACTGAAAGTGGCGATCACTTTTGACAAAAAAAGTAAAAAAGCAACATCTTTTTTATCGTGATTTATTAATTTTTTGCAATGACCTAAAAAATAGCGAAAAAATAGGATTTTTACCAAAACCTTGCAGGTACCTGCAAGAAATTTACCCTCTAAAATAAAGGCTCTAGAGGCGGTGGTATTAAAGATGAATTGAAAATATTACAATGTGATTACTTCGATGTTTTTTAGGGATTTTGGTGGTATTAAATCTTTGTTTGTAGCACTTAAAAAAGACTGCAAATTTGCTTCTTGAATTTCCGTTAATAAATTGATTTTTCGGTCATCGTCCAAATGCGCCACGACTTCGTCAAAAATCATGATGGTTGGTTGACTTCGGTAATTAGCCGATATTTTTCCTCTCGCTAACGTAATGCCAATCATGATGGCTTTTTGCTCGCCAGTTGAACATAGGGTTGCGCTTATTAGTTTGCTATTTTTATCAAAAAGCGCATCAAAGTCACTGCGGTGGACACCAAAATTGGTTTTAAAGTTTGATAGATCTTGGGTTCGGTTGTTTTTTAGTTTTTCTTTGTAGATCTCTTCTAATTGTAAGGCACTTTTTGTTTTAATTAGCTCTTCTACGTCACCTATTACAAGCAATTGTGGCTTAGGGAAATTAGAGGAAAAATTTAATATTGCCTTGTTGAAAAATTCTACCACCTCATTTCTGGCTGCAGCTATTGCAACAGCATTTTCGACTATTTTGGTTTCTATTGATCCCAACCATTTATCTGACAAATTGGAGTTGGCATGTTGGTATTTTTGCAAGATCAACAGCCTTTCTTTTAGGAGTTTTTGATAGTTTGATACGCGCGATTGATGTGTGCTATCTATGTCTTGAACTATTTTATCTAAATAGTCACGTCGGGTGCTTTTAGAGGAGATAAAAAGTTGCTCTAATTTTGGCGTTAGCGCAATGAAATTTATGAAATGGTTCCTGAGGTCGGATTGTCTTGTTTGGCTTATTATTTCACCATTAACAGCAGTGTTTTTTTTGCCTTGCAATTTATTGAAAGAAATTGCGATATTGTCAATGAATTCATGATTTTCTAGATCAGTGTAGATTGTAAATTCTTTTGCATCTTGATTTACCATTTGATCAAAATCGGCACTTCTAAGCGAAGTGCCTTTAGCCAGTAACGTTAGACTTTCTAGTATGTTTGTTTTGCCCGCTCCATTTGCACCACAAAATAAAATAATATCTTTGGAGAATTCTAGTTTTTTAATAGAGAAATTGCGAAAATTTGTTAAGATTAATGTAATAACTTTTATCATTTAGGTTTCATTGATTGTCGTTAATGAAACCTTAAATCCTCACTGGCATGATAACAAAAACCGAATTCATATCTTTTGCCTCTATTAATGCTGGAGAATTTCCGTCTTTGAAACGCATCATTAATTCATTATTGTCAACTTGGCCTATTATATCTAGCAGGTATCTTGAATTAAAACCTGATTCAATTTTTGCCCCTGAATAGTTAATGTCAAATTCTTCGTAGGCAAACGAACCGTCGTTAGTACTAACCTGAAGCGTCATTTTGCCATTTTCTACCATTAATTTTAGGGCCTTATGCTTATCATTGGCAACCGTGGATACGCGATCAACACAATCAAAAAACTCTTTTTTATTAATCATGGCAATCTCCGTATTATCTTGTGGTAACACTTTATTGTAATCCGGGAACTCACCATCAATTAATTTTGAAATTATTGTCGCTGACTCAGTCACAACTTTGATTTTTACTCTCGATACAGAAATTTTTGCCTTTTTGCTACCATCAATAATTCTTTTAATTTCCGATACTGACTTTTTTGGCAAGATCACTCCAAACGCTGTTTTTAATTTTGTTGCCAAGAAAGATAAGGCCATTCTGTGGCCGTCAGTTGCAACTGTTCTGATTTCGAATTCATCTTTTTCGGTCGCATTTTCTTTTGGCATTGCTTGCAGGTACAGACCGTTTAGATAATATCTTGTTTCGTCATTTGAAATGGCGAAACGGGTTTTATCTATCATTTTTGATAGGCTAGCTGAATCAATTTCTATTTCCTCTCCTAACTCACCCTCTGATAGGTTTGGAAATTCTGAGGCATCAATACATGGTAGATTATATTTTGACTTGCCAATTTGAATTTTGACTACTGTGTCGCTTTCTTTCGAGAATAAAATTTTTGAATCATCTGGAATTTTTCTAACAATATCAAATAGCATTTGCGCTGGAATAGTTGTGGAACCACTATTTTTCATGTCACAATTAAAGTTCGATTTCACTAATATATCCATGTCGGTTGCCGTTAGCTCAACGGCATCATCTTTTGCTTCTACTTTAATATTTTGCAACACTGGAATAGTATTCTTTTTTTCTACTGCACCATTGACGCTAGAAATTGCCTTTAGTAAAACTTGTTTTGTGACTTCGAATTGCATGTGTTGTGTTAAAAATGTTGTAAAAAACCGGAATATACTCGTTCGAAAATAGTAACTGAAGCGTTAATTTCAACATAAATATGGTTAAAAATCGGCTATTGATAACTTGCACTACCAAAATAAGCATTTTTTCTATAATAGTTATAAAAATATGTTGATATATTAATATATCTTAACAATGATTTTAAAAGATATGAAATAAATTTTCTTTATGAAAGATTGGAAATTCTCAAAGGGTAAATATTACGTTACTTATTGCAAAAATAAGACTGAGATTGCGGATATACAAAACCTAAGATTTCAGACTTATCGTGAAGAATTTGATCAAGATTTTTTTGATAATCTGGGCACTGATAAAGACAAATATGACGATGTTTATGATCACCTAATTGTTATTGATTCCAGTAGCAACAAAATTGTTGGCACTTATCGCATTACCATTACCAATGAAAATAGTTATTTTGGGAAGAATTTCGATTTAGGCGCCAATAGTGACGAATTGATTTCAAACTCTGTTGAAGTAGGAAGATTGGCAATAGATGCCGATCATAGAAATGGCGTGGTGATGTTTTTGTTATTTAGAGGCATTGGTAATTATTTAAAACAAAATAACAAACAATATTTAATTGGCGCAGGATCAATAGCAATTCCGGATAATGAAACCTATGAGAATTATAAAAAATCTTGTAGTAAGGTCATTGATAAAATTGCAAATACCGACAAAAAAAGAGTAAGTGAAGAAGATATTTCTATATTGCCTTCAATTATGAGAACCTATTTTAAAATGGGTTGTAAAATATTAAATACTCCTCACCATGATCCTGAATTTAAATGCATTGACTATCCGGTCATCATGAATATTGATCATATGGAACAAAAATATGTTAAATTTTTCTTAGAATAACGATGATCTTGTTTCGCATTTTACTCGCTTTCCTTAGGGTTTTGGGTTTTATTTTTTTCAGTGTTTTCACTTTGATTACACTTGAGATTTCGTGTTTTTTGTTAAGTCGATCTAAGGCATCAAGATCCCTTGCGAATAGAATAATATTTAAAAGCTGGAGTACTATCTTAATTAAGATTCTTGGCGGAAAAATAGAAGTCAAAAAATGGGAGCCAGAGAAAAAAACTATTTTTGTTTCAAACCATGTGAGTTACTTGGATATTATTATTTTAAATACCATTCACCCCTTTGCATTTGTATCGAAATCTGAAGTTGCCAAATGGCCTCTTTTGGGACGAATGGCACGTAATGTTGATACAATTTTTCTAGATAGAAATAATCCTTTGGCAGTCAAAAATTTATATAAGGATATTGATGATAAAATTGCGCATAATGATTCTATTTTGGTTTTTCCAGAAGGAACTACGTCGAATGGAAAAGAGATTTTAGATTTTAAAAAAGGTATTTTTATGCCGATTTTAAGAGCGAAGTCGCATGCCGATGTTTTAGGATGTTTAGCTATTAAATATCATTTGAACAAAAAATATGGTAGCGTCGAAGATAAAATTGCGTGGTGGGGTGACATGGGATTTTTCTCGCATTTTTTGTCATTGGTAATGATTCCTAAATGGAAGGTCGTTGTTTCGGCTAGACAATATGAGATTAAGGATAGTCGATCTTGCGCTGTAGTGTCGAAAGCGACTAATGAAGTTGTTAGAAAAGAATTTGAGAGAATTTAATGTAATGACATGAATGGTGAGGAGGAGGGTAAAAACCTCTTCCTGCGTATAAATGAAACAATAACTTATTTATCTTCATCAACATGTGGCACAAAACTTCCGGGGTTACTTGACTTAGAAGCGCTGTTGCTTTTAGTTAAAGACTGCTTTTTCAGCTCTTTTCCAGATAGTACATCTTTTATTTCACTTCCTGTTAGAGTTTCATATTCCAATAACGCTTGCGCTAATTTTTCTAGATCAGCCTTCTTCTGCTTTAAAATATCTGCAGCTTTTTTATGCGCTGTATTGACTATTTCTTTTACTTCTAAGTCAATTAGCTTTGCAGTTTCTTCGGAATATTCTTTAGACGTTGTATACATTTTTGAATCGTCCTCAGAATAATCAATTGTACCAACTTTGTCACTTAACCCCCATTTTGTCACCATATTTCTAGCCATTGATGTAGCTTGTGTGATGTCAGAAGATGCACCAGTAGTTACCTTGTCGTAGCCAAATATTAATTCTTCTGCTGCACGACCCCCCATCGCCACTATCAAATCATCAAGAAGTTTAGCACGCGTTACTGAGAAGCGATCATTTTCTGGTAGACGCATGACTAGACCCAATGCTCTTCCCCTTGGAATAATAGTCGCCTTGTGAATTGGGTCGGAATTTTTACAGTTTAGGGCAGTAATAGCATGTCCCGCTTCGTGATAAGCCGTTAATTCTTTTTCGGATTGCTGCATAACGATCGATCTACGCTCGGATCCCATCATTATTTTATCTTTAGCATCTTCGAGATCTTGCATAGTGACCATTTTTTGGTTTTGTCTAGCAGCCATTAATGCACCTTCATTAATCAGATTAGCTAAGTCAGCACCAGCAAAACCTGGTGTGCCTCTGGCAATTGTTTTTACATCAATGTCAGATGCGGCGGCGATTTTTTTGATATGAACATCTAAAATTTGTTCGCGCCCTCTTATATCAGGATTTGGAACAGTGATCTGACGATCAAACCTTCCTGGACGAAGTAAGGCTTTATCTAATACATCTGGTCTGTTCGTTGCGGCAATTATGACTACGCCTTCATTGTCAGAAAAGCCATCCATTTCAACTAGTAGCTGGTTTAGCGTTTGCTCTCTTTCGTCATTTCCACCCCCTACTCCCGATCCACGGTGACGACCTACTGCATCAATCTCGTCAATAAAAACGATACAAGGTGCAGCTTTTTTTGCTTGTTCAAACATGTCTCTAACACGGCTCGCGCCAACACCGACAAACATTTCCACGAAGTCTGAACCAGAAATTGAAAAAAATGGCACATTAGCTTCGCCCGCAATTGCTCTGGCAAGTAAAGTTTTACCAGTACCTGGAGACCCTATTAACAAACAGCCTCTTGGAATTTTCGCCCCAACATCCGTATATTTTTTTGGCTCCCTTAAAAAATCTACTATTTCGCTTAATTCTTGTTTTGCTTCATCAATTCCAGCAACATCAACAAATGTTACTTTATTTTTATGTTGTTGTAGAAGTTTAGCTTTTGATTTACCAAAACCAAATGCTCCACCACCCCTTCCACCGCCTGTACTTTTGGCAAAATAAACCCATAGCCCAATAAGTAATATAAATGGAAGCCAGCCAAGTATACCAGCAACGAATTTTTCTGATTTTGAAATTAAAGGAACAGCTTTGATTTCAACATTTTTTGCTTTTAATTCTTCTACTAAGTTAGGATATTCTGGTAGATAAGTGTAAAATTGCTCTCCTGTAGAAAAAGTTCCAATCAAATCTTTTCCTTTTATTTCTACTAATCTGACTTCTCCCGAATCAACCTTACCTATAAATTCTGAGAAAGTTAGTTTATTATTTATTAAGGATTCTGGACCAGAAAAGCTTTGAAAAATTCCCAGAACAACAAAAAATATTACAACCCAGGTAAAGAAGTTTTTACGGTTTTTCATTTATGAAAGAAATTGTTATTAATCATGATTAACTTAGGTATGAATAGAGAAATTGCAATGATATTAATGTAAAAAATAAGCAATTATCCCTTCACACACTCAATTTATTCACGCGAATATTTCGCAATGACTATTTGTTTATTACTAACTTTACACACAATAATGCGCGCCTAGCTTTACAGCTGCAAAGTAGACATAAAAAAAGCCGAGCTGAATAACAGCTCGGCTTTTTATTTTGTTAATGCAGTTTATAGGCTTGGCGATAACCTACTCTCGCTAGCCCTAACGACTAACTACCATCGGCGCGACTTGCGTTTCACTGGCGAGTTCGGAATGTAATCGAGTGGTTCCACACCGCTATCGTCACCAAACCAATAAACTGCACTAACAATGTAATACAAAGTAAATAAATGATAATTAGAGATACCTGCTTTTTAATATCTTTTGAGTTCCTTAATTCTCATCATCTATAAGCAGTTTTACACCACACATAGACTATAATGAAAATAAGCCAATCGGGTTATTAGTACCGGTTAGCTGAGTACATCACTGTACTTACACACCCGGCCTATCAACGTGGTAGTCTTCCACGACCCTAATAGGGAAAATTAGTTTTGAGGGAGGCTTCCCACTTAGATGCTTTCAGCGGTTATCCCGTCCGTACTTAGCTACCCAGCAATGCCCCTGGCGGAACAACTGGAACACCATTGGTACGTCCAACTCGGTCCTCTCGTACTAAAGTCAGCTCCTCTCAATTTTCCAACACCTGCGGCAGATAGGGACCGAACTGTCTCACGACGTTCTGAACCCAACTCACGTACCACTTTAATCGGCGAACAGCCGAACCCTTGGGACCTTCTTCAGCCCCAGGATGTGATGAGTCGACATCGAGGTGCCAAACGATTCCGTCGATATGAACTCTTGGGAATCATCAGCCTGTTATCCCCGGCGTACCTTTTATCCGTTGAGCGATGGCCCTTCCATACAGAACCACCGGATCACTATGACCGACTTTCGTCTCTGTTCGACTTGTAGGTCTCACAGTCAGGCAAGCTTTTGCCATTGCACTCTAAAACTGATTTCCGTCCAGTCTGAGCTTACCATTGCGCGCCTCCGTTACGCTTTAGGAGGCGACCGCCCCAGTCAAACTACCCACCATACAGTGTCCTAAGCATCGATATAGATGCTGTAGTTAGAAATCAAAAACAAAAAAAGTGGTATTTCAAGGACGACTCCACTCAACCTAGCGACTGAGCTTCAAAGTCTACCACCTATCCTACATATTTTGTTTCTAATGTCAGTGTAAAGTTATAGTAAAGGTGCACGGGGTCTTTCCGTCTAACCGCAGGAATACCGCATCTTAACGGCAAATTCAATTTCACTGAGTCCACACTGGAGACAGAAGGGAAGTCGTTACGCCATTCGTGCGGGTCGGAACTTACCCGACAAGGAATTTCGCTACCTTAGGACCGTCATAGTTACGGCCGCCGTTTACTGGGGCTTCGATCAGACGCTCTCACGTCATCAATTAACCTTCCAGCACCGGGCAGGCGTCAGACCCTATACATCATCTTATCGATTTAGCAGAGCCCTGTGTTTTTGGTAAACAGTCGCTACCCCCATTTATGTGCCACCTATCTCAGCTTGCGCCATGATAGGCCATCCTTCTCCCGAAGTTACGGATGCATTTTGCCTAGTTCCTTCAGTGTGGTTCTCTCAAGCGCCTTAGTATTCTCAACCCATCTACCTGTGTCGGTTTTGGTACGGACTTAATGGTAGGGCTATTTCCTGGAGGCAACTTCTATAGCATTTCCAATCCAATAAGGAAATACGAAGAAGAAGCCCCGTCACTCACTACCTGGTTCAGGAATATTAACCTGATTTCCATCGACTACGCCTTTCGGCCTCGCCTTAGGATCCGACTAACCCTGCGAAGATTAACTTTACACAGGAAACCTTAGATTTTCGGCGAACGAGTTTCTCACTCGTTTTATCGTTACTCATGTCGGCATTCTCACTTGTGATATCTCCAGCAAACCTGACAGTTCACCTTCACAGACTTACACAACGCTCCGCTACCACTCATAGGACACAATGCCTATGAATCCATGTCTTCGGTATATTACTTTAGCCCCGTTACATTTTCGGCGCAAAAAGACTTAATTAGACCAGTGAGCTATTACGCTTTCTTTAAAGGATGGCTGCTTCTAAGCCAACCTCCTGGTTGTTTTGGCCTCTTCACTTCCTTTCCCACTTAGTAATAATTTAGGGACCTTAGACGATGGTCTGGGCTGTTTCCCTTTCGGCAATGGACCTTAGCACCCACTGCCTGCCTGCCAGACTGTACTTGTTGGTATTCGGAGTTTGTTAAGATTTGGTAAGTCTTTTGGACCCCCTAGTCTTGACAGTGCTCTACCCCCAACAGTAATCATCTGACGCTCTACCTAAATAGATTTCGCGGAGAACCAGCTATATCTAGATTTGTTTAGCCTTTCACCCCTAGTCACAGCTCATCACAACATTTTGCAACATATACGTGTTCGGTCCTCCAGTAAGTGTTACCTTACCTTCAACCTGGCCATGACTAGCTCATCTAGTTTCGGGTCTAATTCGCCATACTGAGTCGCCCTGTTAGGACTCGCTTTCGCTACGCCTACACCTTACGGCTTAAGCTTGCATGACAAAATTAACTCGCCGACCCATTATACAAAAGGTACGCCATCACCCCCTAAAGAGGCTCTGACTGCTTGTAGGCATTCGATTTCAGTTTCTATTTCACTCCCCTTATCGGGGTTCTTTTCACCTTTCCCTCACGGTACTAGTTCACTATCGGTCATAGAAGAGTACTTAGGCTTGGATGAACTGGTCCACCCATATTCAAACAGGATTTCACGTGTCCCGCTCTACTCATGCCTAGTCATTTATATTACTTATACGGGACTATCACCCTCTATGGTTAACCTTTCCAGGTTATTCTAATTGATAAAATCATAGGACTGGCCTGATCCGCATTCGCTCGTCACTACTAACGGAGTCTTTATTAATTTCCTTTCCTTCGGCTACTTAGATATTTCAGTTCACCGAGTATGCCCTCCCTAACCTATGAATTCAGTTAGGGATACCCTCTAAAAGAGGGTGGGTTTCCCCATTCAGAAATCCTCGGATCAAAGCTTATTGGCAGCTACCCGAGGCTTATCGCAGCCTGTCACGTCTTTCATCGCCTTTCTATGCCAAGGCATCCATCAAATGCCCTTCTTTTGCTTATTTTCGAGTCTATGTGCAGAGTAAATCTGCTTTATAACGATAATAAGAATAAAGGTTTTTCTCTTGAGATATTAAATTTGCATAGTTTTGTTGTTACACAAAACATGCGGTATTCTCTAATTATCAAATATTCACAATGTAAACAGCTAAGAAACGAAGATAAAATTTTAAGGACAAAATTTTGTTGACTTAAAATAAATTTTAAGCTTTTCAAAAAATGAGTCTTAAAAAGATATATTTAAGAAGTGGTCTTTAAAACCATACATCTAAACTTCAATTTCTTATGTCTTTTTCAAAAAAGTTATTTTGAAAAGGGGGCGAATTATTTCAGTAAGGAATTAAGATGTCAACATCTATTTTATAAAAAAGATTAAATTTTTTTATTTTTTTATTGAGACATTAAATTTAAAGTCGGGGCGCAACCTCGGAGCTCTATAAATATGTCTTCTCCAACTTAAATTAAAACTCATTCATCTCCCCATCTACACTGATTATAACCCAATAAAAAAGGCTGACTCCATCAGGAGTCAGCCTTTTGAATTAATGCTTATGGTATTATTTACGAAGCATCAGCTTCTGATTTTTCTTCTTCTTTAACCTCTTCCACTTCAGCTGCTTGTTCTTTAGCTTCTTGGGCTTTTTTATTAGCCTCTTTTATTTTTTGTTCTTCTTCTTGTTGCTTTTTCTTTTCTGCCTTCGCTTTTTCATTCGCTTCTTTTGCAGCTTTTTTTAGGGAATCAATTTCTGATTCACTTCTAGTAACAATTAAAGAAACACTGAATTTGATGTCGGAATATGGCTCGATAATAACATTATAAAGCCCAATATCTTTAATTGGCGTTGCCAATATTATATCGTTCCTGCCCAAACTAGCATCTTTAAGATCTTCATTAATTTTAGCAGCTATAGTTGCAGTAGTTACTGAGCCATAGAGTCTACCATCATCTGAAGCGTTTTCGATAATTACAACCTCTTTGCCCGAAATTTGGCTTTTAATTGAGTTTGCTGCATCAACATTATTTTGGTTTTCTTTCTCAAATTGCTCTTTTTGTGCTTCGAATAATTTGTAGTTATTTTTATTGTAGCTAATTGCTTTCTTATTTGGGATTAAGAAATTTTTTGCGTAGCCGTTTTTCACTTCTACTACGTCACCTAATTTACCTAAACCTGAAATTGCTGTTGTAAGGATGATCTGCATTTTTAACCTTTATTAATTTTCTAGTTCTTTTCTGATTGGAGAGATCAACGCTAAATGACGGGCTCTCTTAATTGCTTTAGCTAAAGCTCTTTGCTTCTTAACTTCAACATTAGTAATTCTGCTTGGAGCTATTCTACCTCTTTCAGAGATAAACTTATTAATCAAGTTTAAGTTAGTATAATTGATTTCAGAAATGTCGATGTCTTTTAGTGGACAGCTTTTTTTCTTTCTAATAAATACGCTTTGGTTAACAAGTGATACTTTAACATATCCTTCTTCTGTTTTTACGTCGTTATTTTTTACTCTATTATTGGCCATGTTTTTTTAAATTAAACTTCAAATTGAACTTTTTCTAAAACCAAGTCAGTTTTGCTTGGCTCTTTCTTTTTAGAAATTTTGCCAGCTTTAAAGTCTTTAGCAGTTTTAGATGCAAAAAGTAAGCCCTCTTTGTTATGAGCTTCTACTTTGAACGTGAGAGATCTGATAACGTCTTCATTGAAAGAAATAACGCGTTTTAATTCTGCGACCGCTTCGTACTCAGAATCAATATTAAGTAGGATGTAGTGACCGCGTGAGTTTTTCTTAACGTCATAAGCAAGTTTTCTTAGTCCCCAATATTCTTTTGAAACTAACGTTCCTTTATTGTCGGTGACAACTTTGGCAAACTTGTCGGCTAAAGCGTCTACGTCATCAGTCGCTAGATCGCCTCTAGCAATAATTATTGTCTCGTAAAGAGCCATATGTAATAATAATTAATTGTAATATAATTGGCATTGCAGCCAAAAAATAAAGAGCGCGCAAAAGTATAGAGATGTTTTTAAAATGCAAGATCTTTTGACAAATTATTCTTAATAGTGTTATTTTTCATCAACCTATTTAAGAAAAGAATCGAAATGATAAATAATAAAAAAGCATATTACAACTATAATATTGAAGAAGAGTATGAGGCGGGAATGATGTTGCAAGGAAGTGAAGTCAAGTCACTTAGACAAGGAAAAGCAACTATCAATGAGGCCTATATTGCGGATATTGGCGGCGAAATATTTTTAACAAATTGCCATATTAGTGAATATAAAGGCGCTAATCGGTTTAATCACGAGCCAACACGTAATCGAAAATTATTACTTAAAAGTCGTGAAATTAAGAAAATTTTAGGCCAAATGAAGGTCAAAGGCTACGCGCTGGTGCCAATTAAGATTTATTTTAATAAGAAAAATGTTGCAAAAATTTTAATTGGACTTGGTAAAGGTAAAAAACTTCATGATAAGAGAGAAACCATTAAAAGACGCGACGAAACAAGGAGGTTACAAAGAGGTGAAGAGTAATGTTCTTCTGGCGCCACTATCAAAATTAAACCGTGTTGGCCCAACTCTATTTGAACATATGAATAGATTGCTTGGCGGAGATAAGATAATTGATTTACTGTTGCATCAACCTTCCAAAATAGAAAATATTTCGATTTGTCCCAAACTTTTTGAGATACAAGATGACGAGCTGGTGATTTTGAAGGTTAAGGTTGAGAAGCATGTTAAACCAGAAAAACCTCGGCAACCTTACAAGATTGTGTGCTACGCTCCTAGCGGATATGTGAGTTTAGTATTTTTTAAAATTTTTCCAAGTCAACTTGCAAAAATGGCTGTTGGGAAAGAATTGGCGGTGATGGGCAGGATAAATAAGACTCTTGCAGAAAGTCAGATTTCGCATCCGCAAGAAATATTACCGGCTGGAGAGATTGAGAAGTTAGCAAAAAAAGATGTGGTTTATCCGCTTACTTATGGGCTGACTAATAAATTTTTGGTACAAAAAATTAGAGACGTTCTTTCTAAAATTAATGATAATAATGATGATGAATGGGTAGATAAAAATTTAAAAGACCAATCTCAGTGGCCTAGCTTTTTTATGGCTCTTAAAAATGTTCATTCCCCAAGTGATAGTAAGGATTTTTTGCCATCAAACCCTAGCCGGAAGCGCTTAGCATTTGATGAGTTGTTATCCTGGCAGCTGGCTGTTTTATTGGCCAAAAAATCACAACAAAAAACCAAAGAATATGTTAAGGCTGATACAAACTTGGTTGCTGATTTTCTTAATACCCTGCCCTTTAAACCCACTCATTCTCAAGTTAAAGCAATTAATGAAATTAAAGCAGAAATTGCATCTAATAAAAAAATGCTTCGTCTATTGCAAGGTGATGTTGGTAGCGGGAAAACTATTGTGTCTATCGCCAGTGCTTTACAAACGATTTCACAAAAAAAACAGGCCTGTATTATTGCGCCAACGACCGTGTTGGCGAAGCAGCATTTCAGTTATTTTAGTGAGATGTTAAAAGATTCCGGTCTTCATATTGCGTTACTTACCGGCTCTATAACAAAAAAACAAAAACAACATTTAATTGGGACGTTAAAAGATAATAAAGTCGATATTTTAATTGGCACACATGCCGTTTTGGAAGATGATGTTGAATTTAGCGATTTAGGGTTAGCAGTAATTGATGAGCAGCATCGATTTGGTGTAATGCAGCGATTAAAGTTAGTTGATAAAGGCGTGGGTGTGGATGTATTATTGATGAGCGCAACACCAATTCCGCGAAGTTTGATGATGGCTTTGTACGGGAATATGGATATTTCTATTTTAAGTGAAAAACCCAAAAATCGTCAATATATTGAAACATTAGTGATGTCGCAAAATAAGCAAGCGGATATTCATGAGGCTATTAAAAGAGCGATGACAAAGAAGGAGAAGATTTATTGGGTGTGTCCCGCAATTGAAGAAAATGAAGAGCTAGAAATGGCCAATGTTAGCGCTAAATTTGAAGAGTTAGGGAAAATATTTGGCAAAAACAAAATTGCGCTCTTACATGGCAGAATGAAGGATAAAGAAAAAGAGAGCGTTCTAAATGAATTTAGCGATGTGGAGTCAGATATTCGTTTAATCGTCACCACCACTGTTATTGAGGTTGGCATTGACGTCAGTAATGCAACGGCGATTGTCATTGAAAATTCAGAAAATTTTGGGCTTTCACAATTACATCAGCTGCGTGGGCGCGTTGGTAGATCGGATAAAAAATCGTATTGTATTTTGCTTTATGGAAAGAAATTTGGCCCCAAACAAAGAGAGCGATTAAATGTGATGAGACATTCTAATGACGGCTTTTTTATTGCCGAAGAAGATTTAAAATTGCGAGGAAGTGGAGAGTTGCTAGGCACCAAACAAAGTGGGTTTCCTGAATTTAGAATTGCTAATTTAAATGTTGATAGTGAATTGCTAAAAATTGCCAATAAGAATGCGCAGGTGATTTTGGGTAAGGATCAGAATTTACAAAGTGAAGAAAGTCAAAAATATCGTGATTTGTTGAGATTATTTGGGTATGATGAGTGTTTGAAAATGGTTGGTTGTTAGGGTCATGAATATGAGGAAGAAGTTAAAAAAACCCTTCCCGCTTCCTTTACTACTTTCAATAAAATGTTGTATTTCGTTGCTGGTTGTAGTTTGCAACTGCGATCATGTGTTCGCGCTTTGAAAAAGGCTTTATCAAATGAATCCAGGACACACTCTTTAAAATTTGAACATAGTGTTCAAATTTCATTTTAGATAAAAAAAGGCGGGGAAAAATATTTCCCCGCCTTTTAAAAACCGATATTCTAGCAGCTACAAAGGTAAGTTATCGTGTTTTTTCCACGGCTTGTTTACCTTTTTGTTTTTTAGAATTTGAAGGGACGCACAAACTCTTTTTCTTGTATTTTGTGGCCTTATTACTTCATCAATAAAACCACGAGATGCAGCGACAAAGGGAGATGCAAATTTTTCGCGATATTCCGCTACTCTCTTTGCTTTCTTTTCAGGATCTTTTGCGTCTTCTCTGAAAATAATTTCAACTGCACCCTCCGGACCCATTACTGCAATTTCAGCATTAGCCCAAGCGTAATTTACATCACCTTTTAAATGTTTTGAATTCATTACAATGTAAGCACCACCGTAGGCTTTTCTTGTTGTTACCGTGATTTTCGGAACTGTTGCCTCACCATATGCATAAAGTAATTTTGCACCATGCTTGATAATTCCGGCATGTTCCTGGTCAGTTCCTGGTAGGAATCCTGGAACATCAACGAACGTTAATAATGGAATGTTAAATGCATCACAAAAACGGATGAATCTGGCACCTTTTTCACTCGCTTTAATATCCAAACATCCGGCTAAGTTCATTGGCTGGTTGGCAACAATACCAATTGTCTGACCTTCTAATCTACCGAAACCAACAATTATGTTTTTTGCATAATCGGGTTGTATTTCAAAAAAGTCTCCTTCATCAAGAATTTTTTCAACCAACTCTGACATGTCGTAAGGTTGATTTGGATTTTCTGGGATTAGTGTATTTAAAGAAACATCTGCTCTATCTGCAACATCGTGAGTTGGAATTTGAGGGTTTTCTTTCTGATTTGACAACGGCAAGAAATTAATCAAACGACGAGTTTGAAGTAATGCATCAATGTCACTTTTAAATTTGAGGTGAGCGACACCACTTGTGCAAGCGTGAGTTTCGGCGCCGCCCAATTCTTCTTGCGTTACTTCTTCGTGAGTTACGGTTTTGACAACGTCAGGACCCGTTACAAACATGTAAGAAGAATTTTCTACCATGATGGTAAAATCCGTTAGAGCTGGCGAATAAACCGCACCACCGGCACATGGACCCATAATTAAGGAAATTTGTGGAACAACACCACTTGCATCAATGTTTCTTTGAAAAATTTCACCATACCCACCAAGAGAATCTACACCTTCCTGTATTCTAGCTCCACCGGAATCGTTAATCCCAATTACTGGTGCGCCAACTTGCATTGCTTTATCTAGAATTTGACAGATTTTTCTTGCATGCGCCTCGCCTAAGGATCCACCCATGACTGTAAAATCTTGACTGTAAACAAAAACTAAACGACCATTGATTGTACCTTGACCGGTAACAACGCCATCGCCTGGATGTTTTTTATCCTCCATGTCAAAGTCCGAGCAACGATGCTCAACGTAAAGACCGCTTTCTTCAAAAGAGTCTGGATCAAGCAATACTTCAATTCTTTCTCTGGCAGTTAATTTTCCTTTTGAGTGTTGAGTGTCAATTCTTTTTTGACCACCACCTAATCTCGCTTCTTCTCTTTTTGAAGCTAATTTTGCAATTGTTGATGCACTCATGACTATTTAGATTTTTTTGTTTTTTCAAATTTAGCAATAATCGTTTCGCCACCAATCATGGTTTGGCCAACGAGTGATTGTATTACTACATTTTCTGGTAAATAAATATCTGCTCGTGAGCCGAATCTAATAATTCCATAACGCTCTCCCATTGCCACTTCTTGGTCTTCTTTGATATCAGAAATAATTCTTCTAGCAACTAAGCCAGCTACTTGAGTAAAGATGATTTCAGATTTGTCTTTTGTTCTAACAACAATTGAGTTTCTTTCATTTTCCGAAGAAGCATTTTCGGCATTTGCACTTAAAAATTTTCCTGGTTGGTAGCTAGTTTTAATAACCTTACCACTAACTGGAACACGATTCACGTGAACATTAAATACATTGAGAAAAATGCTGATTTTATTGAATTTTGTGTCTTTATAGCCTAAATCTTCTGGGGCTTCAACATTGTAGTCAATCCTGGTAATAATACCGTCAGCTGGACTCACTAAAACATCTTCTTGCACTGGAATAATTCTGGCTGGATCACGGAAGAAAAATACGCACCATAGCGTAAGAACAAGACCTACAATTCCTAATATTTCACTAAAAAGTGCTAAAAAAGCGGTAATAATAGCAAAGATGATAATAAATTTATAACCTTCTTTGTGAACTGCAAAACTTACTAGTTTTAGTGCGTCGATAAAGTGATTCATGATTATTCTTGTTCGTTAGCCTTTTTGTACAATTTGTCTAAATCTTTTAGACTGGTCTTCTTGGAGTCAATTTCGTCTAAATTGATCAGATAGTCAATTGTTTTATTTTCAATAATTGCTCCCCTTAACTGGCTCGCAGCATTTGGGTTTTTTTGATAATATTCAATAACTTGTTTATCTTGACCCGGAAAACGTGCTAAAATTTTTTGTAGTTCTTGGTTGATATCGTCATTGTTAACGTCAATTTTTTGTTTGTTTGCAATGTCTGATAAGATCATTCCCGATCTAATCATTCTTTCAGCCAATTCACGTTTTTTCTTTTTAGCTTTTTCTTGCTCTTTTTCATTTTTGAACTTGTCAGGGTTAGTTTTAAGCTCTTCTTCAACTTCAGCCCACAATATATTTACTTGCTCTTCAACGAGCCCTTCTGGAAGTTCAAATGGATACTTCTTGTTGAGGAAATCGAATAATTCTTTTTTGAATAAATTGATCTTTACATCCTTGTAACTTCCTTCAACTTGTTTTTTCACTTCTTCTTCTAGCTTTTCTTTGCTATCAAGGCCGAAATTATCTTTGATAAATTTGTCATCCACTTCTGGCATTGATGCACTTAGGATGTCATTTATTTTTACTTCAAAAATAGCTGGTTTGCCAGCTAATTCTGCCTTATGATATTCTTTTGGAAATTTAACTTTTACTTTTACCTCGTCACCCTTTCTTTTGCCAATCAGTTGATCTTCAAAATTGTCAATAAAGCTTTTTGAACCTAACTCTAATCTGTGACCTTTAGCTGCACCGCCTTCAAATTCTTTATCATCAATTTTACCAACGTAATCAATATCAACGGAATCGCCTTTTTTAGATTTTTCACCATCAGCTTTAGGCTCCCATTTGCGATAAAATTGAAGAATTTTATCAAATGATTCATCGATGTCTGATTGGTTTATGATCGGTTCTCTTTTGGTGATTTTTAGTTTTTTTAAATCAATGTCTGGAATTTCTGGGTAGAGTTCAAACGTTGTGGAAACTTCCAGGTTAATTCCCTCTTTAAATTCCTTAACGTCAACTTTTGGCGATAATGCTAGTTTTAGGTCATTATCATTAACAATTTTTTTGATCGTATCATTGATTAATTTATCTGATTCTTCGGCTAAAATTGATTTACCGTATTTTTCTTTGACTACTGAAGCTGGAACTTGGCCTTTTCTAAAACCTTTCAGGTTGAAATTACCGCGAACTTTTTCGATATATTCGTTTACTTTTGAATCAATTAGATCATGAGGTACGATGATTTTATATTCTTTTTTTAGCTTTGAATCAGCAATATTGTTGATTTGTACTTCCATTTTTTATTACGTGTTTTGTGATTAAATAAGAGGCGACATATTACAGGAAATGATCGTAAAATTGCAACTGCTAAATAATAAATATCTTGGATTGAATAGAGTCTGTGTTTGTGTTAACTAGCACGCCTTCGCCGAAGTTGTCTAGCGTTTCTGAGAAAAGAAAATTGGCTATCTTTATTTGGAAATTTGGAGGATTTAGTTTGGAGCTACGGTGCTGCACCAGTTTTTCTAAAATTTGCTTTGCGAATTTTGAAAAACTAGGTGGTGCGGACGGAGGGACTTGAACCCACACGCCTTGCGGCACTAGATCCTAAGTCTAGCGCGTCTACCAATTCCGCCACGTCCGCATATATAAGGAGTCAAGAGACTCCTGTAAACTTATCTTATTCAGCGACTACGTCGATGAAGGTTCTTTTTTTGTGAGCTGATTTTACGAAAGTTACGATTCCCGCAACTTTAGCAAAAATAGTGTGGTCTTTTCCGATACCAACATTTTGGCCCGGATGCCATTTGGTACCTCTTTGTCTAACGATGATGTTGCCAGCGTCTACAGCTTCTCCGCCGTATTTTTTAACGCCTAATCTTCTACCAGCCGAATCACGACCATTTCTGGAGCTACCACCCGCTTTTTTGTGAGCCATATTTTACCTATGCTTTGATTGATACGATTTTAAGCAAAGTTTGCTGCTGTCTATGACCTTGCTTGCGGCGAGAATTTTGTCTTCTACGCTTTTTGAAAATAATAACTTTTTTATCTTTAAAAGTTTTGATGATTTCAGCTTCAACTTTAGCACTTTCTACCGTTG
>JADHOZ010000021.1 GCA_016778745.1 Rickettsiales bacterium
ATGAGTATGAACTTGGTATTAATACAAGTTTTGTTCCTTATTTTGAAATGGCTAAGTTTGATAATTTTTCTGGAGAAGAAGGGAGATCTGCGGATTTTATGACTTTGGCTGCGTCTTTAAGGTATAGTAGTTGGAATTTGGGTGTTTCCTATTTGAAAAAAGATTTTCATAGTGTTAGACAGAGTATTAAGAATGATGATAAATTGTTCCAAATTTATGTCGGATATAAATTTTCCGATAGCCTTCATCTCGATTTCACAAGAGCAGCGATTAATGAGCATGAGAAGAAGGGAACGTTGGCTGGGTTCTTATTAAGTTATCGTTATGATTTTTAGTAAAAAATCGATGAATAATCCATTTTAGTAAGCGAAAAGTAGATTGAGCCTTTACCTAGATATGAAACGTTTCGCAATCGGTTGCAAACCTTTCACATGTTTTCTAATCCTTCACTGATTCATTGTAGTTAATTACATCTTTTATTTCTTCAGAAGTAGCGTCTCTAAAAGCATTTAGAGCGTTGTCTATTTCATCTGTATTTCTTCCGACACAATTCAGAGCGGCATGACTTAGCTGTAGGGCTGTTTCTAAATTTTTGGAAACAACCATTGTGGCGCCAAATTTTTTGAATCTATCGGCATTATTGACTGATTCTGCTTTTGTTATAACGATTGATTCAGGGAAGTTGTTGTGAATGAATCGGGTGATTTGCATACAAGCAATGTCGTCGTCATGCGCGATGATGACCGATTCTGCTTTCTCAATTCCAATATATTTTAGGATGTCTAGGTTTTTGACATCTCCGTAATAGATGTTGTAGCCGTTGCTTTTTTCTAGTCTCACAGCGCGGTGGTTATTATCTAGAACTAGATAACTGATGTCGTGTTTTTTTAGTATGCTGGCTATGATTCTTCCTACTTTTGAGAAGCCGATGATGATAATGTGGTTTTGTATGTCGCCAATTTCTCTTTTTAATTTATTATCTAGAAGTACTTCTTTGACGTATAATATACTTTTTATTCTGCGACCCATCGCTCCGAGTAATGGTGTTAGAGCCATAGTGAATGTCACGACGGTCATAAGGAATTGAGACAAATCTACGCTCATCAAGTCTCTTCTAACTGCCATTAAAAATACTACAAAAGCAAATTCGCCACCTTGGCACAATAATAATGACGCATGAAATGATGGGGCGTGAGGAAACTTAAATAATTTACAAAGAAATAATATAATGACACCTTTGACGGTCATCAAACCCATTGATGCTAGGACAATATATGGGAGACTTTCTATGAGTAAGTCAAAGTCAAATGACATGCCAATAGTCATAAAGAATAGGCCCATTAAAATTGACTTAAGTGAGAGAATCTCTTCTTCAACGCGATATTTGAATTCGGTTTCAGCAACCATTAATCCAGAAATAAAGGCACCAAGTGCAAAGGATAAGCCCATTATATGACTGATATATGCTGAACCTAATATGACTATTAAAGTGAAACTTAAGAATAAAACATCACTTTTTGCTTCTGCTATTAGTTTGTATATTGGTCTGAGGAATAATCTTCCGATTATGAAAATACCTCCCATGGCGATTGCAGCGTTTAATGTAGCACTGCCTAGAGCTTGGAATAGGTTTAAATTTTTGTTCGCTAACAGTGGTAATAATACAAGGATTGGAATAACGGCTAAGTCTTGCATGAGGAGTATGGCAAAGGATAGTCTACCAACTCGTGTTGATTGTTCACCATTTTCTGATATGACTTGAAGTACGATTGCGGTTGAAGATAAAGTGAGAGCAGATCCAATGATGATTGATGTTTCTAAATTTAGAAAAAAGAAGTAGTGACATATGAATGATATGCTAATAGTCGTTAATATTACTTGTAGTCCGCCAAAGCCAAGAACGTATTTTTTCATTGATATGAGACGGCCGAAGGTCAGCTCTAATCCTATTGCAAAAAGTAAGAAAACAATTCCGAGCTCGGCTATTGATTTTGTAGTTTCGGTGCTTGTTAATATTCCAAAACCGAAAGGTCCAATTGCCGCTCCGGATACTAAATACCCAAGAGCTGGGCTTAAACCTAGTTGTTTAAAAATAATAATAATTGCTACTGAGGCTAGTAATAAGACTAGAATATCTCTTAGGTAGTCAATATTGTGCATAAAATTGTTTTTTTAAATTTTAATTTAATTTGTTATCTTTTATTGTTGCAATCAACATTAAGAACTAAATGCTAAAAATAAAATTATTTTTTTAAAATATGTCTATACTTTCAGATAAGTCAATTACTGACTTAGCTTTAAAGCAAAAAATGATTGAACCTTTTGCTGAGGATCAGGTTAGAGAAAAAGATGGAAAAAAAATTATTTCATATGGTAATTCTTCTTACGGCTATGATGCTAGGGTTTCGGATGAGTTTAAGATCTTTACGAATATTGATTCTGCAATAGTTGATCCAAAAAATTTTAGTGAAAATAGTTTTGTAAATAGAAAAACCGATGTTTGTATTATTCCGCCAAATAGTTTTGCGTTGGCTAGAACGGTTGAATATTTTAAAATTCCTAAAGATATATTGGTTGTTTGTGTTGGTAAGTCAACTTATGCAAGATGTGGCATAATTGTTAACGTGACTCCTCTTGAGCCAGGTTGGGAGGGGCATGTGACTTTAGAATTTTCAAATACCACGCCACTTCCGGCAAAAATTTATGCTTATGAAGGTGTATGTCAATTTTTATTCTTTAAAGGAGATCAGCCGTGTAAAACGTCTTATGATAGTAGAGCTGGTAAATATATGGGGCAGACGGGGGTGACATTACCAAAAGTATAAGAGAATCTGTCTAAGATCTTTTGGCTTTCACATGTAGCCCTATTTTTACTTATTTTTTGTAAAATTATTCTCAATAAAATACATCTTAACATTAATCATAATTTTAATAAAAAACGTTAAAAATATGCCAAAATCTGAAACCAAAAAAGATCCTAAACAGATTCTGGAAAGACTCTTTTCTTACATTCTTATTTTTTTTACACTTACTGTTAGTGTTGTGGCGAAAGAGGTGGGGTATGATACGGAAGAAAATGCTAGGGCCAATAAAATATTAAGTAAGGATTTAAGTATTTTTGATCCGAAAATGTCAACGCCTAGTAGGTTTTTTACTTCTAGCTTGTCAATGCCGGATAATTTTATTACTAGCAATAATTTAGCAAAAAAAGTTGGGTCTTTTTATCGTGCGCATGGAGAAGTAATCTTTGTTCAAGGGGTTATTACTGATTCTTTTGGGGTGCCAATTCACAATGCAGTTGTTGAAATTTGGCAGGCAAATGCTGCTGGGAAATATCATACTTTGCTTGAACCCAATAGTGAATATGTCGATACATTTTTTAATATGTCGGGTCGAGCCATTACTGACAATTTAGGCAATTATTATTTTATTACCATATTACCAGGAAGAACTCCGGGCAGGGCGCCACATATTAATTTTAATGTGTATCATCCAAAATTTGGTAAATTGGAAACGGAAATGTATTTTGAAAAGCATCCATTGAATGAATCGGATTATCAATATCTTTCTTACAATGACGAAGAAAGGAAAATGTTAACTGCTCCGGTGCACCATTCTGATATGTTTAACACCAAGTCAATTAAGGTATTTACTTTTAACATTGTGATGAAAGGAGTGCATCAATATAAAGGGTTCGATAATTAATTGAATTGATCACTTTGGGGTCGGGTCCCAAAGTGATCAATTACTTAAATTTTAATAAACAATGAAATCACAAAGACAGTTACAGATCGGGGAAAATATTAAGCGCCTTATGTCAGAGATATTTATGCGTGACGACCTTCTCACTCTTTCTGGAAGTTACATTACAATTTTAGAAGCAGATGTTAGTCCAGATGCGAAGAATGTTAAATTTTTTATCGATATTTTTGGTAATGAAAAAGAGCATGAAAAGATTGTTGCTGAGTTAAATGAAGCTGCGCCACATTTTAGGCATGAGTTGGCATCGCAAATTACTTTGAGAGTTGTGCCAAATATTACGTTTATCTTGGATAGGACGTCTTCTAAGGCTAAATCGATTGAAGATTTGATTAATGAAGAGTCAAAAAATTTCAAATGAAGACAATATCTATTTTTGGATCTACGGGTTCGATTGGAAAAAACACTGTTGAAATTATTAAAAATAATTTAGATGAATTTGAGGTAATCGCATTGGTTGCGGGTTCTGGCTACAAGACTTTAGCAAGACAGGCGGAAATCTTAAAGCCAAAATATGTGGTGTTAGAAGATGCTTCGCAATATCAACGTTTACAAGATGAGCTTAGAAATAGTAGCGTTGAAATATTATGTGGATCTGAGTCAATTTTAGCAGTAGCAAAAATTAAGTGTGACATTGTTGTATCGGCAATTATGGGTTTTGCTGGATTATTGCCAACTTATGAGGCGATCAAGGCTGGTTCAAATATTGCAATTGCCAATAAGGAATCAATTGTTTGTGCGGGAGATTTAATTAATAAGGAGGCACAAAAATCTGGTTCTAAGATTTATCCTGTTGATTCGGAGCATAATGCTATTTTTCAGATTTTTGACAATGACAAAGTTGATAAAATCGAAACAATTACTCTGACAGCATCAGGCGGGCCATTTTTTAATAAGGATATTGATTTTTCTAAGGTGACGCCAGAAATGGCTTTGAAGCATCCTAATTGGTCGATGGGAGCAAAAATTTCTATTGATTCGGCAACCATGATGAATAAAGGTTTGGAATTAATTGAAGCCTATTATTTATTTACCCTTGGTCAGGAAAAAATCGATGTTTTGGTGCATCCGCAGTCAATTGTGCATGGGATGGTTCATTACGTTGATGGTAATTCTTTAGCGGTAATGAGCTTGCCAGACATGAAAATCCCGATTTCTTATTGTTTGTCGATGACAAATAGAATGGCAATTGAAAAAAAGCCTTTTGATTTGGCAAAGGTAGGGAGGTTGGATTTTTTTGATGTTGATGATAAAAAATATCCGGCAATTAATTTGTGCAAAGAAGCGTTAAAAGAGGGTGCAGCATCTTTGATAGCTTTAAATGCGGCTAATGAGATTGCGGTGGCAAAATTTTTAAAAGGCGACATTAGATTTGATGAAATTACTAAGTTTGTTGCAAAAGCTGTTGAAAAAGTTGGTAATATCGCTGTGAAGTCGATTGAAGACGTGGTGGCAATTGATAAGAAAATTAGGGAATGGGCCTGAACGTTAGGAGGCTTGGTAAGATGAGATTTGTGACTCTATTTTAATGTTCATAATTAGTAAATCTCAACAAGTTGATAATCCAAAAGTAGCTGGTTTAAATAAGTCCCTTCATCGGCAACTCTTTGTGGATCTAGTTCATGTTCTGGGCTAAAAAATACATCACCAATGTAGCGGCCGTAAATGTCGGTTTTGTGGGTTTTAATGATGACAAATTCGGTATTTCTTAATATTTCTTGGAGTTTTTTTGTTGCTTGTTCTCCGGCTTGTGAATCTTTTTCTGGGGCGTTTATTTTTGCTAATCTAATTATTTCCTTGTGTTTGATGTTAAATCCCAGATCTAACGTCACATTTAATGTGTCGCCATCAACAACTTTGTCAACGTAGGCTTTGTAAGTGTGAAGTCTTGATTTTTCGATCTCAATTTCTTCGAGTCTAAATTGGGTTGAGGTTTTGGTTGAGGCTACAATTGCGCCCTCTTTAAAATTTTGATTTAGTGCGGCGCCAAAAATGTTAAATCCGCAGTCAAAATAAATTTGGTTATTTGATGCGAGTTTGGATATTTCGTAGGTAAAAATCTGTCCGCGTTTAAAATCTAGCTGTATGTCATGTAGCGTTGGGTGATCTAAGTGGCGTTTTCTTTGTTTGATTTCTTTGAGTAATTCATTGGCGCTGAGATTTTTTTCAACAACTTTTTTTTCTAGTGCTAAGCGGCTGCGAGGATTTTTAATCGTTGAGAGGTGGCAATATTGGCTCCAACTTAATTTAGTATCAGGAGTTGGTAAGGTGGGGTAGGTGTGGTAAAAATTTTGCATTTGATACAAAACTCTAGTTGAAATTGAGGTGTCGTTTGCGAGTTGTTCAAAGAATTTATTTTTATAGCCGTTTTGTTGATTTTCCTTGAGATGTTGTTGAATAATTTTGCCAATATTCCAGCCCATTAAAATTTTGTAATAATTGACTTCTTGTTCGATTTTTTGCCTCGTTTCAACAATAATTTGTTGAATCTCATTTAAAGATTTTTGGTAGTTATTTGATAGTAGTTCCATAATTCTTTAAAATTAACTACCCCTGACGGAGCCTTTATTTTAGATGTTAAATTTCTTGCAGGTACCTGCAAGAGTTAGCGTATTCTTTAAAAAATTCAAAGTCAAAAAGAAGTTGCAACTTATGTTGAGATCGTGATGCTTGTTTCAAAACAACAATTATTAAAAATGGATTTACTAGCTTTAATTTTACACAATTTTTTCTCTTTTATTTTCATTATTTCACTGATCGTTTTTATTCACGAATTTGGTCATTTTTATGTGGCAAGATTATGTGGGGTTAAAGTGGATCAATTTGCCATTGGATTTGGTAAGGAATTATTTGGTTTTAATGACAAGCACGGCACGCGCTGGAAATTTTGTTTAGTGCCAATGGGTGGTTATGTTAAAATGTTTGGTGATCGAAACGCCGCATCAATTGCTGATGATGAATTAATTGCTAAAATGAGCGAGGAAGAAAAGCAGCAATCATTTATTGCCAAAAATGCTTACCAAAGAATGGCAATTGTGGCAGCAGGGCCAATTGCTAATTTTATTTTGGCAATTGTGATCTTTACATTCATGTTTAATGTGCGCGGTGAAAGCAGGCTTTTACCAGTTATTCATGAGGTTTTGCAAGAAAGCGCTGCATTTGATGCGGGTCTTAAAAAAGGCGATGACATATTATGGATTGGCGACAAAAAAATTGAGACATTTTCTGATTTAGCTGGAATTATTGCACAAAGTAAAGAAGGAGATGTTTTGCCATTCAAGGTAAAAAGAGAGGGTGAGATTCTTGTTTTTGATGTAAAACCAAAAATGCAAGTTAGAAAAGATGTGTTTGGTGAGGAGGTGAAAATTCCAACGGTTGGTGTTAGTGCATCTGAGATCGTGAATAATGACTTAAATATTGTGCAGAGTTTTGTTAAGGCAAATCAAGAGACCTACAATATTTCAGTGGCAATTTTTAGTGCAATTGGTGATTTGATTACTGGTGACAGAAGCGTGAAAGAATTGGGTGGGCCAATTAAGATTGCTAAATATTCTGGTAAGACTGTTTCGGCTGGATTTTGGATGGTAATTTGGTTTATGGCAATGATTTCAATCAATTTAGGAGTGATGAATTTATTGCCAGTTCCAGTGCTTGATGGTGGGCATTTATTTTACTACATTATTGAATTAATTAAGGGCAAGCCTTTGTCAAAAAACCTTCAAGATTTAGGGTATCGAGCTGGATTTGCTTTGCTTATGACATTGATGCTATTTACTACTTTTAACGATTTAGTAGGATTATTTAATTAAATTTAGCGCCTCGTTAATATTTGGGCATTTTCCAACAAGCTTTAACGCAAAAGCGGCATTTAAAGAAACAATGTCAAAATAGGGTGATTTTTTACCATCAAGAAGTTCTTTGAGTTTTAAAGCATTGTATTTTGGGTCTTTTCCAGCAATTTCTTTAAGCTCAACTTTTTTAATACCAAAATCTTCAGGGTTAATTATTTCTTCATCATAAATTTTGCCATTTTCTAAAATTTGTAAGTAAGAATTATCAGAAATAGTAATTTCATCCATGCCATCAAAGCCGTGAACGACGTAGATTTTGGTGTTGGGGTTAAAAAATTTCGCTGTTTCAAGCATTTTAGTCATTACATTACGCCTTGAGACCCCAATTAGTTGGATATTGGTATTTGTTGGATTTAAGAGTGGACCTAGGAAATTAAAAATTGTTGGAACACCAAGAGATTTGCGAATTGGCGCAAGATTTTTTAAGGCTCCGTGGAAATAGGGTGCAAATAAGAAACTTAAGTTTTTTTCTTCGAGGCTTTTAATGACTTTCTCTTCAGTGTCGTCAAATGCAATGTTAAGTTCAGAAAAAATATCAGCCGAACCCGATTTTGACGAAACTCCCTTATTACCATGTTTGGCAACTTTAACCCCAAGTTTTGCTAGAACAAAACAAACTGCGGTTGAGATATTTAATGTATTTAACTTGTCTCCACCAGTTCCGCAAACGTCAATTACTTCAAATGGCACTTTAATTTTTTTCATGCGTTTCTTTAGCACGCTAACTGCCCCAATTAAAGCGTTTAGTGGAATATTTTGATGATTAATTTCGAGTAAAATATCTTTGATTTTTTCTTCTTCAAATTTTAGGTCAATTATTTGTGTAAAAATATCTTCAAAATATTGCGGGCTATTTTGCATTGTAAGAAATTTTAATTTATTAAAAAAATGCCAATTATCAAATGATAATTGGCATTAAAATCAACTTAATATCTTTAAGAATTATTACAATTTTTATCTAGAACTTAAATTTATACTGAGCTGATCCGATATGAGAGGTAAAGTTATCACCAATTTGTGCATCATATTTTAAGTTAAGTTCTGAGCTTTTGCCGCTGAAGAAATTTAAGCTAATTCCAGCTCCATAAACCTCATCTTGAATATCGTTAGAATTATTTTGAATCCAATTTCCACCGCCAATAAATGAAATGGATTGCTCTTGGTAAGAATCTAGTAATTTATCTTCGCGATACAGATTTAACTCGGTTAAGACTTTTGTATTAAAAAATGACGCTTTGTGAGTAATATCAACGCCATATCTCGTTATTACATTGTCAAAATCGTTGCTTTTAACGTTTAAACCAGAATCACCAGCTCCTGTTTCCTGATAGTCATCTTGAGAAATTCTCAAATAAGAAGCTGAAATTCTTGGTGTAATCATTAATCTATCAAGTGCTTTTATATGATAACCTAAGTTTGTCTGAGCCATGTAACTTTCACCATCAAAGTTAGCTTTGGCATTCTTCGTTGTTGAGGCAACTTTTATTGTTCTATTTGTTTCATATTCATTTAATGAACCAATAAGAACATTTTCATTAAACAATCCAAGACCATCACTAAATGAATTGCTATTTAAGATAGTTACATGGTATGAGTTAATTTTATCTGAGTTATTCGTGGTAGTTGAATTTCCAGAAATATCAGAATTTGAGTAAGCAAAACCAATTCCGTAGATATTTTTACTTTTGTATGCAGAAATTCTTCTGTTAAAACCGCCAGCAACTCCTTGAATAGTTGAGTCATATCCTTTAACCCCATTATCATCTTTTTTACTATTAGAACCGCCAAATACTCTAGCCCAACTTCTATTATAGTGACTATTTTCACTTTCTTGTTCTTGTACAAAGTTTGAAAAATTTGAAATATTAAGTGCGGTACCAGTAATTTGTTGCATTGTAGAAATATTTTCTTGAATGAATGCACCATTTTGCATTGGCCTTAAAGACTCAATTGCCCTAGATAGTTCTTGCTGGTTGGATATTGATAATATTTCTGAGCTTAGGCCGGAATATGAAGAAGCGTTAGCAATTAATTCGCCATTGCTGCTTCCTTGGCGGGTTAAATTCTCACTTTGGCTAAACGTTGTATAAACGCCATTATTATCGATATTAATAGAATTATCAAAGAGATATAAATCTTCGGTAACAGTAATATCGCTAACGCTACCTGAAATCGTTGAGTCAGATAAATAATATTTAGTATCACCAGTAAAATCTAGGCTTTCATATCCATTCTCATAAGAAATATCAATTGTTGTTGAATCTACCGTGATGCTTGAAGCATTTAACTGTGAAAAACCATTTGAATTACCCACAATATTTACAGTTTTTGAAGTCAAATCAATTGAGTTTTCAGTATCAACTACTTTATTAGCGGCAATGTTTATTGTATTAGCATTCGTAATGTTTAGTGTTGAGGTATAAACGTCTTGATTAAATGTAATAGAGCCAGTGCTGTCAATAGTTAGAGTTGCTAATCTATCAGAAGATGAGGTGCCAATTTCAGAGTTAATTACTTGTGAAGTTCCATCTAAAATTACAGCACCATCGCCAGTAATTACTGAAGAACCACCGGAAGTTTGACTAATATCATTATCAGTTGTAATGGTTGAATTTGCATCAAGATTTACCGTAATGGTGTCGCTACTATTAGTGAAATTTAAATTATTAGTATAAGTTTGAGTTTGTTCGAAATTAACGCCTGATGTATTGCTAATTGATAAATTAGTCAATCTTGTGCCACTGGTTGCAATATTTAACTCATTCGTTGAGCTTGTACCAATCGTTTGAGTTGATGAACCATTTAAGGTAATATTACCAGTACCGGTAATAGTTGGGGTATTACTATTAGTGATTACAATATCACCAGATAGGCTAATAGTATATCCATCATTAATTATTAAGTTCGACGATACGCTTGATCCGTCAAAACCAATAGCACCAGTAGAAACATCAATTTGAGTATCAATTACATTATTAGTTCCTCTAAATTGAATAGCGCCAGTAGTAATGGACCCTGAGCCACTCAGAGTTAGATTATTATCAGAACTTGATATTCTAATAAGTGAGCTGTCAAAAGCAGCATCAGCAACTAATTCAGCGCTACTTGATGTTTGTCCAATAAACCTTTCAACGTAACTATCTTGTGAAATTGTGACTTTTCCTGATTTATTACTTGTCATCACAAGATCGTAAAATCTTGAGTCTGAAGTACCAAGTTTTGCTTCAATAACCTGATCGCTTGTACCATCTAATAAGATTCTACTGTTTTCTACGCTTCCAGTAATTAAAGAATCTGAAGTTGCGGTTATGTTGCCATTAATTTGAAGAGTGTGTGATATGTCAAAAGTTGCTGTTGCGGAGCTATTAGTAAAATTTAAATTACCGACATAACTTCTATCGGAGGAGTCTAGAATAAAAGAAACAACCCCCGAGTTATTATTAATATTAACATCTTTAATTCTATTCGCTGAATCTTCTCCCATTATAGTATTGATTGTTTGATCAGCTGTTCCATCAAAAGTTAATGTACCCTGATATTCTCCGGCATTATTAGTTGATTCAAATAGTTTAATATCTTCGACGTCACCAGTAATTGACAATGTTGTATCATTTGTACCAAATGTAACAGTTCCGTCGCCGCTAGTTGTATTGGTAATATTTTCTAAAATGATATTTTGATTAATTTCCAAGCTTCCATCATCAAGAAAGTTTGCAGAATCATTATCACTTAAAGGAATTCCGCTAACAGTATTTGAGCCACTAATATCGGACGCTTGTGCTACATTAAAATTTTTAAAGAAAAAGGCGACTACTAAAAACAAAGTAAAACTTTTGCCGAACAGGGTAATTATTTTTATTTTTTGGATTATATTTATGTAATTATTAATATTGAATTCGGTAGGCTTAGTTGTAAGGAGTTTGAGCTGTGGTTTATTTCACAAATAATGAGAGGGATCTTTGATAAAAAGTTGAATTTATAAAAAACCATCAATTGTAAAAATGTAAATTAATTAAAACTGATTGTAATTAAAAGTCAATTTTTGGTGTTTTTATACATCTATTTTAAACCTAAATCTAAGAAATTTTTTATAATTTCGTGCCCATATTCAGACGCTATGGATTCGGGGTGAAACTGAACTCCGTACACTTTATTGGTATGATCTTCAATAGCCATGATAATACCATCATCAGTTTTACACGTTACTTTTAAATCAGCAGGAATTGAATGATTTTCAATCATTAAAGAGTGATACCTTGTGACCTTAAATGTGTTTGGAATATTTTTAAATAATTTCGAAGTACCATCATGAGTCACGGTACTAACCTTGCCATGCATTGGATAGGTTTTAACAATCTTTCCACCATAAATTTGGCCAATTGCTTGATGACCTAAACAAACTCCAAAGATTGGAATTATGCCTTTGCATTCTTTAATAACATCTAGACACACCCCTGATTCGTTTGGAGTGCAGGGCCCGGGAGATAAAATAATTGCCTGCGGTTTTAGTTTCTTAATCTCATCAATAGTAATTTTATCATTTCTTTTAACTAATACTTCATCGGCACCAGATTCAAGAAAATAATGGTAGAGGTTATAGGTAAAGCTGTCGTAATTATCTATCAGTAATATCATTTTTACTTATTCTTTAAGTAATTAGCACTTCGAGATTTGATCCCAAGGTGCTAATTATTTTATTTAGCAATTATAATCATCAACTTCCATTGCATCAAATATTGCTTTGGCAGCTTCTTTGATGGTATGTTTTTCTTTTAAAGTAATAATTCTTTTATCAAATGCTTCATCAATCAAGTCTTCCGGACGCTTTTTTGGAAGCTGTTTATTTTTGATTGCCAATTTAATGCTCGAATAAATTGTTTTTGACTCTTCGTAGAGTTTTAGAGCGTTTTCTATTCTTCCTAAATTATCTTGCGGATCGTCGCTTACAAAAACATTTTCCGTTAACATATCTCTGATTTTAGAATTTTTGATGATTTCACTAGAGATTTTTTTGTCTAACTTATCGCTTACTGGACAAGTGAAAGCATTAAATCTAGCCCATGAGATTATTGGAAATAATATTAATTTACCAACACAGCCAAACATGTTGGCGTAAATTCCTTCGACTGCGATTTGCGCTTTGGAGAATTGCTCTCTTATTGCATATTCTACCAAATCTGTTTCTTCTTTTTGGAAGCCATTTTCTTGATATTTTTTTAATATTGATGTCGCTAAATACATCGCCGATAAGACGTCTCCAAAGCGACCATTTAGTTTTTCTTTTACTTTTAAGTTTCCGCCAAATTTAGCTAAGGCAACGTCAGCTAAGAATGCGAAAGTGGCTGAACACCAGGTGATTTTTCTTTGATATTTGGTTATTAAATCAAATTGGAAAGGTTTAAATAAATATCCTCTGGTAAGAGATAAAAGAATAGATCGAGAAAGATTGCTAAATAAATGATTGATGTGAGCGAAAAACGCCTTATCAAATTTTGTCACATCTCCTTCTTCTAAAGCCGTAATTTCTTCGTAGACATAAGGATGACACATTATTGCCCCTTGACCAAAATGTATCAAAGATCTTGTCACAATATTTGCTCCTTCTACCGTGATGGAAATTGGAGTTGAGAAATAAGCATTGGCTAGAACATTTCTTTTTCCTCTAATAATTGCGCGTCCTCCCATTATATCCATACCATCATTAATATTTTGTCTAAATATTTCAGTGCCGTGATATTTTGCAATCGCCGATATAACGGCTGGTTTTGCGCCACTATCAACAGAAGAGGCAGTAAAAATACGCATTGCATCTAAGGTGTAGGTTCTGGCAGCAATTCTGGCTAGCACTTCTTGGATTCCTTCAAATTTACCAATTTCAGTACCAAATTGTTTTCTAATTCCAGCATAAGCACCAACCGATCTAACGACTAATTTTGATCCACCAGATGCTGTTGATGGCAACGAAATTCCTCTACCAGCTGCTAAACATTCCATTAACATTTTCCAGCCATTTCCTAATTGTTCTTGTCCACCAATTATCATGTCCATGTCAACAATTACATTATTGCCATTGATTGGTGAATTTACAAATGGAGTGCCAAGAGGATCATGCCTTCTTCCTTGTCTAATACCTTTGGTTTTTCTAGGCAGTAGGGCGCAGGTAATGCCTATTTCTTCTTTGTCAAATAATAATTTGTCTGGGTCACTTAATTGAAAAGCCACACCAATTACTGTGGCGTAAGCACCTAGCGTGATGTATCTCTTAGAAAAGTTAAGTCTAATTTTGATTTCTCCATCATCATCTTTAAATAGGATACCTTTTGAATCAATAGACGTTGCATCACTTCCGGCTTTTGTTTCGGTTAGGGCAAAGCAAGGTAATTCTTCGCCAGTTGCCAGTCTTGGTAAATAGTAATCTTGTTGTTTTTTGGTTCCATAGTGCATTAATAATTCAGCTGGTCCAAGTGAATTTGGAACCATGGTAGTAATTGCTAAGGGCACTGATCTGGAGGATAATTTTTCAATGACACAACTATGTGCATAAGCAGAAAAGCCAAGGCCACCATATTTTTTTGGAATAATCATGCCAAAAAACTTATTGTGACCTAAATAATCCCATACTTTTTTAGGAAGATCATTTTTGGTGTAAACTTCGTGGTCTTCACACATTTTACAGATTTCTTCAACTTCTTTATTTAAGAAGCTTTTTTCTTCGGTATTTAGTTGTGGTTTTTTAAGAGAAAAAATCCATTTAAAGTTTGGATTTCCAGAGAATAATTGACCATCAACCCATACGCTTCCAGAAGTAAGAGCAATTTTTTCAGTTTTAGATATTCTTGGTAGAAGATTAAGCTTTTTTAAAGCTAAAATTAATGGTTTTGTAATAATTTCTCTTCTAATTGCTGGCGTTAACAAAAGAATTGATAAGGTTAAATAAGTCACCCAAAAGTTAAAGCCAACATTCTGACCTAAAAAGTAAATTGATAGAATAATAAAATAGAAAAAAGAGGGGAATTTTTTGTAAGAAAAAATAGCGCATGAAGCTAATGTAATGAATCCTAAATAAGGAGTATTACCCGGAATTAAAACTAATTCATTTAAGATATTCATATGTTGTTTTCTTGTTTTATTATTAGTAAGCAAGAGGCTTTAACCAAATTTCTAACTTGATTAATATAAGTTGCTCTTTCATTGACTGAAATTACTCCTCTTGCATCTAGCATGTTAAGCAGATGACTTGCTTTTAGTGCTTGTTCATATGCTGGTAGTGCTAAATTTTGGTTATTTAAAAGTTCTGATTGCTTTTTGCTAGATTCAAATTGCGAAAATAAGTCATCAATATTGGAATGTTCCAAAATGAATGCTGAAGACTCGATCTCATTTTGTTTAAAAATATCGCCATAAGTAATTTTGCTTTCACCTTCTTGGCCATTAAAATTAATATTAAATACAGAATCTACATTTTGAATATGCATGGCGATTCTCTCAAGTCCGTAAGTTAATTCACCAGATATTAATTCACATTCAATGCCACCAACTTGTTGCATGTAAGTAAATTGTGAAATTTCCATGCCGTTAAACCACACTTCCCAGCCGAGTCCGGACGCGCCAACTGACGGATTTTCCCAATCATCTTCTACAAATCTTAGATCATTATTTGCTGTATCTAGTCCAATGGCATTAAGGCTTTCGACATAAAGTTCTTTGATATTTACTGGCGCTGGTTTTAATAAGGTTTGAAATTGATAATATTGGCTAAGACGATTTGGATTTTGTGCATATCTAGCGTCAGTAGGGCGACGACAAACTTGTGCATAAGCAACTTTCCAAGGTTTTTTGCCAATTGCCTTTAAAACAGTTTGAGGATGTAATGTTCCAGCACCAACTTCAATATCAAGAGGCTGAATAATAGCGCAGCCTTGTTTACTCCAAAATTGTTGTAGTGTCAAAATAATATCTTGAAATGATAGAGTCATGTTTAAACTGAAAATGAACTACCACAACCACAATTATCAGCTGCGTTGGGGTTGGTAATTTTAAAATAAGAAGCACCGAGGTCGTTTTTAAAATCAATTTCGGCACCTTTTAGAAAATCGAGTGAAGTAGGATCGGTTACAGCTAGTAATGTTTCGCCGTCAGTAGCTATCTTAATGTCATCTTCATTACTTTGATCGTCTAACTCATAAACATACTGAAAACCACTACAACCGCCGCCAGTGATTGAAACCCGCAAAAATTTACCAATATTAGCTTCTTTGGCAGTTATTTCTTTAATGCGCGCAATTGCGCTTTGGGTTATGTTTACCTCGGACATTTATTTTATTTATGTTTTTGATTTCTTTTTTCAAATTCTTCAAGAATTTCATCTAGGTTAATGTCTTCTTTAGCCATTAAAACTAGCGTGTGATAAAATAGGTCACAGATCTCGCCAATTAGATCTTCTTTATTTTTTGGGCTTGGGGTTTGGTTATTCAAAAACGCCGCAATTACAACTTCTAATGCTTCTTCTCCAACTTTTCTACTGACTTTATCAACGCCACTTTTGGCAAGTTCGTATGAATATGAACCTTCTTCTTGGTTGGATATCTTATTTTTGATAATGTCGTAAAGTTCTTTGATTTCCAATTTTGTAGTCATTGCAATAGGTGAATTAAAAGATTAAACTGGGTGTAGAGTAGTCTGTTTTTTACATAAAAAGCAAATATTTTTTTAAAGAGCAAAATCTTGACTTTTAAGTAGAAAACTAATTTAGTACTTATTTCTTTTTTGGACTACTTCCATTTAAATTCATATTAAATTAATAAAATACAAAACATGGCTATTGAAATGACGTTGTCGATTATCAAACCTGATGCGACAAAAAGAAATATTACTGGAAAAATCAATGCAAAATTTGAAGAAAATGGTTTGGTAATTGTTGCACAAAAAAGAATTAAATTATCTCAAGAGCAGGCCGGAGACTTCTATGCCGTTCATAAAGAAAGACCTTTTTATAATGATCTTGTTTCTTTTATGACATCTGGGCCAGTTGTTGTGCAAGTGCTAAAAGGCGAAAATGCTGTTGTAAAAAATAGAGATATCATGGGTGCAACCAACCCTGAACAAGCTGAAGCTGGAACGATTAGAAAAGAATTTGCGTTGTCAATCGAAGCAAATTCGGTTCACGGTTCAGACTCATCAGAAAACGCTAAAAATGAAATCGCATTTTTCTTTGCTGAACATGAAATTGTTGAATAATTAGTAATATAGGGCGCGGTTTCATAATCGTCGCCCTATTACAAAATTACGATGATATTCTAAATTATTCACTAATATCAAAATAAAGTTAATGTACGCAAGCAAATGAAAACATTAGTCGTTAAATATTTACCAAGCGGTAAACACTCAAATACTAAAAAAATATTAGATTTATTTGTCAATAACTTGCCAAATCAAAATATTGAAGAACTAGATCTCCTTCACTGCGATATCCCAATATTTAATGAAGAATCAATACAGGCTTATTATAAAAGAAATTATGGTGGTGAAAATCTTGATGAAAAAGAAGCTAAATTATTAGAAAAAAACGATCAGCTAGTAAAACAACTTAAATCAGCAGATATTTTGGTCATGGCTTACCCAATGCATAATTTTGGAATGCCAGCAAAAGTTAAGGCTTGGATTGATGCTGTTTTAATTAATGGTGAAACATTTTCTTATGATGAAAAGAAAATGTCTGGAAAAAAAGCACTGACCATATATACCTCAGGAGGGGTTTATAGTCATGATACGTTTAATTTTGATTACCCAAATTGGAATAGTATTGCCTTAATGTCGCATGCTAATTTCAGCTTTATGGGCTTTGACGAAAATAAGATTATTGGCACTTCCTTGCGCGACGAGAATAAAAGAGAAGAATCTTTGCGTAATTGTGAAGCTAACATTAGAGAAATAATTAAGAGTTGGTATTAAGCAACTCTTCTAATTCTAGCCACCTATTTTCTAACTCATCTAATTTTTGTTGCTCTTTCGCAATTTCAATTGATATTTGTGCCAAGTGACCAGATGTTCTTTCCTCGCTTTCTTCAAGCTCTTTAGTTAATTTTTTAATATTTTCTTCACATTCATCAATTTTTTTTGGTATTTTTTGCAACTCAAATCTTTCCTTATTTGTTAAATTATATTTATTAGATTTTTTCTTATTGTTACTGTCATTTTTAACCGGCTTAGTATCTTCTTTCGTGTTTTCAATATTATTTTTTTGCCGATTTCTAAGCGCTTCATAATCTGAATATCCGCCGAGATTGTGATTGATTGTACCATCTTCAAATGCAAAAATTGAAGTTGCAACATTATCTAAAAAGTCGCGATCATGAGACACAATTATTAAGGTGCCAGCATAATCAATTAGATAATCTTGTAACATATCAAGAGTTTCCATGTCGAGATCGTTGGTTGGCTCATCTAAAATCATGAAATTTCCAGGATTTGCCAGAGCTTTGGCTAGGAGTAGTCTATTTTGTTGTCCGCCAGATAAAGTTGACGCTTTGGTATTGACTTCTTTAGGATCAAAGAGAAAGTTTTTTAAATAACCGCAAACATGAATTGTTTTACCATTTGCTAAATTAACATAATCGCCGCCACTCTCACATAATATATCTTTGATTGTGTGTTCATCTTTTATCTTACTTCTTATTTGATCAAAATACGAAAATTCAATATCTTTGGCCATTTTTATGGTGCCTTGGTCTGGCTCTAGCTCGCCAACCATCATTTTTAGCAATGTTGATTTTCCTGTGCCATTTTTGCCAATAATGCCGATTTTTTCGCCGCGCAATATTTTGTGAGTGAAACTTTTTATTAATTCTTTATCGCCGAAGCTTTTTGAAACATTATTAAAGCTCATAATTAATTGCGGTGAGTCTGAGTCAATTTTGGAAGTATTGAGTTGGATATTGCTGTTGGTGGATTTGACCAACTTTCTTTGCTTGGCGAGTTTTTCTTTTAATTCATTTAAGTGATGCAAGCGGCCGATATTTCTTTTTCTTCTAGCGGTTACTCCAGTTTGTAGCCAGCCCGATTCTAGTTCTACTTTCTTTTCAAGATTGTAAAGTTCTTTATTTTCATGTTCTATGATTTGGCTTGACCATTTTTCAAAGTTTTCATAGCCGTGATTATTAATATTTAATTTATTGGCACGAAGCCAAAATACTTTATTGGTGGTTTTTTTTAAGAAATTACGATCATGGGAAATAATTAATAATGCTCCTTTATAGCCTCTGAGATAATCTTCGAGCCATTTTATGATTTCTAGGTCTAGATGGTTTGTGGGTTCGTCAAGCAGTAATAAATCTGGCTCTAGAACTAAAGCTTTGGCAAGGTTTGCTCTTCTTCTTTGGCCGCCGGAGAGATTTTGTGTGTAGTTATTAGGATCAATTTGTAGTTTTTCACACACTATATCAATGAGATATTGCTTTTGCTCATCAATTTTTAAATCTTGTTTTAAATAGTCATAAATTGTCAGATTTTGGGTGATTTTTTCACTTTGTTCAAGATGACCAATTGCGATGTCGGGGTGTATGATTCTTTCTCCCTCATCAAAGTCCATGTTACCAAGAACCGCATTCATTAAAGTTGATTTGCCAACACCATTTTTGCCAATCAAGCAAATTTTATCTCCAGCGAATATATTAAAGCTTAAATTCGTAAATAAAACTTTCTTGGCAAATGATATTGCCGTATCCTTGATTGATAAAATAGGAGGTCTAGACATTTATTTTAAAAGATATTAAATAATTACCGATTCATTTGATAACATGACACAATATTAAAAGAAATGTTTTTTATCAATATGATATTACAGAGTAATTATTACGTTAGGTTTGCTTATGTTAGATTTTTTAAATTCCAATGCTGAGATATTAGCGCGTATTCAATTCGCTTTTACCATTTCATTTCACATAATTTTTCCTGCCTTTACAATAGGACTAGCTAGTTTTTTGGCGGTTATTGAATATAAATATTTGAGAAGTAGAGATAAAATTTATAAAGAGATTTATAAAATGTGGATCAAAATTTTTGCTGTTTGCTTTGGTATGGGTGTTGTTTCCGGCGTGGTTATGTCTTATCAATTTGGAACTAATTGGGGTTTGTTTTCTGATAGAGTTGGTAATGTAATTGGCCCACTTCTTGGTTATGAAGTGCTAACAGCTTTTTTCCTAGAGGCATCATTTTTGGGTATAATGCTT
>JADHOZ010000022.1 GCA_016778745.1 Rickettsiales bacterium
CGTTAAGAGTCAAAATCATAAAATTCTTTATCGTCCTTTGCCGCAAATTCCAAGAAATTTAAGAAAAGAAGCATTTGCTACAAAAGCAATAGCAAGATTTTATGTTGATAAAGATGGTTTGGTAAAAAATATTGAGTTAATTAAAGCCTCAACTAGTCCGCAATTAAATTTTTTGTTAATGAAAGAATTAAAGAAATGGAAATTTGAGGCCGCCAAAAAAGATTTTAACGTTGAGGTGAATGTTGGGTTTAAAGTTAAATAGTTATTTAACTTAGGGAAATATTATTAGTTTCCTAGAAATCTTTTGGTCTTTTTAAGATAGCTAACAATAATAAAGCCAAACAATATATTACATTCCATCCGGCCATTGAGATATTTAAGAGTATGAATGCTGGCTCCGAGCATTTTATGGTGCTGGCTTTTGCTAAGGCTTTTTCTAACTCTTCTAAGTCGGTAATTTGATTTAGATTTTGAGAGTTTGAGCAGCTTGATGGTCCTTTGAAGATTTTTTGCTCTACGCCAACGTGATAAGATGCGATTAAGATATTGATAAAAAGCAATATTAAGCAGCCAAAAAATGCTAATCTCTGATATTCTTTATTTTTAAATAACGCAATTGCTAAAATTGTTAAGGCTATGATGCCAAAAAATGGCTTTCTTTGATAAAGGCAAAGTATGCAAGGTTGAAGATTGAATCCAAACTCTGCTATATAGGCACCCAAAAGGGCGATAAAAGATGATAATCCAAGAAGGATTAATAAATTTCTGTAAGAAAAATGTATCTTCATTTTTATTTAGTTATTCGGCTTCTATTGGGACCTCGTAGTGGCCCTAAGTAACTTTTTGGCTAAATCTTTTCTTAATTCAACCGCTGGTTGGTCAAACGGGTTAATATTTTTGATATAAGCTAATGCTATCGTTTCGATAAACATTTGCATCATTAGACCACCCAAAACTTCTTCGTTTAGCTCTTCAATTTCTATTATTCTAATAGGTAGATTTTTTTGGTTTAGTACTTCAATTGTTGTTTCTTCCTCGATTTTTACGATTTGTTGTAGGGTTTTATTGTCAAATAAGGTGTCAACATTTTCTAATTTTTTGACCAATAAATTGTTTGGGTGTTTTTTTTGGGTTATGAAGGTAAAAAATTTATCTTTAGGGCCTTCTAAATAAAGCTGAAGTTGGCTATGTTGATCAACTGTTCCCATGGAGTTAATTGGGGTTGCTCCAAAACCATTTTTGCCAAGACTTTCTGCGGATAGCTGACGATACCAATGGTTAAAATTTTCTAAATCATCAACATAAGGCATTAATACATTATTGGTATATCCTTGCTCGTAAAGAGTTATTTGGGTTACGATATCTTTGGTTATTGTGTCATTTTCTAGAAAATCAGTTATTATCTTTTTTGCCCCTTGTCGAACTTTTTTAATGTCAATGCCGGCAATTAGTGAGGGTAGCATTCCCACTATTGAAAATACCGAATATCTTCCACCAATATGGCTTGGGTGATGAACGATTTTGGCATTAATTTCTTTGGCGATAAGGCCAATGGTGCTATCAGGATTCTCAGTTACGAAGAGAAAATGTTGTGAGAAATTTTTACTATTTAGTTTTTTGAATTCTTCTATTACTAAAAGAGTCTGGCAGGTTGTTTCGATTGTTTGACCTGATTTTGAAATAACAATAAAAAAGCTATTTTCAAAATCTATATGTGATAGTTGGTGAGTAATAGTGCTTGGATCAATTGATTCGATGAATGATACTTTATCTTGTTTTTTTAGAGAGCATAGGGTTTTTGCACCAAGAGAGGATCCTCCAACACCTAATATTATTATTTTTTGGTATTTTTTTATTTGGTTCGATAGATTTTCAAATAATTCTAATTCATCACTTTTATTGATAATATCAATTGCTCCAATTTGATGGGACTTTATTTCTTCTTGTAGCTTATTGATTGAATTGTCAAACTTTGATGGATTTAGAGAGGGAATGTTTTTATACTTTATCTCAAAAAGCGACATGTGTCATTTCATATTTTTGGAGGCCGGGGCCGGAATCGAACCGGCGATAAAGGCTTTGCAGGCCTCTGCATTACCACTTTGCTACCCAGCCAAAAATTAGGAGGCGTAGTCTAATAGTTGCTTTTAAATAATACAAGTAGGATTTGTAGGGATGTTGGATAATGATCCTTGGTACCTAATAACAATCATGATAATTACCGAGGAAGGTCGTAAAGCGGGACGCACATGATTGCATGTAACGTTGTATGTGAAGGGATAGTGAGTGATATTGTGGAGTGTCAATATTATTTCTTTCTTTTGGTAATCTTTGGTGATCTTAGATAGATTGGATTTAGATTTTGTGTCTGGTGATTTTCTTTGTGTAGCTCAAAAGCTAGTTGACCGATAAACTGAGCTTGGATTTGATCACTTTCTTTTGTTTTGTCAATGAGATTTGCCGCGCTACCGCATAGGAAATAAGGTTCCTTTGGTAAGTAGCTCTGGATTGTGTCTAGGGTGGTTATTTGAGGCGTTATATCTGAAGATTTAATGTCGTTTATTGTGTTATAGGTGGCGTAGAATATTTCGTTGGCTTTAGCATCTAGGGCAACAAATATTTGTTGATGGTCTGATAGTTGTTTTCGATGTTTAAAAGCAATGATTTGGCAGGAATTTAGTAGAATTAATGGTAATTTTGTTGCTAATTTTATGGTCCTGGCAGCTGTGAGACCAATTCGTGATCCGGTGAAGCTTCCGGGTCCGTTTGTAGCGGCGATTAAATCTAAATCTTGGTAGGATGTTTGATTTTCGTTGAGGATTTTTTCAATTTCTGGAATTAATAACTCTGATTGATTTGAGTTGGGTGATAAAGTAAATTCGCTAGTTGGCTGATTATTTTCTAGCAAGGAAATCGACAGACTATTTGACGAAGTATCAAATGCGAGGATTTTCATTAATGTAATGATGATTTGATATTGGGAATATCTAGGGAAAAGCTTGGGATTTCAACGTAGAAGAATTCTTCTTCATTTTTTTTCATTTCATATTTTCCTGACATTATTCCAGATGGATGATTTAGATGCACGCCGCTAGTATATTGGAATGAGGAATTTGGATTAATGATTGGTTTTTGTCCTATTACTCCTTCTCCGCTAATTTCTTGGATGAGGCCTTTTTCATCTATTATTTTCCAATGTCTGTTCATTAATTGCATTTTGGATGGGGACTTGTTTTCTATTATAATGTGGTAAGCCCATACATACAGATTTTCTGCGCTGGATATTTTATGATCGATAAATTCTGGCCATACAGAAATAGATACGTTATTGGTGACAGCGCAATATGGTTTTATGCTTAAAATCTCTTCGGTAAGTTTGATACTACCGCCAGATATTTGGTTAAATCGTGAAGCAAATGTCATAAATAATATTCTCCTAGCTCATTCTACCGGTCATATCGACTACGCGAACCAATTCATCTAGATCGGTTACTCCGGCTAATACTTTTGATATTCCATCCTCTACCATAGGGACGAAGCCATTTTTTATGGCATAGTTGTACATTTCTTTTCTGCTGGCGGAATTTGTTATTAGCTCGTCTAATTCGCGATCAAACGCCAATATCTCCGTGATTGCGATACGGCCCTTATAACCACCGGTACATTTATTACAGCCAACAGCCTTATATATTTCCGTTACTTTACCAGCATATTTTTCTCCAAGCAACTGTTTTTCCTTTTCGGTTATTGGTTGTTTGGTTTTGCAGTGATCGCATAATTTTCTAGTAAGTCTTTGCGCAATTGAGCAAATGATTGATCCAGCCATTAGGTAGTTTGGTACGCCAATGTTCATCAATCTTGGAATTGCACTCAGTGCGTCGTTTGTGTGTAGGGAAGTATATACTTGATGACCTGTCATAGATGCTTGGATAGCGGTGATTGCTGTATCTTTGTCACGTACCTCACCAACCAGAATTACATCGGGATCTTGACGTAATATTGCTTTAATACCTGAGGCGAAATCCATACCTATGTCCGTTCGGATGTTTGACTGACGAATTAGAGGAATGTGATACTCCACCGGATCCTCCAAAGTCATGATGTTTTTATCAATTGAGTTGATGTAATTTAATATTGTATAAAGAGTGGTTGTTTTACCAGAACCGGTTGGTCCGGTTAGAATGACCACGCCCTCAGGTCTTTGAACTAGTTTTTTTATTAGATGCAAGTTATGTTCGGATAGACCTAGGCTGTCGATTGACATTAGAGATGATTTCTCATCTAAGATACGCATAACAATATTTTCTGAGTGTATTGTGGGTTGTGTAGATACGCGAAAATCGATAGTGCGCCCTAATATTTCAGAGTTTATTCGGCCGTCTTGAGGCTTTCTGGTTTCGGCAATATTCATGCCAGACATAATTTTAATACGAACAGAAATAGCTGCCCAGTAATCTTTATGAATAGATCTTACTTGGACCATTTTTCCATCAATTCTGTATCTGATTCTTAGGAATAGATGCTCTGGTTCAAAGTGTAAATCTGATGCGCCGCGATGGACTGCGTCTGTAAGAATGGCATCTACAAGGCGTACCATCGGGCTTTTATAGTCACCTTTAAGCTGCTCCTCATCACTTGCTTTCTTTGTACCTACTCCTTCAATTTCTTTAAGAATACCCTCAATTGACATTTCATAGTCATAATATTGATCAATTGCCGCGAGTATATCTGTCTCTGGAACATAAACGGGGTTAATTCTGAATTTTGGTGGAAAATATCGTTTTAATTGATCAACTGCTACAATGTCGAATATATCAGACATTGCAACGGTTATATTATTGTTCTTGTAAGAAATCGGAATTATTTTATTGTGGACGGCAAAATCTTTTGGTATTTTTTTCACTAATCTGGCGTCGATCATCGAGGTTTTGATGTCGAATTTCTTTACACCGGAAGATTCATTTAAAATTTCACCAAGTGCGCCTTCGGATACGAAGCCCATATCGACTAAAATGGCGCCGATTGTTTTAGCATTTTTAATACGAGCTCTTTCTCTTTTGGCAATTTCTAATTGGTCTTCAGAAATTACTTTTTCTGCTATTAATCGAGTGCCAATATCTATGTTAGATGCTTTAGATCTGACAGTCTCTTGGTTTTGAGGATTGGGAGTCGTTGGTTTTGGCGTGATTGATATCTGATGTTGGGTACCATTGTTGTCGGGCGCATGGTTATGTTGATGGGGTTGCTTATTTTCAGCTGTTTTTGGGCCGGTTTCAACCATGGATAAAGACTTGATTAAATAAATAAAGATTGTTCTAATTTATGAGTTGGCTATTGATTGTCAAGTAAGCAAATTAATTTTTTGATAGAAAATATTATGTCCGTAAATGTGCGTTTTGCGCCTTCTCCAACTGGTTATTTACATATTGGGGGAGCTAGAACAGCTTTGTTTAATTATCTTTTTGCGCGTAAGTACAATGGTCAGTTTTTATTGAGAATTGAGGATACTGATAAAAAACGCTCCACCAAAGAGGCAATTGCTGCAATTTTGGAAGGAATGGAATGGCTTGGTTTGCAATATGATGGAGAAAAAATATTTCAGTCAAACAATGAAAAGCGTCATAGGCAAATAGCAGATGAATTGCTGGCGAAAGGTTTGGCTTATCGTTGTTATACGTCAGGCGAGGAGTTGGCAAATAAGAGGCAGGAATATCAAGAGCAGGGAAAAGTGTTTAGGTTTCAGAGTCCGTGGAGAGATAAGGAATTTGATGGTGATGATAAAGCGAGTTATGTTGTTAGAATTAAGGCTCCTCAAGAAGGGGAGATGGAAATTAATGATTTGGTGCAAGGAAAAGTAGTTGTTAAAAATGAAGAGATTGATGACTTTGTTATTTTAAGGGCCGATGGGACTCCGACTTATATGTTAGCAGTTGTTGTTGATGATCATGATATGGATATTACGCATATTATTAGAGGTGATGATCACTTAAATAATACATTTAAGCAAAAATTAATTTATGATTTGCTGGGTTGGGATTGTCCTAAGTTTGCTCATATTCCATTAATTCATGGTGTCGATGGTGCTAAAATGTCAAAAAGGCATGGTGCGACCAGTGTAATTGAGTATAAAAATATGGGTTATTTGCCAGAAGCGATGAGAAATTATCTTTTAAGATTAGGTTTTTCTTGTGGAGACCTAGAAATGATGGATGATAAAAAAGCGTTAGAAGTTTTTGATTTATCTAAAGTTGGAAAGTCTGCCGCTAGGTTTGATTTTGCTAAATTAAATAATGTAAATAAACATTATATGGTGCAAAAAAATGCTGAAGAGTTGGTTAAATTATCTAAAGCATTTTTTACTAGGGATTTTGGTGAGATTGAAGTAAAAAGAATGATTACAGCAGTTGAATTTGTCAAAGAAAGATGCGATAATTTAGTAGATTTAGCCAAGAATTTGGAAGTATATTGTGATGGTTTTGCTAAAGATTTAGAAGAAAAAGAACAACATATTTTGCAACAAAATTCTGATATTATTTCTCAACTGAAAGCGGTAGTTAGCGGATTAGAAAAATTTGATGTTGAAGAGATTAAAACGCACATTAACAGTTGGGCTGAGAAAAATGGTTTGAAGATGAAAGATTTTGGACCAGTTTTGAGAGTTTTAATGACGTTTTCTTCCAAGTCTGCCGGCGGTATTTTTGATATTATGTCAATTCTTGGTAAAGAAGAAACTCTGAGAAGATTTTAGTTTACTTTCTCCAAAAGGGATATTAAGTTTTTTGTTCTCTTCGGTTGTTTTGAAAGCCTTCATATGCCGCGATGTGTTGAACATTATTAAATTATTTACTTATGCCTAAAAATTTCTTCTTTACTTCTGAATCTGTTTCGGAAGGGCATCCAGACAAGGTGTGTGATCAGATTTCTGATGCTTTGGTTGATGCTTATTTAAAAAAAGATCCATATTCACGCTTAGCTATCGAAACGTTTGCTACTACTAATCGTGTCATTGTTGGTGGTGAAATTAGAGCGCCCGAAATGTTGAAAAGTGAATTTGAAGATATTATTCGAAATACTACTAAGAATATTGGTTGTGTTTACAATGGATTTAATTATGAAAAGTTAGAAATAACTAATTTGTTACATGAACAATCTGTTGATATTGCGGTTGGAGTGGACCAAGCTGATAATAAAGAAGAAGGTGCTGGGGATCAAGGAATTATGTTTGGTTATGCGTGTGACGAAACGGAAAGTTTAATGCCTGCTGCTATTTATTATTCGCATAGAATCTTGCAAAATATTATGAATGCTATCAGGGGTGGTGAGATTCTAGGCTTAGGACCTGATGCGAAAAGTCAGGTCACTTTGTGGTATGAAAATGGGATTCCTCAAAGAGCCGAAACAGTGTTGGTATCTATTCAACATGAAGAGGGCATGAGTACTCAGGATGTGAGAGAATTAATTTATCCGTATGTCAAAAAATCTTTGCCTCAGGGTTGGATGTGTGAGGATGCAAAGTTTTTAGTTAATCCAACAGGAAAATTTGTAATTGGTGGTCCGGATGGCGATGCTGGGTTGACTGGTAGAAAAATTATTGTTGATACTTATGGTGGTGCAGCGCCGCATGGTGGTGGTGCTTTTTCGGGTAAGGATCCAACAAAAGTTGATAGATCTGCGGCTTATATGGCGCGTTATCTGGCTAAAAATGTTGTTGCTGCTGGACTAGCAAAAAGATGCACCATTCAGATAGCTTATGCAATCGGTGTTTCAAAACCTTTGGCACTTTATGTAAATAATCATGGTAGCGATGTTGATAGTGAAAAGTTAGTGGAAATCATTAACCATCATATTGATTTAAGTCCGGCTGGAATTAGAAAATATTTAGGTTTAAATAAACCAATTTATCAACGAACTGCTGCTTATGGACATTTTGGTCGAGATCCTGAAAGTGATGGAGGATTTAGTTGGGAGTCGTTGGCATTTGCGGATATTTTAAAGAAATTGTAATAAAAACATGTTACATGTGATATTGGTTGCCCTTGGCGGTGCTTTCGGATCTGTTTGCCGCTATCTTAGTTATTCTTATGTTAATTTGTTAACTAAGGATAGTGGAAATGCTTCTTTAGCGCGCGTAGTGAATCTGTTTCCTGGAGCCTTTCCTTTTGCTACTTTCTTTGTTAATGTTTTTGGGTCTATTGTCGCCGGGTTTATTTATTATTTTGTTATTAGGAATTTTGAGAATTTTGATGCTTCTGTGAAGCACTTCTTGTTTTTTGGATTTTTAGGTGGTTTCACAACGTTTTCGACCTTTTCCTTGGACTTTTTTAGAATAATTAATGCAGGTCAGTGGTCTTTGGCGATAGCTTATGTTTTATTGACAGTTGTTTTGGCGATATTGGGAGTGTTTTTGGGATTTTATTTGGCCAAGGTTGCTTTTTAGAGTCGGATCTTGTTTTAGGATATGTATGAAGTTGATCAAGATATTAAAAATAGATGCAGATAAAAGGCTTGATAAGTTTTTATGTGAGAAATTTGATGTTTCTTTTGGTTTGGCGCAAAAAATGGTTAGACAGAAGAAAGTCAAGGTTAATGCTGTTAGAGTTGACGCTAATTATAAGTTGGTTCTGGGTGATGAAGTAACGTTATTTACTGATTTGGTTGATAGGGTAGTAAAGCAGACAAAAAAGGCTTTTTTATCTATTGATAGGGTTAAGAAGTTTGAATCTTATATTATTTATGAAGATGATAATTTAGTTGCACTTGATAAGCCGGGAGGTTTGGCAGTGCAGGGCGGTAGTGGCGTAAAAATTTCGGTTGATGATTTTGCTAAATATAAAAAATGGAGTTTGGTTCATAGGTTAGATAAGGATACAAGTGGCGTGTTATTGTTGGCTAAAAATGAAATGGCAGCAAAAGAACTAATTGCTGGATTTAGGAATAAGAATATTAAAAAAATATATCAGGCTTATATTAGCGGATTTTTGAATAAGGATGAGGGCGTAATTGAAATTCCTTTGAAGAAGAAGGGAGTTAAGGGGATCGAAAAAGTTTATCCAGACCTTGAAGATGGCAAGGAGGCTATTACCAAGTTTAAGGTTTTAGATAAATTTAGGGATTATTCTTTGGTAGAATTAGAGCCAATTACAGGTAGAACTCATCAGCTTAGGGTTCATATGAAAGAAATGGGGTGTGCGATAATTAATGATGTGAAATATGGTGGAAGGAAAGTTCTAAAGAAAGAATTATGCAATAACTTATGTCTTCATGCTAAAGAGATTAAAATTGGTAGCCTCATAATAAAAAGTAAATTGACTTTAGGTGCATAATAATTAACTATATCATACTATATCATAATTAGTTATTACCACTATGTTTTCACCACAAACTTTAGCCCTATGGGGATTTCTATGTTATTTGTTTTTTGGATTTAATGCCAATGCTCTTACGTTGGGAGTGGGAGATGAGAATTTTGTAACGAGTGAAAATATTACCGAAGATGATGACGGAATAGTGAGTTCTTTGTCGGGTGAATTTGATAATTATAATAGTATTACCAATAACCATATTATTACTGTCGGAGATGAGGGAGTTATCTTAAGCGGCGATTATAATGAAGTGATTAATAGTATCTCTGGGGAGATTATTACGACGGATAGTTCTGGTAGGGGGGTTGATGTGGATAATAATACTAATATTTATAATTATGGATTAATAAATACTTTAGGCAGTAGTAGTTATGGAATTTACGTGGGTGGGGATAATAATGTGGTAGAAAATGCCGGGTCAATTCTGACGGAAGGTAATAATGGGCATGCAATTTATATCAATGGTGATGATAACGACGTATCAAATTCGGGAAATATAATTACTGCTGAAGGTTATGGGGTTTATCTAAATGGTAATCAAAATAATTTTACTAATTCTACAACAATAACTACTTCAGGTAGCGCTAGTGCTTATGGGATTTATATTAGCGCTGGTAATGATTTGGCATCAAGCGAAATAGAATTTACGAATGTTGTAAATGATGGCGTGATAAATAGCGAAGCTGATGGTATTTACAATCGTGATGCTTTTAGTAACATTATTAATAATGGCGTGATTACTAGCAATGTTGACGATGATGATCAATATGGAGTCAACAATGAAGCTACGAATGCAAAGATATTTAATTATGGTGATATTACGTCAAATCGCTATGTGTTTTATAATTCTAACGATGGTGATGGGTCTGCGTTTTATAATTATGGTAACTTAAATGGAGATGTTAGGTTGGGGGAGTCGACTTTGTATTTATATGGTGGAGATTTAAGTGGTTCAATTACTGGCAATGATAATCAAGGAAGTTTAGTGGTGGGTTTTGATTTTTCACAAAAAAATGATTATGAAGAGTTGCATTCTCTAAGGATTGAAGGAGAAAGTGTTTTTAGTATTTATCATCAACTAGAAGCCCTATCAATTGAAATTGATGATAAATCAACGCTTGAAATTAATGATGGCGCTGAGTTAAGTGGCAATATTTATGGTGTGAGTGATGGGGTGGGGATTTTAGACATTAGAAGTGATTATGACAGTGATTATTTCATTGGTGTGAATGGAAATTCGTTGGCTGATGTTAATGTTGCAAGCGGCGTTAGTTTAAAATATTCGAATACAATTTATGCCAATAATGTTAATATTGATGGGAGTTTTGATCTGAGTGAAAGTGATCTCGTGATAAATGGCAATGTAAATGCCACAGGCAGGCTAGGAGTTTCTGATGGGAGTCATATTATAAACGGGGATCTTGTTTTGAGTTCAGGGAGTGCGGTGGAAAGTAAGTTGCAAAATGGTGTTTTAGGTAATTTTAATGTTTCCGGGGATTTGTTGGTAGCCGATAATGTGAGTTTAGAAATTGATGTTAGTCAAAATGATGAATTTACTGTTTCAAATAGTAATTTCTTGTTATTTTCGGCTAGTGATATTGGTGATTCTGTTGTTATTTTAGATGAAAATATTGATGTGAATGGTGGTGGGTCGAATATATCGGGAATTTTAAGATATTCGACGAAATTTATTGGTAGTAGTTTAAATCTAAATGTTTCTCGTCTGAGTGATTTTGAAGTTAGTAACAATGAAAATGTCAAAAATATTTATAATTATTTGGGGGGTTTAGAAGAAAAATCAGAAGGTTCTTTGTTGGAATTTCAGCAAATTTTAAATGAAACTGATGTTGATAAGGCGGAAGCTGTTTTGAATGAAATAACGATTTTTCCACATAAGGCAAATTTGGAAGTGGCGCTCAAAAATATTAATTATTTGGCCGATATTACTGTTGAGAGGTTGATGGATTTTGATGTTAAAAAAGAGAAAAGAGATTCACTTTGGATAAAGCCGATGGCTTACAATATTAATCAAGCAAAGGTAGGAGATGATGAGGCATATGCGACTAATGCTATTGGGTTTGTTGTGGGGTTTGATAAGGCGTTAGATGATGAATTTATGGTTGGTATGGCTGCCAATTATTTGAGGTCAAATATTAAAAGTAAGGATGATTTAAAACAAAATATTTTTTCAACTTTGGGTGTTGAAATATATTCACGAAAAAAATGGCAGGATTATTTTTGGGATAATTTGGTAGCTCTGGGGATAAATATTTTGAGTCAATCTAGGGCTTTAAAATCAGTTGGACTAGATGCTACTTCTAGATATTTTTCGCAAAGTTATTTGCTTAAAAGCGTGGTTGGTAAGAATTATAAATTGAATCATAATTTTGATTTAACTCCGACTCTTGGACTAAATTATAATTTGGTTCATCTTCCTAAATATAGGGAAAATGGTGGTGAGGAGTTAAACCTTGAAGTTGATGAGGTGGAGGCAAGTTATGTGAAAAGTGAGATGGGATTGTCTTTGAATTTTAATTCAAAATTGCCAAAAGAATTTTATAAAAGTGATCTTAAATTTACACATTTTTTGGCATTTGTCAAAGCTTCTTATGGATATTTAATAAAAGCTGATAAGCCAGAAGTAAAAGCAAATTTTGTTAACCAAGATGAAAGATTTGTCAGTAAAATATCTAATATCGATAGATCAGAAATTAACCTAAATCTCGGTTTTAAATTGATCAATGAAGATGATTTTGTTTTTGGTGTTAAGGCAGATGCGACGAAAAGAAATAGCTACAATGCTTACGGAATTTTATTTGATATCAATCAGAGGTTTTAATTTAGGAAATATTAATCAGAGTCATAACTACTCATCAAATCCATAATGCTTTAAAAATCTAATATCATTTTCAAAAAACATTCTTAGATCATTAATACCATATTTTAGCATCGCCAATCTCTCAACACCAATTCCGAAGGCGAAACCTTGATATTTTGCGGCATCAATGTTGCAGTTTTTTAGGACGTTTTCATGGATCATTCCGCAGCCCAAAATTTCCATGAATTTTTGGTCATTTGGGTTTTTGGGAGTGCCAATTTTTATTTGGCCGTTTTCTTTGTAGTAGCCAATATCAACCTCGGCTGATGGTTCAGTGAATGGGAAAAAACTTGGGCGGAATCTGAGTTGGACATTATTGATTTCAAAGAATTCTTTGAGAAATTTTTCTAATATCCATCTAAGGTTTTGCATATTTATGTTTTCATCAACCATGAAACCTTCAAATTGGTGGAACATTGGGGTGTGGGTTTGGTCGGAGTCTCGCCTGAAGACTCGGCCCAATGAGCATGACTTGAAAGGGGGTTGGCCTTCGAGCATTTCGCGAATTTGGGTGTTTGAAGTATGGGTTCTAAGTAGGTTTTCGCTATTTTCTAGGTAGAAAGTATCTTGCATTTGGCGTGCTGGATGATTTTCTGGGATATTTAGGGCAGTAAAATTGTGAAAGTCGTCTTCAATTTCTGGTCCTGAGGCAAAATGAAAGCCGAAATTAGAAAAAATTTCTTCAATTTCTGCCATGACTTTTGAGATTGGGTGGATCAAACCTTTTTGGCTTGGTCTTGTAGGAGCGGTTACGTCTAGTGTTTCGGTTTTTAACTGTTCATTGAGGGCTTCATCAGCAAACATTTCCTTTTTTTCTTCTATTTTAGTGGTGACTTCTTGTCTGAGAATGTTAATTTTGGCGCCGAATTCTTTTTTTTCATCTGGGTTTAGGTCTTTGAGAGTTGAGAATAATGTGGTTACTTGACCTTTTTTACCTAGAAACTCTACTCTTATTTCTTCTAATTCATTTTGAGTAGTGATTTTTGCTAATTTGGAATTGAAATCCTGCGATATATTGTCTAAATTCATTTGCTAAAGAGTTGAATAAGTTTGAATGCGCACTCTAGATAGTGTTGTCAAAATATTAATTAAAAATTTTCTCATGTCAATTAACCATACGAATATCAATTGGTTCGGAGCTTTTACTTTGCTAAAAAAAGAAGCTTTAAGGTTTTTAAAGGTTTATCATCAAACGGTTTTTTCGCCGGTTATTAACATTATTTTATTTTTGGCAGTTTTTTCTTTGTCAGTTGGTGGGCAGATTAAAGAAGTTGAAGGCGTATCTTTTCCGATTTTTATGTCGGCTGGTTTGATTATGATGGCAGCGATGCAAAATGCTTTTGCTAATTCCTCATCTTCTTTTGTGATGGGTAAGGTTTTGGGGCATATTATTGATTATTTATTGCCTCCTCTTGGGGCTTTTGAGATTGTTTTTGCATTTACTGTGGGTGCGATTTTGCGCGGAATTTGTGTGGCGATTGTGTCTTATTTGGTGATTTTGATTTTTGTGCCTTTGAGTGTTTATTCTTACTTTTATTTGGTTTTTTATATGGTATTTTCTTGTATGTTTTTAGGACTTTTGGGTATCTTTTGTGGTGTTATCTCTAATAGTTTTGATCATATGTCGGCAATGACGAGTTATTTAATTACGCCGCTAACTTTTTTATCGGGGACTTTTTATTCAACGAATGCTTTGCCGGCATTTTGGAAAAGCGTGTCGCATTACAATCCGTTCTTTTATATGATCGATGGGTTTCGATATTCTTTGACAGGGCATAGTGATGGTAGTTTGGGATTTGGCATGAGTTATATTTTGGTTTTGAATGTTGTTTTGTTTGGGGTTTTGGTCTTTTTAATTAAGAAAGGATATCGAATTAAGAGTTAATAAATTCAATCAAGTCACACCATGAAAAATAAACATTTATTTTATTGTTTGCAGCTTGCAAGAAGTAAAAATTTTGGACCGAAGAGCTTTGAGGCGATGTTGTTTAAGTTCGGTTCACCCAAGAAGATAATTGAAAATATTGATGAAATCCCTAGGGTTGAGTTGGTAAGTGATGAAGAGGTTTGGGATGAGATTGAAAAAGTTGAGAAATTTGGGGCTAGGTTTTTGACAGTCATGGATGATGACTATCCTGTATTTTTAAAAGAAATTCCTGATTGTCCAATTGTGTTGACTGTGAAGGGTGATTTGTCTTTGTTGACAAGGAGGAAATTAGCTATTGTGGGTTCGCGTAGTGCGTCGATTAATTCAATGAATTTAGTGACGAATATTGCGCATGAGCTTTCTGATAAGGGGGTGGTTGTGGTTTCTGGCTTGGCTAGGGGTATTGATCTTGCGGCGCATAAGGGGTCATTGAAACAAGGTACAATTGCGGTGATCGCTGGGGGAATTGATAATATTTATCCCCAAGAAAATGAAGACTATTTTGCAAAAATTGCTAAACGGGGTTTATTAATCTCGGAGCAAAAATTTGGATCAAAGCCAATTGGGCCTAATTTTGTGATGAGAAATCGGATTATTTCGGCTTTGTCTGATGTGGTGTTGATTGCCGAAGGAACACTAAAATCAGGATCAATGAGCACGGCGCGTTTTGCTTTTGAACAAGGGAAAAGAATTTATGCAATTCCTGGGTCAATGATGGATGAAAGATTTGCGGGAACGAATTCTTTGATTAAGGAGAAGAAGGCAGATATTTTGTCGTCGGTGAATGATTTGTTGGCAGAATTTGATGTTGATGAGATTAATTGGGAAGAAGAAATCAAGGATGTGGAGAATGATGATATTTTGGGCTTTTTAGGATATGAGCCGACATTTATGGGTGATTTGCTTGATAATTTGCAAATTTCGGTGAGTGATTTAAATATTAGACTTTCGGAGTTAGAACTTGCTGGAAAAATAATAATTAATGGTGACAATGTTGTGCTGGTAAAATAATTACACTCGGTGCAGGTCGTATTATGTGGCTACGACCCTGTGTTTTTGCATGAACATTTGGACGTCGTTGTAAACTCCGTTCAGCCACTTTAGTAAAATTAAAAAACGATAACTGACAATGACAAAATTTGATAAATCTCAATTACCTTCTCGTTACGTCACTGATTCTCATGGGTGTGAGGGTCGAAAGACTATGCTTTACAATATTAAAACCGATCTTTATCCGGATGGGTTAAGTGATGAAGATTTGGCTTCACCTTTCGTTGGCGTTGTTAGTGCTTGGAATGAGGCGGCACCTTGTAATATAGCCTTGCAAAGACAAGCGCAGCCAGCAAAAAAGGGTGTTAAAGATTCTGGTGGTTTGCCAAGGGAATTTACTACTATTACAGTGACTGATGGTATTGCTAATGGCCATCAGGGTATGAAATCTTCGCTTGTGTCGCGTGAAGTTATTGCTGATTCGATTGAAGTTACTGTTCGTGGGCATTGTTATGATGCGTTGGTTGGAATTGCGGGTTGTGATAAGTCGCTTCCTGGTATGATGATGGCGATGTGTAGACTTAATGTGCCTTCGGTATTTATGTATGGTGGGTCGATTTTGCCAGGGAGATTTAAAGGTAGAGATGTCACTATTGTTGATGTTTTTGAAGCGGTTGGGCAAAGAGATGCGGGTAATCTGACAGAAGAAGATTTGCAGCTTTTGACTAAAGCGGCTTGTCCTAGTGCGGGAGCGTGCGGTGGTCAATTTACCGCAAATACAATGGCTTGTGTTTCTGAGGCGATTGGTTTGGCTTTGCCTGGTTCTTCTGGTGCACCGGCCCCTTATGAATCAAGAGACGAATATGCTTATGAGTCTGGGAAGGCGGTTATGGAATTAATTAAGAAAGGGATTAAGCCTAGAGATATTGTTACCAGGAAATCGCTTGAAAATGCTGCGACAATTGTTGCGGCAACGGGTGGCTCTACTAATGCGGCACTTCATTTGCCAGCATTAGCTAATGAATGTGGTATTGATTTTGATATTTTTGATGTTGGGGAGATTTTTAAGAAAACCCCATATATTACCGATATGAAGCCGGGCGGAAAATATGTAGCGAAAGATCTTTACGAGGTTGGCGGCGTACAAATGATTTTGAAAGAACTTTTCGATAATGGCTTTATTCATGGTGACTGTATGACTGTCACCGGTAAAACTATGGCTGAGAATTTGGCTAATGTTGAGTTTAACGATAACCAAGATGTGGTTTACAGAGTTAAAAATGCATTATCTCCAACTGGTGGTGTTGTCGTTTTAAAAGGTAATTTGGCTGAAGATGGGGCGATTGTTAAGATTGCTGGTATGCAAAACGAAGCCTTGAAATTTACTGGTTCGGCTCGTTGTTTTGATTCTGAAGAAGAATGTTTTAAGGCGGTTGAACAAAAGAAGTATACGGAAGGAGACATTTTAATTATTCGCTATGAAGGACCTCGTGGCGGACCTGGGATGCGTGAAATGTTGGCAACAACTGCGGCAATTTATGGTCAAGGTATGGGTAATAAGGTTGCGTTAATTACTGATGGAAGATTTTCTGGTGGCACTAGAGGGTTTTGTGTTGGTCACGTTAGCCCTGAAGCGGCTGAGGGAGGTATGATTGCTTTATTGCAAGATGGAGATAATATCACGATTGACGCTATTAATGGCGCCATAGATGTTGACTTATCAGAAGAAGAGGTTGTAAAAAGAAAATCTCAATGGAAATCAAGAGAAAATGATTATGCATCAGGAACTCTTTGGAAATACTCTCAAACTGCTGGATCTGCAAGATATGGTGCGGTGACACATCCGGGTGGTAAGAAAGAAAAAATTTCCTATGACAAAATATAAATAATGAGGTTTTAATGAAAAAGATATGGTGTGTAGTAGCTTTTTTAGCTCTAACGGCCTGTAAAAGTTTAGGTTTATTTGAGGAACCTCAATGTTACTGGAAAGAAAATTATTCTGGAAAATATAAATGGATTACCTCCCAAGAAGCTATTGGCGAAAGCTACAGCAAGTCTTCTTGTTATGCAGCTGACAGTTGTAGCGGTGGACTAGGGCAATCTGGTGGTGGTTGTTACAAATGGTCTGTTGGCGCTGATGGTGATGCTATTTCTTGGGATAATTAAATGAATTTTATACTACAAAATGAGGGTTGGGAGTACGATTTCCAACCTTTTTCCGTTTGGATAATGCATTAAATTGTGACAAATAAAATATCCCTACTTGGTTACACTTATGTTCGAAAAGAGTTTGATGAGAGGTTAGCTAAGACGATTCATCAGCGTTTTGAGTTGCCTGAGATTGTGTGTGATTTATTGTCTTCGCGTAATGTTGCTTTGGGTGAAGTTGATAATTTCATTGATCCTAAAATAAAAACTTCCTTGCCAGATCCTTTTTTGCTTGGCGATATGAACAAAGGGGTGAACTTTGTGGTAGGGGCAATTAAAAATAAGAAAAAGATTACGATTTTTGCTGATTATGATGTTGATGGGGCAACCTCGGCGGCAATTTTGAAAAGGTTTTTTAGACAAATTGGAGTCGAAGCCGATATTTATATTCCAGATAGGATATTGGAAGGCTATGGGCCTAACAAAGAAGCGATGTTGAAGTTAAAGGAACAAGGAACTGATTTGGTTATCACCTTGGATTGTGGAACGGTTGCTTTTGAACCCTTGGAAGTGGCAAGGGGGGTTGGTTTAGATGTTATTGTCATTGATCATCACTTAGGAGTTGTTAAAAGGCCAGATGCAATTGCAGTAATTAATCCAAATAATTTAGATGAAAAATTTGAACATAAGAATTTATGTGCTGCTGGGGTTACCTTTTTATTTGTTGTGGCGATCAATAAGACGCTTCGTGACATGGGTTTTTATGAGCGGGTTAGGGAGCCTAATTTAATTAGCTTATTGGATTTAGTAGCCTTGGGTACGGTCTGTGATGTGATGAGTTTGACTGGTTTGAATAGAGCTTTTGTTTCTGCGGGGTTAAAAGTTTTAAGGCAGAGAAAAAATATGGGTTTAAGGGTTATTTGTGATAAAGCTGGACTTGACGAGGAGCCAAATGCTTATCATTTTGGCTTTGTTATTGGGCCTAGAATTAATGCTGGTGGTAGAGTTGGGACTTCTAATCTGGGGGCTGAAATTTTGTCTAGTCAAGATGAGGCAAGGGTTGAGGAAATTGCTGACAAACTAGAAAAATTCAATCAAGAGAGAAAGGATATTGAGGCAGCCGTGTTGGAAGAGGCTAAATTGGGTCTAGAAGAAGGTTTGGGTGGTTACAGCAAAAATGATGATGTTGTTTTTGCGGTTGGAAAAAACTGGCATCCTGGGGTTATTGGAATTGTAGCGTCACGTTTAAAAGATCTGTATGAAAAGCCAGTGGCTGTTGTGACAATTGATGAGAAAACAAAAAAAGCTAAGGCGTCATGTCGTTCAATTTCAGGCATTGATATGGGGGCGGAAATTTTACATGCCAGAGCTGAGGAAATTATTTTAGAAGGTGGGGGCCATGCTATGGCCGGAGGATTTTCAATTGACGTGGATAAAATTAAAAATTTGCATGCATTTTTTAATAAACGATTAACGCAAAAAGTACAATCCATTAGGCAAGAGAGGAAAAGAGAATTTGATGTGAGTGTTAGTTTGAGTCAGGTGAATTTAGAAATGTTAAAGCAGCTTAATAAGCTGGAGCCATTTGGCGTTGGAAATCAGAAGCCAAAATTTATTTTGCGTGATGTGAAAAAATTGAATGCAAAGATTATTGGTAAAACTGCTGAGCATGTCAGTGCTACTTTTTCTTCAAAGGCAGTTATTGGTTTTAATGGAGCAATTTCTGTTGTGGCTTTTAAGGTAGTAGATAATGAGGTTGGTAAAATGTTGCTTGATGAAAAATATAAAAAGGAAGTGGATTTGGTGGGAACTTTCAATATTAATAGCTGGATGGGAAATGACAAAGTGCAGATGATTGTTGAAGATATTTTGATTTAAACTTGTGTCTCATCTTGATTTAGTTAGTTTTTGTTTTAAAAATTCCAACTTATTTAATAAGTAATAACAATGATATTTCGTTTTAAAAAACATTCACCTGTTTCTCATATTGGCTACAAGAGGGCAGCTATTAAGGGTGACTCTAATGGTAAGTTGCTGGTTAAGTTGCTTTTAACATTGTTGTTTGTGATGTCGATACATTCACTAGCCATGATGTATTTTGAAGGTCTTAGCTTGGAAGATGCAATCTGGTTGACGGTAACCACCACCACTACTGTTGGATATGGTGATGTTGCGGCTCAGACACTTCAAGGGCGTTTAGCAACAATTATCTTGCTTTACATTATTGGAATTGCAATCCTTGCGCAAACAGTTGCAATATATTTTGAATATCGTGGTGATATCAAAAATAATATTTTAACCGGAAATTGGAATTGGAATATGAAAAATCACATTGTTTTCTTGAACTCGCCTAAAGAAGTTGACGAAGAATATTTTTACAAAGCCATCTTGGGAATGAGAAAGAGTGGTTGCGAAAGAGCGAAAATGCCAATTATTATTGTTAGTGAAGAATTTAGGGAAGGTATTTCAGAAAGATTAAGAAACCTTAATGTCGTCCATG
>JADHOZ010000023.1 GCA_016778745.1 Rickettsiales bacterium
TCTTTTGGCTTTTCTAGATAATGAACCCCTCGCAACGAGGTTTGCGTGGCGCTAGCACCTGATTTTCTTAGGGTCGTCAGAGAATTGTTTTTGGACATATAAAGTTTTTGTAAAAATGATTCTTTAAAGTTAAAATGTATTATTACTATTGGAAAATTAACTTTAAAAGCCAGACTTAAAAATTTCGTTTCTCTGTAATAGCAACATAAAGAAGCTTTTCCTCATATTTATAAGCTATCCTATGCTTATAAATACCAAAAACAATTGACTAATTATGCCTCTAAAAACACAAAAACTAAAGAAATCTCGAAAATTAAAAGAATCTTCAAAGCGCTGGATTTTACGTCAGCTTAATGATCCTTATGTGGAAAAAGCGCGTATGGAAGGGTGGCGTAGTCGCGCGGCTTATAAGATTATTGAAATTGATGAGAAGTTTAAGATTTTTAAAAAAGGGAAGTTTGTTATTGATCTTGGCGCAGCTCCTGGTGGGTGGAGTCAAGTAGCAGCTAATAAAGTAGGGGAGGGCAATGTTTTGGGTATTGACTTACTAGAAATAGACTCGATTCCCGGGGTGGAGCTTATGCAACAAGATTTTTTAGCCGAAAATGCGCATGAAATAATTATTGCCAAGATGAAAGAAATGAGTGGCCAGGAGAATAAATTTGCTGACGTGATAATGACTGATATGGCGGCCAACACAACGGGAGATAAAAGGACAGATCATACCAGAATCATTGACCTATTAGAAGAGTCCTTATGTTTATCGGAAAAAATATTAAACAAAGGCGGATATTTTGTTGGCAAAATATTTCAAGGCGGTAGCTCTGATGAAATTGTGAAATCTTTGAGGAAAAACTTTAAGACGGTGAAATATTTTAAACCTAAATCTTCAAGGAAGGATTCGGCGGAAACTTATTTAGTGGCCTTGGATTTTAAGAGCTAAATAGTGTTGCCACCAGAAATCATCACCAGAATTTTAGAATTTTTTTTCTCAGGATTTTTCTCTAAGAATTGCTCTGCACCAGCAACAGCCAAAGCGGATGTGAGCTCTATTTTATTATTGGTTAGCTCGTAAAACTTGTCGTACCAATATTGAATTTTTGCTTCGGATATTTCTAAAACATCAGCTATTTTTTGTAATATTTCAAAAGTTTGCTCTGTGGTTGCCAGAGTTCTGGCGCCATCGGCAATAGTGTTTGGAGCTTTTTCAAAGCCGAATATTTTTCCAGCCCTAAAAGATCTAGATACGTCATTGGCAATTTCTGGTTCGCAGGCGTAAACTTTGGCGTTTTTTGATAATTTGGATGCAGCTAAGTAACTTCCGGAAATTAACCCGCCACCGCCACATGGAGCAAAAATTGCGTCAACTTCACCAATTTCTTTAATGGCTTCATAGCAGGCTGTTCCTTGGCCCGAAATGATGTATTCTCCGCTAGCAGGATGAATTAAATGATAACCCTCTTTTTCCGCCTTTTCGTTAGCTAAGCGATTTACTTCAGATCTTTCTTTACATAAAATAACCTCAGCACCAAAATCTTTAGTTTTTTGAATTTTTAAAGGAGACGAAGCTTCTATCATGTAAACAAGGACTTTAATGCCAAATTTTTGTGCAACGCTTGCAACCGCTTGAGCATGATTTCCAGAGCTTTGAACAACTATTTTTTCAGGGAAATAGCCACGTTCTTCTTTGTAAGCCAAGATAGAATTATACGCTCCTCTTTCCTTAAAAGCCTTGGTCTTTTGCATGGAGTCCATTTTTAGAAAAATTTTAGCACCTAGCTTATTATCTAAAGACTCAAAGGTAAGAACAGGAGTGTTGGTTATGTAGTCCTTAATTCTAAGGTGAGCGTCTTCAATATTCTTAAATGAAAGGGTGGTCATTTAGATTTCAAAAATAGCATCTATTTCTACAGACACGCCGCGAGGCAAAGAGCCTGCGCCTGTAGCCGCTCTTGAGTGCCTACCTTTATCGCCAAGAACTTCAACCATTAAATCGGAAGCGCCATTGGCAACAGCTGGATGTTCGGTGAAATTATGATCGGCATTTACAAAAACACCAAGCCTAACACATTTTTTAACTTTTTCTAAATCGCCATCTAGCGCCAAATTAAGCTGAGCCAGAATGTTGATTGCACATAGGCGAGCTGCTTTGGAGGCATCTTCAATGCTAATTTGAGACCCTACTTTGCCGATATATTTAACTTCACCATCTTCAATTGGAAGTTGACCAGAAATAAAAACTTGGTTACCCGAAATATTAAATCCAACATAATTAGCAACCGGTGCAACTGGAGTTGGAAGTTTGAGTTTTAGTCTTTCTAAATTTTCTTTTACTGACATATTTTTGCCTTATTTATTTTTTTGGGAATTGATGGATTGCTGTTTTACAACTAAGTTATTTAATATTCGAGAGAATTTATTAGCCGAGTTTGGCGGCTACACAAATTAAAGAATGAAGGTGGGGGCGGGGCTACAAAAAACGTCCCGACCAGCTTTACCTAGAAAAATTTATTAGCTACCAACTATTCCTAATTTTTTGAAAAGCTCTTGATCTTTCTTTGCTTCGGGGTTTGCCGTTGTTAGTAATTTTTCACCGTAAAAAATTGAATTAGCGCCAGCTAAAAAACATAACGCCTGAGTTTGTTCGTTCATTTCTTCTCTACCGGCGGATAGTCTTACCGCAGATTTTGGCATCATGATTCTAGCAACGGCGATAGTTCTGACAAAATCAAATTCATCTAGATCTTCAACTTTTTCCAAAGGGGTGCCCTTAACTTTGACTAACATGTTGATCGGAACAGAACCCGGGTGTTTTGGTAAATTAGCTAACACTATTAACATTTTAGCTCTGTCTGTTTGAGTTTCACCCATACCAACAATACCGCCTGAACATACATTAAGGCCAGATTCCCTCACATTTTTTAGAGTATTAAGTCGATCTTCAAAATTTCTTGTTGAAATAATTTCAGAATAAAATTCTTCGGAAGAGTCAATATTGTGATTGTAATAATCCAGACCTGCTTCTTTTAATTTCTCGCTTTGTTCTTTGGTAAGCATTCCTAAAGTCATGCAGGTTTCTAGGCCGGTTTTTTTGACTTCATCCACAATATTACAAATTTTTTCAACATCGCGATCATGCAAACTTCTCCAAGCGGCGCCCATACAAAATCTAGAAGCGCCTGCTTCTTTAGCATTTTTAGCAGCTGCTAAAATCTTATCAGTTTCCATTAGCGCCTCTTTCTCAAGGCCAGTATTGTAATGCGCTGATTGTGGGCAGTATTTGCAGTTTTCTGGGCAAGAGCCTGTTTTTATGCTAAGCAGCGTGCTGATTTGCACCTTATTTGGATCGTGATATTTGCGGTGTATTTCGGCCGCTCTGAATATTAAGTCATTAAAGGGTAGGGTGAAGAGTTTTTCTACTTCCGCTACTTGCCAATCATGCTTTAACTCTGGATCGTAGTTAGAATTAATTATTTCATTAACATCTATTTCTTTGTTTATCTCTTTCATTTATTACAAAATATTACGTCTAAGATATCTGGATTGCCGCGAAAACTAAACCCAAATTATGTGAACTTTGAATAAGTCGCCCATTTCATCACAATTTATTAAACGGTCAATAGCTAAATTTATTTCTGCCACTTTTTTATCATACTGTAGCGCAGCAAAAGCGGATTTTCTATCTTCAATTCCCAAACCAAGCAAAAACTCTCTTTGTGTTACCAAAGAACTATTGAGTCCGTTTTTCCTAGATAATTTATCCAAAGCACTAAAATTAACATGAGCTGTTATATCCGCTTCCCCCGGATCGACTAAAACGTCCCATGTTTTGTGATTTTTAACGGCTTGCAATGTATTAACGAATAAATTCTTAACATAGCCATAGTCAATGTTTATGGCTATCCCGCCATTACGTTTCAAAATATTACATAGCGCCGTCATAAATTCTTCACCGGACTTTGAATATTCATAAACTCCGCCTAGTGGAACTAAAATATTGCCAATTTTGTTTTTAATAAATTCATTCACCTCTTTGTTAAGTGGAGCCAAGCTAAACGTTCTTTTATCGCCTTCTAATATTATTCTTTCGCGCCAACCTTCTTCACAAAAAACATATTGATCAATGGCGAAACAATCAAAAAGTTCATTGGAAATAAAAATTATTTTATTGTTTTGACCTTTAGAAAAATCGGCAAAATTTTCGTAAAAACTAACGTCAAAATCTTTTAGTTTTTCTTTTTGTGTCTCTTGTAAAACCGGATTAATTTCAATAATATTAAAATCAATTCTTGTTAATAAGTTAGCTATTTGTTGGTGTTGTTTTGCTAATTTTTTAAATGTCACCAAAATATCATAAAACAACACGCCCCTGCCAGCGCCCATTTCAACTAAGGAAACTTTACCATCATAATTAAAGCAATTGTGCAAAATATATCCGGCTAATAACTCACCAAAAACTTGGCTAATTTCAGGAGAAGTGATAAAGTCAGATTTGGCGCCAATTGGATTCTTCTTTTTGTAATATCCGCTCTTTTCATCAAAAAGAGCTTTTTGCATATATGTTGAGATCTTTACCATTTTAAGAAATTACTTAACACCTTTAAACCAGCCTCACCACTTTTTTCTGGGTGAAATTGCAAACCCACAATATTATCTTTTTTAACTACGGATGTAATATCTTGGCCATAATTACAATATCCTAACTCATCTTTCTTATTAGCTACTTCAAATTTGTATGAATTGGCAAAATAGAAATGCTCTATTTCATTAATACCAGATAAAATATCATCATTTTCTAAAAATTTAACCTCATTCCAGCCCATATGCGGAACTTTTAGCTGACTATCATTATTGTCAATTCTCTTAACTTCGCCGGCAATAAAATCTAAACCTTCATATTCACCATCTTCATATCCCTTGCTTGATAAAACTTGCATGCCAACGCAAATGCCTAAAAACTTCTTTTTATTATTTAGAACTTGGTTTTTTAACTCAGCAACAACGCCTCTTTTATTTAAAGAATTCATGCAATCACCATAAGCACCAACACCTGGTAAAAATATCTTGTCAGCTGAAATAAAATCTTCTTTTTTATCAGAAATTACTAACTCGACATCCAAATTCTCATCAACAATTATTTTTCTAAAAGCATTTTCTACAGACTTTAAATTTCCGGCACCGTAATCTATTATCAGTAACTTCATTATCTTAATTTGTTGATGTAAGAATAAATCTTTTTGAGGATATGGGGTTTTTTATCTAATCTTGGATCTAAGAATTTGTCGCTAAAAACTTTTTTATCGAAATCATTAACAACTTCCATTCGTGCTTTTTCAATATCATCAGCTTTCGTCATACCAACAAATTCATATCCATCTCTTTTCAATTTTTGAATTAACCAAAAATTAGCGTTTAGAGCAATGATAACAGCAAGACCAAGCTCTAACAGCATGTCATCAAATCCTGAAGAGAAACTGGCTATTTGCTGAATCAACATAACCACAAGCAACAAAATCAGCACTTCTTTAAACATCCTGTGATATAAAAACCACAGCACACCAAATAAAAAAGCCGTAAAAGAAAAACCTTCTTTTATTACGGCCAAATCTTCTATTTTATTGGAACTATCTCGTTTTATTAATATGTTATAAGCTTTCATAGTTCACAATTAAATTGGATGTCGGACGATGTTAAGGCATGAAATTGTGGACAGAGGCACAACCCCCGTCCGACCTTTACATGAATCCGACATTTAAATTTATTTTAAAGCTGCTTTAGCTTTTTCAACTATTTTTGCAAAAGTTTCAGGCTCTCTAACGGCTAAATCAGCTAAAACTTTTCTGTCTAAGTCGATTTTAGCTTTCTTTAAACCGCTAATAAATTTTGAATAAACTAAATTATGTTGTCTGGTTGCAGCGTTGATTCTTTGGATCCAAAGAGCTCTTAAATCTCTCTTTTTAGTTCTACGATCTCTGTAAGCATATTGAAGTGCTTTTTCAACTCTTTGAATAGCAACTCTAAAACAATTTTTAGCGCGGCCACGATAGCCTTTTGCCATTTTAATTATCTTTTTATGTCTAGCTTTTTTAGTGACACCTCGTTTTACACGACTCATATTTGTTCTCCTATATTTTAATTATTAACTATCTATTGTAAGGCATTTTATGCTTTAGCAAGCTGTCTGCATGACCTTCAGAAAGAGTAGCCTGTTTGCGCAGATTTCTGATTCTAGTTTGACTCTTTTTTCCTAGGTTATGACGTTTTCCAGCTTGTTTATGGAGAACTTTTCCTGTTGCAGATACTTTGAATCTTTTCTTAGCACTGCTATTTGTTTTCATTTTCGGCATATCATTTTGTTTTTTAAATTAATAAGCAGGCACAATGGGTAGAATATGCTTTTGACCCAAAGACCAGTAAATTTTAGGTTGCGGGAAAATTTCCCGTAACTCTAGTAACCCGCCGTCGCTTTGACTTATGTTTAGCTAATTTAAATAACTTTAAGTATTTCTACTTGGTTAACTTTTTAAAATAACTCCACAAGCTATGGCAGGCAGCCTTCGTTCTAACGATCTCTGTCTAGCAGTCTATCCCTAATTGGGCTGGCCTGCTAGCCGTAACTCGTAAGAGCGAAGGCTGGTGGGATTGGCAGGAATCGAACCTGCGACCAAGGCGTTATGAGCGCCCTGCTCTAACCGCTGAGCTACAATCCCTTAATAAAACTAAAAGATCTTACAATCGCTTTTCTCGGCTACGCTTCGAAGACGATTGAGATACGGGGGATGCGTCGCTTCCGCTCGTGACCCCGCTATCCCTGTAAAAAGGACCGGGAAGGCGCATTTTCAACATTAATAATGTTTTTGCAAGAGCTATTTGTTCTTCTTGGTGGATTTGTTAAAATATGAAATTTGAACACTGTGTTCAAATTTCATATTTTAACAAAAAAATTGGGCTTGGAAATACTTCCAGCCCAATTTTAGGTAAGTTATTAATTGTCTATTATTTAGAAACTACTACTAAAGCAGGTTTTAAAAGTCTGTCGTTTAAGGAATATCCTGCTTGTACCACCTGAACAACTGTTCCTTGTTCCTCTTCAGAATCAATTTGCGACAAAGCTTCGTGCAAATTGTGATCAAACTTTTCACCTAGCGGATTTATTCTTTTAACACCGTTTTTTTCCAAAGCCTTCATCAACTCACTTTCGGTCATTGAAATGGCATTAAAGTAATTTTTCAAATTATCATTAGCCTCTAAATCCTCTTTCGGAGCGTTATTTCCTGCTAAGAAAAAATTCTCTGAAACAACAATGATGTCATTAACAAATTTTGAAATGGCAAATTTGACTGTTTTCTCAAGTTCAATTTTAGCCATTTTTCTGTTGTTTTCTAGTTCAGCCAAAGCTCTTAATGCTCTGTCATTGGCTTTTGCTAAATCTTCTTCTAGTTTTTTTATTTTTTCATCAAAGTTATTTTCTTCTTCTTGTGGTTTTTTACTTGGAAATTTATCTTGAAATTGGTTTTCTTTTTCCTCGTTAGGAGTTTCTAGACCTTGTTGAACGTCGTTATTTGACTGATTATTTGAATTCTCTTGCATTTTTAAGAACGTTGATTAATACATTTCACATTTAATAACTATATTTTTTAAAAAAAATTTCAAGGGGGGTTGTTTTAATAATTTTGATTTATAACTTCCCGAAAATAATTACTAAAATTTTATATCTAAAATAATGTCTGAAAAAATACTAGATAGAGCAAGCCAACTAGTCCCTATGGTTATTGAACAAACAGCCAAAGGAGAAAGATCGTTTGATATTTATTCAAGACTTCTAAAAGAAAGAATCATCTTTTTATCAGGGCAGGTAGATGACAATATTTCAACGTTAGTTGTAGCCCAATTATTATTTCTTGAAGCAGAAGATCCGAAAAAAGATATCTATCTGTACATAAATTCTCCAGGAGGAGTAGTAACATCAGGATTAGCAATGTATGACACAATGCAATACATTATTCCTGACGTAGCAACTCTTTGTATCGGCCAAGCAGCATCAATGGGTTCTCTACTTTTAGCGGCTGGTGCAAAAGGAAAAAGATATTGTCTACCAAATTCTAGAATTATGATCCACCAACCATCCGGTGGTTACAGAGGTCAAGCCACAGACATTGAAATACACGCTCAAGAAACGTTAAGTCTGAAAAAAAGACTAAATGAAATCTACGTCAAACATACAGGACAAAAACTATCAGTAGTTGAAAAATCAATGGAAAGAGACAATTTCATGTCTCCTGAAAAAGCTAAAGAATTTGGCCTAATTGACGAAATTATAACTAAAAGAAAACCTTAAGTAATATTTTATGACGGAAAATAAGGACAACGAAGCTCAGAATCTTTCATGCTCCTTTTGTGGTAAGAATCAAAATGAAGTTATTAAATTAATAGCTGGCCCAACTGCCCTAATTTGTAATGAATGTATTACAGTTAGTATGGACATTTTGCGCGAAGAATCAAAAGAAACAAAATTATTTGATTCTAATGATGGAAAAAAGCCAACCCCAAGAGAAATTCTTAAAATTCTTGACGAATATGCCATTGGTCAAGAATTTGCTAAAAAAGTTTTATCAGTTGCGGTTTACAACCACTACAAAAGAATTAACCATGTTGAAAAAAATTCAAAAGACGATATCGAATTAAATAAATCAAACATCTTACTAATTGGACCGACGGGATGTGGTAAAACGTTATTAGCACAAACATTAGCAAATATATTAGATGTTCCTTTTACAATCGCTGATGCAACATCCCTAACAGAAGCTGGCTATGTTGGTGATGATGTTGAAAATATCATTGGCAGACTTCTTCAAGCTGCCGATAATGACGTTGAAAAAGCACAAAGAGGCATTGTTTACATTGATGAAATTGACAAAATTGCTAGAAAGTCAGAAGATAATACTAGAAGAGACATCTCTGGTGAGGGCGTACAACAAGGACTTCTTAAAATAATTGAAGGAACTGTTGCCTCTGTTCCAACTCAACCGGGAAAAAAATCGGCTCAACAAGATTATGTGCAGGTAGATACCAAAAATATCTTATTTATCTGTGCGGGTGCGTTTTCTGGATTAGAAAAAATTATTATTGCACGCGGAAAAGGTTCGGTAATAGGTTTTGGTGCTGATGTAAAATCAGTTGACGAAGAAGATACCAAAGAAATTTTCCAAAAAGTTCAGCCTGACGATCTTATTAATTTTGGTTTAATTCCAGAGGTGGTTGGTAGAATTCCAGTTATTGCTCCCTTAAAAGGCTTAACAGAAGAGGATTTAGAAAGAATCTTAACTGAACCGAAAAACTCTATTGTCAAACAATATCAAAAGCTATTTAATCTTGATGATATCAATCTGGTTTTTGAAAAAGATGCAATCAAAGAAATTGCTAAGTTAGCAATCTCAAGAAAAACTGGCGCTAGAGGTTTAAGGGCTATTGTTGAAAATATCCTACTTGATATCATGTTTGATGCTCCGTCAGAAAATAATATCAAAAAAGCAACTGTCACTAAAAATGTTATTCAAGAAAAAGGTAAAATAAAAATAGAATTATACGACGAAAGTGAATTAAAGAAAAAAGAACAAGATAAAAAAATATCTGTCGTTAAAAAGTAGGATAAATCTTAGTTTTTAGTCCAATATCTTTATTTCTAAAGCGTGCAGACCTTTTTCAAACTCTTCTTGTAAAATTTTGTTAATTTTTTGATGCTTTTGCACTCTATTTAAACCATCAAATTCTAATGATGATATCGCAACTCTAAAATGCGTCTCACCAGAACCATCATCACCTAAATGACCTTTGTGTAAATGGGAATTATTAATAACATCAATAAAATTAGGATTTAAACTATTTTTCAATTTTTCTTCTATTCTTTGTTTCATATCTGTTGATAAAACTGTTGACAAATTGTGAAAAAACTAACTCTTTATTAACATAATTTTTATTTCAAAAAAGTTATTATTTTTATTAACATTTTTTCAACAGTTTTTTCATCCGTTGATAACATTTTTCCAAAAATTAATATCCTGTTAAAAAACTTTCTAGATTCTTTATTATCTTTTCAATAAGATGAAAATTATGTTAATAAAAATGTTAATAAAATTTAATTAAATAATTAACAGCTCTAATAACAATAATAAATATCTATAAAATAATTTATTTGTTTAATGACAAAATTACTAAACCTTATTCAAAAAAAAGAAATTCAAAAAAACCCGCCAATATGGGTGATGAGACAAGCAGGACGTTACTTACCTGAGTATATGGAGGTTAGAAAAAACGTCAGTAATTTTCTTGATTTATGCTACAATCCAAAGCTCGCAAGTGAGGTGACGTTACAACCAATTAGAAGATTTGGTTTTGATGCCGCCATTATTTTTTCTGACATATTGGTTATTCCAGATGCTCTAGGTATTGATGTGAAATTTGTCAGAAACGAAGGACCAAAATTACAAAAAATAGATGAAAATTTTGATCTAAACCAACTAGATAAATCAAAAATTAAAACACATTTAAAGCCGGTTTTTGAAGCCTTAGAGATGACTAAATCAAGTTTAGATGGCCACACCAGTTTAATAGGTTTTTCTGGTTCTCCATTCACCTTAGCGTGTTACATGATAGAAGGTGGTGGTTCAAAGAATTTTGAAAATACCAGAAGAATCCTAAATAAGAACCCTAAGTTCTTTTTTGACTTAATAGATCTACTAAGTGATGCAATTATCGATTACCTATCTTTAAAGATAAAGTATGGCGCAGATATTGTGAAATTATTTGACTCATGGGCAGGAATTTTACCACCATCTGATTTGCAGAAATGGGTCATAAATCCCACAATAAAAATAACTAATCAACTACAAGAAAAACACCCTAATACACCAATAATATGTTTTCCAAAAGGAATAGGGGTAAATTATTTGGAGTTTGCAAAACAGGTAAATTGTGACGTTTTAGCAATTGATCAAAGTGTAGAAAAAAACTGGGCAAGAAAAAATTTACAACAAGATTGCAACAAAATAATTCAAGGAAATCTAGATAATTATCTTTTGGCGTTTGGATCAAAAGAAAATATCAAAAAAGAAGTAATAGAAATTCTAGAAACACTTCAAGATAAACCTTTTATCTTTAATTTAGGGCATGGAATTTTACCGCAAACACCAATAGAAAATCTAGAAATGGTGGTTGACTTAGTGAAAAATTATTAGCTAATTCTTCTCTCTAATATTAATAAATATGCTTCTCTAACGCCGCCAAAAAAAGCTTTCTGAGAATCTTTTTCAATAGACTTTAACCTCCATCCTTGCTGAGCATAATGATTTAACATTTTATCAAATCTACTTATATTAACATTCTTGGAACTCATAGTGTTTAGAGTACCCTCTTTATAGATAACTGTTTTATATTCGTACATATCTCTTAATTGTTAATTTTTTCTAAAGAATCAATGGTTCCAATATGAAAATATGTTCCCCTTAATTCCATACCTTTTATTCTTTTTATATTTGAATTTTCATTAATCAATCTTTTATAGATTTTAGACATTGAAAAACATTTCCCAAAATCTTCAATAAAATCTTCTAATAATATTTTCGGATTTATCACGGCAATTCCAACAAAGGCATAATCCATTTTTTTATCACTATATTTTACTAAGTTTCCATTTTGATCCATATCAAAATCACCAATATCAGATTCATATCCAAAATAATCCTCTTTCTTTTTTAATCCCATTAAAAAGTCGCTATTTCCTTTTAAATATTCTTTACAAATAAGGGTAATATCATCATCAATATCTTCCCAAACAATATCACCATTAATAATTAATAAAGGACTATTAAAATCTATGTGATCTTTTGCAAATAGTAATCCACCTCCAGTTTCGATTTTTTCTATTTCTTGAGAAAAAAAGATTCTATCATCACCAATGTTTTTAATATGGTTTTTGATTTGATTTGCTAAGTAAAAACCGTTGATAATTATTTTTTTAAATTGATCTTTTTGTAAAAGTTTTTCAAGTGAGTAATCGATAATAGATTTATCCCAAACTTTAACCAAAGGCTTCGGAATATTATCAGTAATAGGTCTCATTCTTTCCCCCCTTCCGGCCGCAAAAATAAATACTTGGCTTATGTTTTGATAATGTCTCATAATTTAAACAATATCTAATCCAATATCAATTGAGTTTGGGGAGTGTGTAATGGCTCCAACAGAAATAAAATCAATATCTAAACCACGATATTTTTTAATGGTTTTAATATTAATCCCCCCTGATACTTCAATTTTACATTTCTTATTAATCACCTTAATAGCTCTTCTAATATTAAAAACACTCATATTATCAAGCATGATAATATCTGGTTTTGCTGTTATTGCTTCTTTTACTTGAGATACGTTATCACACTCAATTTCAATCATTATCTTATTTTTATTTTTCTTTGCAGCCATAATTGCATTTTTAACTCCTCCAGCAGCAGCAATATGATTATCTTTTATTAAAATCATGTCGGATAAACTAAATCGATGATTGTTTCCACCCCCAATTTTAACTGCGTATTTTTGTAAATATCGATAATTTGGTAAGGTCTTTCTTGTATCTAGAATCTTAATATTCTCATCCTTTAATGTTTTGACAAAATCGTAGGTAGTCGTTGAAACGCCACTTAGAATTTGTAATAAATTTAAAATCACCCTTTCAGCGGCAAAAATCAATTTTGCATCTCCAGATCCTTTGACTAAATTTTTATTTTTAAGAACTTTATCGCCATCTTTGACCAATATTTTAAAATCCAATTTTGCATCAGAAAATTTTTTAGAAGATTTTAGAATATTAAAAGTTTCAGTAATAATATCTTGGCCACAAAAGACCATATCTTGTCTTGTTTGGATAACAAATTTTAAGTTTTTATCTTTAGGAATTGTTAAATCAGACGTTACATCTTTTAGGGCGTCATCTTCTTTCAATGCTAATTTTACAACTTTTGATACTTCAGATTTTAACTCTAATTTAGACATTTTTTAGGATTAAATTTTTTCTTTTTAAGAGAGTTTAATCTCTCATTAATGTAATATCGCATGTAATTCATTTCGTCAATAGTTGCTTGTTCTTTTCCTTCTTCAATATCTTTTACCAAGCTACTTAGTAATTTAAAAGACAAACAATCATCACCCATTTCTTTTGAAATAAAAGCGGGTAATTGCTTAGTCCACAAAGGGGCATTTTTGGCATTATTCTTGCTTAATTTATAAGCTAAATCATAAGCAATATCATTATTTTGAAGAGACTTCTTGGCTACAAAAACAGCCTGAAACATCCACCACCATTTTTTATCTAAATTGCGTGATGCATGCTCATCTAAATAATCAATAATATATTTCGAATCCACTCTATTTTGTGTTTGTGAATAATAATAACTAGCTAAAGATGGAATAAAATCCGATTCACTATTAAGATCATCTAATGCGGTCATCCAGTCATAAACTCTTTTATAATTATATTTTTTTAAAGCAACAAACCCTGCAAAAACATCTCCGGAATTTTGTAATCTGGTTCCTAAAATTCTAAATAAAAACTCCTCATCACCAAGAGATAGAGCAGATCTTAAATATTTATTTGGAGCAGGAGGAACAATTTCTAATTCGGGTTTGTAATTTTTTGTTGCGTGATTCCAAAATAAGATTTGCAACAAAAAAGTAGCAATAAAAAACCAAAAGAAAATCTTATGAGAGTTTAAATGAAAGAATATATCTCTGGTCATCTAAAATTGTTTTTTCTTAAAGTCGTGAAAAGACATGAACAGCATTAAAGCAATGTAAATAAAAGATTGCACCAAGATTATTTGTAAAACAAGGCTATTATTAAACCCATAATTCAACCATTTACTTTGTGCAAATAAATCAAGACGAGGAAATATCGCTGACAATATTTTTAAAATTATTTGCAAAATATTATTCTTATTTATCAAAGAAACGTCATCTGGTATTGAAATTGCCAACACAAAAACACCCATCATTCGAGAAATAATATAAAATCCAAAAGATGCCATGATTGCCGAAAATGAATTTTTTAAAATAAGCGATGCTAATAAAGCAAAACATATCAAAATGACTAATTCTAAGAATAAACTAAGGGACCAAATAACAAGTCCATAAAAATTAGCCTTAACAACAATCGAAACGGCAATATTTAAGGGAATAAAAATAAAAGAAGCAGCTAACAAAAATCCAAGTAAATAACCTAAAATAAACTTCTCACGAGAAATTGCTTTCGAAATGATAAACTCAACCTCTTTATTTTCAAAAGCACGATGAATATTTAAGCAAACAAATAAAATCATACCAATTGCCAATATTACTCTTGAAGAGCCAGCAATAAAACTAGCTGTCATTTGTTGTTGTTCAACTAATGCACTAGATCCTAAGAAAATTGATAAGCCAAAAGAGGCGCCAAGGGTGATGAGCAAACCAATATAAAACTTGTCTCTAATAGCGGATAATAGAATATATTTTAGAATTGATTTCATCTACCAGAATTAATATGCATCACTATTGAAGAAGCGTCTTCTATTTGAATCGAACTTTCTTTGTAAGTCTCCATCTATTTTACTCACAGTGTTACCTTCTTCGATAATAGTTGCTTTAATAAAAATCACTGTTTCAGTGATACTAGTTTCTTTACTCGAAGATTTAAATAACCATCCAATTACAGGGATATCCGCTAACCAAGGAACGCCAGAGTCAGTATTGGTTGTATCATCTCTCATAAGACCACCAATAACCAAAACCTCTCCGCTTTTTATTTTAGCAATAGTCTCAATGGTTCGGGTATTTACTTGCGGAACAGAGTTTAAAAGAGTTTGAGTATCACCATTAGTATCTGTATAAGTTTGAGTCGAGCTCGCAGGGTCAATTACATCTTCACCTCTAACAGATAGGGTAGGTTTTACACTCAAGGTAATTTCCTTAGTTTTTGCATTAATTGACGGAGTAATTTCAAGTTGCGTCCCAATATCTAGCTCTTCTTTAGTGGTGGTAATAGTTGTTGTATTATTGGAGGTAGAATCAGTGGTTGTAGTAACATCTTGGTTGGCATCAATTTTAAAATAAACAATTGTGTCGCCAAAATTTAGCGAAGCACTTTGGTTATTAATGGCGTGTAATCTAGGGCTGGCTATGGTTCTGGTTGTTCCAAAAGTTCCAAGCGCTGCAACAGAAGCGGATAAATTACTGCCAAACAAAGATATTCCGCTTGAGGAAATGCCACCAGCAGAAGCCGCTGAAGGAATGGAAGCAACGCCATCAATACTAGCAGCTAATAGATTCCAATTAATACCAGCATAGAATTTTTCATTCAAATTAACTTCAACAATTTTAGCTTCTATTAACACTTGCGCAGAAGCCATTTGGTGAACATCATCCAAATATTCTTTTACAGCTTCATGTTGATTGTCTGTAGCAAAGACAGTGATTATTCCTGCAGATTTATTGGTAGAAATACTGGCCGCAGATCCAATAATTGCTTGTCCTTCAGATGGAATAATTTCTGAATTGGTTAAAATAGTATTGATATTTGTCTCAACTTCTCCCCACAACCCACCTGAGGTTAAATAATCAACAAAATAATTTTTCATATAAGGAGTGTCGGGTTCAAAAAACAACACATCATTATTGAATGAATATCTAAGTTTCCCCTGAGTTGCTATCCTATCAATGACTTCTTTAAGAGATTTATTTTGAGCGTTTATAATAACGCCACCGCTTACTCTGGGATCAATATCAACATCTATTTGCGCTACCCTACCAAGCTCAATTAATACATCTTTTAAAGGAACTTCACTAGTAACGGAAAAGGACACAACTTTATCTCCACCAATAACCGGGGGAGAAGGAGTGACAATTAGTCTTGAAGTGTTAGGAATAGGAGTCTCGTTAAGTAATTTTTTATTTCTATCAACACCTTCTGGCTGCTTAACAATGGAATCTTTAATGTCTTTTCTTGACAGACCATTTTGAATATCGAAAGGGTCAACTCTACCTTGATAGCATGATGTCTGAGACATAAAAAGCGATAAAACTAAAATGTTTTTTGCAGAGTTTTTTAAGCTAGAAACTATCAAGATTTACCTTAGTTGATTTGTGAGTTAAAAATATGATAACCAATAACTAAGTTTTAGTAATCGAGTTTTTTAAATCAATCAATTATTTCAGAAATTAATAAATAATTTTCAAAGACAATTTTGATAAAAAATTCCTGCCTTTTAAATAAAACAATAATCTTCTTTCTTGCTTTTAAGCGAGTTATTTTTAATCATTAAACTCTATTGACGAATTACTTTATTACAGATTTTTTTTATCAAAAAATAAATAAAAATAGGGTTAAATATTTAATAAAATAATTTGTCAACAGAGCCTAGAGCCAGGTTCGCATTACTTAAATATTACTGTCAATTTTATGTTAAAACCAGAAGATAGAATTTTTACTAACCTTTATGGATATGAGTCACCTTCTTTAAATGCAGCGATCAAAAGAGGTTCATACAAAGACACTAAAAAATTCATGGATAAAGGCTCTGAATGGTTAATCGAAGAAGTAAAAAAATCAGGCCTAAGAGGTAGGGGCGGCGCAGGGTTTCCTACGGGGGTTAAATGGTCGTTTGTGCCAAAAAAAGACAACCCAAAAAATGGTAAACCACATTATCTAGTTGTTAATGCTGACGAATCCGAACCAGGAACTTGTAAAGATCGTGATATACTCAGAAATGATCCACATCACCTAGTAGAAGGCTGCCTTTTAGCATCAAGAGCAATTAACGCTAACACTTGTTACATTTACATTAGGGGTGAATATTACAATGAATCCGTAGCCTTACAAAAAGCAATCGACGAAGCTTATGAAGCAAATTTAATAGGTAAAGATGCCTGCAAAAGTGGATGGGATCTAGATATTTACATACATCGTGGTGCCGGTGCCTATATTTGTGGTGAAGAAACGGCGCTTTTAGAAAGTATTGAAGGTAATAAAGGTCAACCAAGATTAAAACCACCTTTCCCAGCTTTGGTTGGGTTGTATGGCTGCCCGACGGTTGTTAATAATGTTGAATCAATTGCTGTAGTTCCAGAAATCCTAAGAAGAGGAGCTTCTTGGTTCGCTGGCATTGGAAAAGAAGGAAATACCGGTACCAAAATTTTCTGTATCTCAGGACATGTAAATAAACCATGCAACGTTGAAGAAGAAATGGGAATCCCCCTAAAAGAACTAATCGAAAAACATGCTGGTGGTGTAATTGGTGGTTGGGACAACCTTTTGGCAATCATTCCTGGTGGATCTTCCGTGCCATTATTAAATAAAGAAGTGTGCGACACGGTTACAATGGACTTTGATGCCCTAAAAGCAGCAGGATCAGGTCTTGGAACCGCTGGAATCATCGTTATGAATAAAGAAACAGATCCGATTGCTGCAATTGCTAGATTATCACATTTTTACAAACATGAATCATGTGGTCAATGCACCCCATGTCGCGAAGGAACGGGTTGGTTAATGCGCATCATGGACAGAATGGTAGAAGGTAAATATTCCAAAGAAGAAATCGACAAATTATACGACCTAACCAAACAAATTGAAGGTCACACTATCTGTGCGTTAGGTGACGCCGCAGCATGGCCAATACAAGGTTTGATCAAAAATTTCCGCGAGGAAATGGAGCAAAGAGCAAATAATTAATGACATATGTCTAAAGTCGTAGCCATCATAACAGCTTGCGGACGTGGAACTAGAATGGGTTACGGCGAAGGTATCCCAAAGCAATATCTCCCAATAGCCTCAGCCCCGATTCTTAGGCACTCCATAATAGCATTTTTAAATCATCCTAAAATAGATGACGTAATTTGTATTATTCACCCGGATGACATAGGTTTGTATGAAGAGGCAGTTGCTGGCTTAGATCTGCTAGATCCGGTTTTTGGCGGTAAAACTAGACAAGAATCAATTAGAATGGGCTTGGAATCCTTAAAAGAAAATGCCCCAACAAAAGTTCTAATTCATGATGGGGTTAGGCCTTTTGTGTCAAAAAGAATAATAAATGGCATTTTAGAAAAACTAGAAATTCACCCAGCAGTAATACCAGTAATTGCCGTTGAGGACACATTAAAAAAATATGGTGATGGCAAAATAGAGTGGACCCTGGAGAGAGAGAATCTCTGGCGCGCCCAAACTCCACAAGGATTTTTGTATGACGACATATTAAACTCCCACATCGCTTTTAAAGACCTAAATTTTACAGATGATTCGGCCTTAAATGAATATGCTGGAATTCCAGTAGCCATCGTTCCAGGTTCACAAAATAATTTTAAAATCACTACAGCTGAAGATTACGAAAGAGCAAAAAGAATTGCCGTAACCAGGATTGAAAATGTTGTCCAAGAAAATAGATTCGGCACCGGATTTGATGTCCACGCGTTTAAAGATGCAAAAAAAGAACAGAACATAATCAGAATATGTGGTGTTGATGTTGAATATCACAAAGAGGTAGAAGCTCACTCAGATGGTGATGTTGGGATTCATGCTTTAATAGACGCCCTATTAGGAGCGATAGGCGAAGGAGATATTGGTCAGTATTTTCCTCCAAGCGATGATAAATTCAAAAATATG
>JADHOZ010000024.1 GCA_016778745.1 Rickettsiales bacterium
AAGTTATTACTCACTCTTTAGTTGGTGAGCCAACTAACCCTGAAAAATTTGGTGAAATGATTAAAATTGGTCGTCGTGGTTCAATTAGTTTTAAATTAAAAATTATTGGAAAACAAGGTCATGTTGCTTATCCATATAATGCACGCAATCCCAATACTACTTTGATTGATATTTTAAAAATCTTAAAAGATCACAAATTTGATGAAGGAAATGAGTTTTTTGACGCAACTAATTTAGAAGTCACAACCATCGAATCACAAAATCTTGGTGGCAATGTTATTCCCGAATATGCAAGCGCTTCATTTAATGTTAGGTTTAATGATATTCATAGCTCTCAAGATATTATCGACCTTGTTGACTATGCTTGTAAAAAAAGTGCAGGTGGCGGTGAATTTGGAGCAGAATACGAATTAGAATATCGATGCAGCGGCGAGAGCTTTTTAAGTGACCCAGGAGAATTTAGTAACATTGTGCAACGATCTGTAGAAGAAGTTACAGGGATAAAACCCGTCTTAAGTACAACGGGCGGAACCTCTGATGCTAGATTCATTAAAAATTATGCTAAAGTGATTGAAGTTGGACTGGTTAATAAAACTGCACATAGAATTGATGAATTTTCTTGTATATCAGAAATTAATAACTTAACACGTACGTATCTTACGATTTTAAATAATTTTTAAGAGGTTATTATGAGTAAATTTCACGAGTGGGTTTTAACTTTCTTTTATTTTGGCAATGTTAAAAAAGCCCCTGGAACAGTTGGAAGTGCTTTAGCGGTTGCATTATGGTTTTTCATTACCTCTTTATTTATGGCTAGTGGTGTCAGTTTGGTTTTGCAAACATTCTTTTGGTTATCTTTTTGTGCTATATTTTTCAATTATGGTATTTTTGCCGCCCCGATTTATACTAAATCTAGACACTTAAAAAAAGTTGATCATCAATCAATCATTATAGATGAAGTTGTTGGCCAAATCATTGCTTTGCAAATTAGTTATCTGTACTTATTCGAGGATTTCTTTAGCAGTGTTTCTATTACTATTTATCACTTGGTTGCTTCTTTCTTGATATTCAGATTTTTTGATATTTACAAACCTTCCGTTATTGGACTTATTGATAAAAAACTTGATAATGGTCTTGGAGTGATGTTAGATGATGTCCTTTCAGGATTTGTAGCAGGATGGTTAGTTATTTTAGGCTGGTGGATTGTTCTTTAAGTTGACTTAAATAAAATAGATAAATAAATTCCTTCTTAGAATTGTTAATGTTTTTCTGGATTTATTGAAGTCAGCTTGATCTTCTTTGCAATCATGTTTTTTATAGCAATCCAGTTAATTTTTGTTTTTCATGAATCTTAATTTTGACCAAATATTAGAACTGTTTTTAAACAATATCTTACCAACGTTTGGGTGGATTCTAGTTATTGTTTTACCGCTACTTGGCGCAGTTGCTTACCTAACTTTAATGGAAAGAAAAGTGATCGCAGCAATGCAACTTCGAAAAGGACCAAACGTAGTTGGTCCCTTTGGTTTATTGCAACCTTTGGCAGATGGTTTAAAATTGATGTTAAAAGAAGTTATTATTCCAGATAATGCCAATAAGATTTTATTTTTATTAGCCCCTATTATTACTTTCGTTTTGGCTTTAATTGGCTGGGCGGTGATTCCCTTTTCTAGTTCTTTTTCTATTGCAGATATAAATGTTGGCGCCGCTTATTTATTGGCCACTTCTTCCCTTGGAGTTTACGGCATTATCATTTCTGGTTGGGCGAGTAATTCAAAATATGCTTTTCTTGGCGCCATTAGATCTTCAGCGCAGATGATATCTTACGAAGTGTCCATTGGTCTCATTATTATTTCAGTTATTTTAAGCGCTGGATCTATGAATTTAAAAGAAATTGTCCTCGCCCAACAAGAAAGCGGTTGGTATGCACTATATCATTTTCCTATGTTTGTTTTGTTTTTCATCTCAGCCTTAGCGGAAACCAACAGACTCCCTTTTGACCTACCAGAAGCAGAAGCAGAACTCGTTGCAGGTTATAATGTAGAATATAGCTCAATGCCATTTTCAATGTTTTTCCTTGGTGAATATGCTAATATGATTTTGATCTCAGCATTTGCATCGATCTTATTTTTAGGCGGTTGGTTACCACCTTTTGATATTGCTATGTTCAACTCAATTCCTGAACCTTTCTGGCTAATTGCCAAAACCTTCTTTTTATTATTCGCATTTATCTGGGTTAGAGCTACTCTTCCTCGATATCGTTATGACCAATTAATGAGACTTGGTTGGAAGGTATTTTTACCACTTTCTCTTGCTTGGGTTGTAGGAACTGCAGCGTTTATAGTTTATAATTAAAAATAATGAAAGATTTATTAAGAAAAATATACGCATTTTTTCTCAGAGAAATAATTTATGGTCATTGGCTAACTTTAAAATATTTCTTCAAGAAAAAAGTTACCATTAATTATCCTTATGAGAAAGGGCCTATTAGCCCTAGATTTCGTGGCGAGCACGCTTTAAGAAGATATCCCAATGGTGAAGAAAGATGCATCGCGTGTAAATTGTGTGAAGCAATTTGTCCAGCTCAAGCTATCACTATCGAATCAGAAGAAAGAGAAGATGGCAGTAGAAGAACTACGAAATATGATATTGATATGCTAAAATGTATCTATTGCGGCCTGTGTCAGGAGGCATGTCCTGTGGATGCCATTGTTGAAAGTCCGAACTTTGAATTTGCTACAGAAACTAGAGAAGAACTATATTATACCAAAGAAAGACTGCTCGAAAATGGTGAAAGATACGAATATATTCTTCGTCAAAATATTGAGGCAGATATTAAACATAGATAATAATTATGAATTTTACCCTAACCCTATTTTATTTATTTTCTTTTATTTTACTTTCATCCTCAATGATGGTCGTAAGTACAAGAAATATGGTTTATAGCGTAATGTTTTTGATATTATGCTTCGTAAACGCTGCCGCTTTATTTTTGTTAGTTGGAGCAGAATTTCTCGCTATGTTAGTAGTAGTAGTCTATGTTGGTGCTATAGCGGTGCTTTTCTTATTTGTAGTAATGATGTTGAATGTTGATATACAAAAAACCAAGGAAAAAGCGAATACATATTTGCCAGTATTAATTATGATTGGCGTGGTCTTATTTGCTGAAATTTTATTGATTTCAAATTTCTCTTCCTTGAAAACATATGATACTGCTTCACTTTATCAAATTGACCACAACATCTCCAACGTAAAAGCCATTGGTAATGTGTTATATACTGACTTTATTATTCCATTTCAATTGTCCGGAGCAATTTTGTTCGTTGCAATGATTGGTGCCATTGCGTTGACATTAAAAGAAAATAATAGATTTATCAGAAAACAAGTTATTTCAAATCAAACAGCACGAAATAAGAAAAATTCTATTGAAAATATTAATGTTAAAACTGGCGAGGGAATTGAAGTATGATTTTAAATGGAATTGAATTACATAATTTTATAATCGTTTCAGCAATTTTATTTTGTATCGGCATTAGTGGTATTTTTGCTAACAGGAAGAATATCATCTCATTATTAATGTCAATTGAGCTGATGTTGCTATCGGTCAATATCAATTTTGTTGCGTTTAGTGCTTATTTAAATGATCTAGTTGGACAAATTTTTTCAATATTCATATTAACCGTTGCTGGCGCAGAAGCGGCAATTGGCCTAGCAATTTTAGTATTATATTTTAGTAATAATAAAAATATTGAGATCAGTCAGGTCTCAGGAATGAAAGGTTAAATGAAGAGTTTTAAACTCCCTACCCTGCTCGTTTTATTTATTCTTTTCTCTTGTGCTAAGCCACTTCCAAAAGCACCAAGAGTAATGCAGTTTGACGTCCCTAGACAAAAACAATTCTCTATTTTAGACAAATATAAATGTGACAAGCTAGATGATATTTTACTTGAAACGGCTATTGTAGATATTAAAGAATATGACATTGACTTAATCTCTAAATTACCAAATTGTTTCAGAGGAAATAGAAAGTTAATTTTAAAAGCAATATTAATTGACCCTTCGCAATTCAGACATGCCACTGATACTTTACGATCTGACAAAAACTTTATTAGGCATTTAATTAAAATAGATCCTAGAACTTTAGCATATGCCAGCGACAAAGTGAGAAGCGATCCTGTCTTTATGGAACGCGCAACTTTTTTAAGCAGGGACTCCCTGCAATATGCCACTCCTAAACTTCGTGATAATAAATTATTCATGCATGATATGATTGATAATGATTCACGAAACTATATTTATGCATCAAATAGATTAAAAGAAGAAAAAGAATTTGCTGAAATGGCATTCTCGGATAATGGAATGTTGCTAGTCCATGCTCCTCAAAAAATAAAAAAAGATCCAGATTTAGTACGCATCGCTTTTAAGTCTAGTAGTTTATCGATAAAATATGCTGATGAGTCTTTGCGAAAGAAAAAAGAATTTATCTTGGAAGAAGAAGATTACACGACAAGACTCCCTCATGCAGAGATGGTGACGTTTATTCATGACAATTATGTCATAAAATCAAAAGATGCTCATCTAGGATTTAGAATTGGAAATAGAGCCAAATTTTCTAAAGATAATATTATTGTTGATAAAAACTACGTTGTTAAATGGCAAAGAGCTTTAGACAGGAATATTAATAGAACATTTTCAAAATATAGTTTAATCGCCGTTGAAAGTCGCAATCTTGGTAAGAAATGGCAAGACGATTTCGTGTCTTATCCCGAATTAGTAAACAAAATAGAACGGTTCTTCTTAAAAAGAGAGGTTGATCAAATCACCATAAATAATTTAGAAACTACCTATTTATGGAAAATAAGTGATAAACCTCTGACATTACTATTTAATTTATATCTTCTTAGAAATAATTCTAATTTAGAATTAGGTGAAAATTTTTCTAACGTTACCTCGTTAACAGCAATAGTTCAAAAAAAAGAAAGTGGCTGGAGATTGTCCGTTGTAGAAGTCATTTTTGATAGTGAAATTGAAATGAAAGTGGAATATGATTATGGACATAAGAAGTATATGATTTGGGACCTTTATAACAAGGGTATAAAAGAAGAAACACCGTTAATAATATTTCAAACTCAAGAAGGATTTAAAAAATATTTTGATATATATCATGAAAAAACTGGGGGAAAGTTTGAGATGATATATAGAGTCGAAGCTCATGAAGATTATTAAATTTTTTAGTATAAAAATTAGAAAAAGAAAAAAAAATCAAAAAACCAATTGACAATTTCTTCATTAGTCTAATTTTAGTGATATTAACTTTCTTTAGTTAAGAAAAACTTATTATATTTTAACGAATTAAATTAATTATGAAAAATAACCGTAATTTACGCGCTTTTTCCCTGATCGAAATCTCAATTGTTGTGTTAATAATTGGTATTCTTATTGTTGGTGTTACCCAAAGTAGTCGTCTTGTTTCTCAAGCAAAAGTTAACTCCGCAAGAACTCTAACACAAAGTTCTCCCGCTTCTTCTATAGAAGGATTGGTTTTTTGGGTTGAGTCCTCTGGTCCACAAGAATCTTTTTCAAACGAAAATTTAGAAGATGGTGATGCCATTACCCTTTGGAATGACATTAACCCACAAAACTCAACTAGAAATAACCTTGCCATTACTGCAGCTCCAACTTATGTGACTAGTGGAATAAACAGCGTTCCAGCCCTAACGTTTGATGGATCTGATGATGCATTAACGTCTGATAACTTTGCAAATATTACTACAGGAAAAACAACTATTTTTGCTGTTATGAGAATATCTTCTGCACTTGCTGATGGCGTTATTGTTAGCAAAGCAAACACTGGTGATGCTGCCCGAAATCTTGAGTTAAGAACAACTAGTGGTGGCGAATGGCAATTTTGCGCAGGAACCACCCCTACTTGCTATACATCAACTGGTGGATCTTCTGCCGTAGCTAATGGCGCTTACGTTGTCTCAGTTGTATATAACAATGATAGCGCTGCCCCAAGTACTGATACTATAACTGGTATTACTTTCTTCCAAAATGGTACAGGTAGAGGGCAACTCGAAACCACTACTAACACAGACACAACTGTTACTGGAGCATTAACAGTTGGTAATACTACTAATGATACTGATAATTATCTAGAAGGTCATTTAGGTGAGATTATTATCTATAATAGATCTTTGAAAAAAGAAGAAAGACAATCTGTTGAAGAATATCTTGGTAAAAAATGGGGTATTAAAGTAGCCACCGCTTCTTACTAATATTAACATATTAGATATCATTTAAAACCTCTAGGTTAATATTAAGCCTAGAGGTTTTTTTTAAGTGTTATAAACATGATTATTGTTGAAACAACCTTACCAAACAAAGAACTAGCCAGACAATTATCAAATCTCTTAATAAAAAACAAACTTTGTGCGTGCGTCCATATGTTTCAAATTGAGAGTATTTATTCCTGGAATGAAGAAGTCCAAACCTCAAATGAGGTATCTCTAAGAATCAAAACAGATCAGAGACTACTTAACGAAATAAAAGAATTTATATCTAAAAACCATCCTTATGAAGTTCCAGAAATTGTAGCTACCACAATTATTGACTCAGGAGACGAATATCAAAATTGGTTAAAAACCTCATTAAAAAACTAGCATAATAATTTTTTTTCCTCACTATTGTTTTTGTGCATTTGAAAATGCTGAAAACTAATATTTTAGCTAAAAAAACGATTTTAATTAATCTTTACTCTTCAAAAAGATGGGTTGTGGATGAGTAAGTTGAAAGACTTCTTAAAATTTTTATTTTAGCCCTTAGACAGAGGAGGAACACCCTCTTAGACAAAATAAACAAGATTTTAAATGAAAAATAAAATAATTTTAATTGACGCGGCTCATCGCGAAGAGACGCGTGTTGCTGTCCTAGAGGACGGTATTTTACAAGACTTTGATCGTGAAGCAATAGCTATCAAACAAATCAAAGGAAATATGTACCTAGCAAAAGTAACCAGAGTTGAACAATCTCTGCAAGCTGCTTTTGTTGATTATGGATCTGATAAACATGGATTCTTACCATTTGGCGACATACATCCAAACTACTTTCAAATTTCCGAAGAAGAAAGACAGAGCCTGTTAAAAGACACGCAAAAAAATGAATCTGACTTCGATGAGTCTCCACAAGAAAATTCGGAAGGAAAAGACAAGTCCAACGACGAAGAAAAGCCAATGTCTAATCAGTCATATTCTGTTGAAGATGAAACTGACAGCTATAAAGGAAATATCTACAGCATTCACAAAAAATATAATATCCAAGACGTTATCAAACCAGGTCAATTAGTCTTAGTTCAATGCGCTAAAGATGAGAGAGGAAATAAAGGCGCATCAATGACTACCTATATTTCAATTGCTGGTAAATATTCGGTATTGATGGCTAATACACCTAACAAAGGCGGTGTTTCGAAAAAAGTCGAAAATTTCAGAGATAGAAAATTACTGAGATCCATCTTGCAAGAAATGAATGTTCCGTCTGATAGATCTGTGATTATAAGAACTGCAGGAGTTGGCAAGAAACCAGAAGAAATTACGAGAGACTATGAATATTTAGCCAAGCTTTGGGATAAAATTAAAGAAATGACTGAAACCTCCAAAGCCCCTGCATTTATCCATGCTGAAGATGATATTATAAAAAAATGCATAAGAGATATCTATAATGATGAAATTAAAGAAGTCGTAGTTGAGGGTAAGGAATCTTTTGAAACGGTTTTAGACTTTGCCAAACTAACATCTAGTAGTGAAATAAATAATATCAAATTCTATCAAGACAGAGTTCCCATCTTTGACAAATTTAGAGTTGAACAGCAAATCTCTGCCCTTTACGAAAAACAAATCAATCTTCCATCAGGGGGATCAATCGTAATCGATCACACTGAGGCTTTAGTTGCTATTGACGTAAACTCGGGAAAATCAACTAAAGAATCAAATGTCGAAGAAACCGCATATCAAACAAACCTTGAGGCAGCAAAAGAAATTGCTAAACAATTAAGACTAAGAGACTTAGCCGGTTTAGTAGTCATTGATTTCATCGATATGTATGATCAAAAAAATCGTCGTGGCGTTGAAAGAACTCTAAGAGACGAACTACAATTTGATCGTGCCAGAATTCAACTTGGCAGAATAAGTGCCTTTGGTTTACTGGAAATGTCACGCCAACGACTTGGTGTTAGCTTCTTCGAAACAATCACTCAAGTTTGCCACCATTGCAATGGAACAGGATTTGTAAGGTCAGTTGAAATACTAGCAGTAAGCATTCTAAGAGCAATCAGAAGAGCTTGTTCTGATGATCAAACTGGTGTAATTTATATCTACACTACTCCAGAAACCATCGCCTATATGATGAATTTCAAAAGAGACGAAATAGCTGGCGCAGAAAAATTCTACGGTGTTCATATCTTTATGCATACTTCCGATGAAGTCGGTGGAAGTGGTTTCAACTTGAAAAAGAGAAAAAAATTATCCGAAGATGAAAAACGAGAAATTGAAATGAATATCGTAACCGGAAAAGTTAACGAGTTGGGTCTAGAAAAAGAATATATGGACGACATCAGAGGATCAGATAATTACGATGATGAAAAACCAAAAAGACCGCAAAAAAATCGTAACAACCAAAGAAGAAACAACAACAATCGTAACAGAAAAAAACCAAATAATAATACCCCAAGCAAGAAGAAAAGTTTGATGAGTTCCGTTCTTGGCGTGTTTAAGTAGAAACTATATAGCTTAAGCTTTCCTCTATAATTTCGATCTTTAATTATACCTTATTGGTATAAAAAAAGGGCTCAACAACATAATGTTGTTGAGCCCAACTTAATTTTCTCAAAATATTAAGAATTAGAACTTGTAGCTTACTCCAAGTTTGATCACGTTTAGATCATTTTCAGTTTTTAACTTCACATCTCCAACTAAAGCTATATCTGTTTTAGTTTTAATATCAAAGCTAGAGCGGTTATACTCTAGGTTAACTGAGATAGAATCAACTGGCGAGTATGAAAATCCAATACCATATAAAAAGGCTGATTCTGAACCTGTTTGTTTAAGAGATACATGACTAGAACCAAAATAATCTTTCGTTTTTAATTCATAATTATTTACCGCATAACCTACGGGGATGTAAGCAGAAAATTGATCTGAAACATCATAACCAAAATTAGCTTTAACACCATATCTAGAATTTATATCCAAATCTTGGTTATAGTAGTTAGCGCCGTCTGCTCTATTGGTTTCTACATTAGTTAGTTCATAGAATACTCCTGGAGCAATAAAAAAATTATTAAAATTAAACGCATAATTATATTCAATACCAAATCCGTAAGATGTGTCTTTCTTATTATCATTAAAATAAGTATCAGTATTTCCTACAGAAGATTCTTTTGAAGTTTTAGACTCAAGGCTAGATCTCAATAAACTAATTCCAAATAGCTACCTTCCGTTTTAGCAAAAGCGTTTGCAGAAGAAAGAAGACAAATAGCAGAAGCTATAGATAGTAATTTTTTCATGTTAAGTTACCAATTTTAATTAAATATAATAAATCTTCAGTCAATAAATAATTATATTAAAAACGTATGTTAATAATAAAGTATCTATCTCAACACTGAAGCAATCAACAATATGAAGTGGCTCTAAACTTAATAAGATTTATCTTTTTTGTTACCATTGAATCTCAAAAATTCCTAATTTTTTAAACATAAAGTCATGAAGATTTTTGCTATTTTTTGACGTTTTGTTGAATTTTAGGTATAGCGATTCCTTGATATCTAACTCTATGGCTTGTTTTACTAAAAACTATTTCCTGAGGAGTAAAACCATGCCAGAATTATTACCATCTTTATAGCCGAAATTAACCTGCTTAATCTTTAACAAATTTCAGTAAAGTTTCATTATTAAGTTTTCGTATTTTTATTCCTAATTCTAGTGAATTTTTAACTGGTTCTAAAGCTAGATAAAACTTATTTTTAAAGCTATTTTATTCAAGAAATGATTACAAAAAAAATTAAAATCTATTTGAAGTTTGTAAAATTGGATTTAGCAGCTTCGTAATCAATTGTTGCATCATAAAATAACAGTTTCTATATTAAGTATTATATTATATATAGTACTAATTTACTACTATAAGAACATAAAAATATAAACTATGAAAATTTTTTTCCTAATCGTCGCTATTTTCAGTACTTCATCTTGTCAGCAATATATTCCTTATAGCAATAAAAGTACAAATACACATAACACAAATAAAATAATAGTTTCCAGATTCAGCACTGGAATTGTCACATTAAAAGAAGCAAATTTAGAGCTAGATAAATTCATAGCTAAAGATCCAAATTTGAAAGGAATTACATTTGATAACTTGAGTAAAGATCAGCAAGAAATAATTATAAAAGAAGTCATCGTCAATAAACTTTCTGTAGCAGAGGCAAGAAAAAGGAATTTAGATAAAGAAGATAACTATGTGCAAGCCGTCGATATTTTTACGACCGAACTTCTCAAACAAAAGTTAATATCCAACCTAAGTAATAAGGTTAGAAATGAAGAATATGTAAAGAAAAAATATAATGAGCTTGCGGAAGAACTTAAAACGAAAAAAGATATCAAAATCAGATACATAGCTCTAAAGGAAGAAAAAGATGCAATAAAGCTTTACAAAATACTCAAGGAAAATCCACGCATTTTTTCTAGCCAAGCAAAGAAAAAATCAATTGATAAACAAACGGCCAAGGAAGGAGGAAGTCTAGGTGGATTTGTTTTACGAGATAGCCTTCCCGCTCCAATTGCAAACTATACCAAAAATATGAAAAAATATGAAATCTCAAAACCAATACAGGTAGGTGATAATTGGTTTTTAGTGAAGTTCGAAGGAGATAGACCGGCAAAAGTTGAGCCTTTTGAAAAGGTTAAAGTATCTCTAGCCCAACAATTAGCGAAAAAAGAAGTAAATGAGTTTGTTTCCAATCTCTTAGAGCAGTCAAAAATTAAATTCTTTTTAGACTAGGTTCAATCTTGCGCTATCACTATACCAATCGCATTTATGTGTAAAATCACATCGCAAACACGTCTATTTTTGTTAGTTTGGATTGTGTTTTTTATAAATATTAGCAGCCACGCTCAAAATACCCAAAACTCTATCCAAAAACAAAACCGTACGATTAGGGATCAACAACAATTGCAAGAAGAACAAAGAAGACAAAAAGAAATTAAGACCCTCAATAAAGAAAGACAAAGACTGATAGAAAAGGAAAAAACAGACCAATTTAATAATACAAAAGAGTCGCAAAATGACGAACATTGTTTTCATATCAATAAAATTAAACTAAAAGGTGCCAATCTATTATCAATCAAGAAAAAGATTACCTTAACAAAACCATTTATTTCCAAATGCTTTAGCCCCGCTACCCTATCAAAAATATCTTCTGTTATCACCAATTATTATATCAAAAAGGGCTACACCACGACTCAAGTATCTATTTCACAGCAAAATATTGCTAACGGCATTTTGATTATTGATGTTATTGAGGGAAAAATATCGAGCGTAACTTTAAATGACGATAGCTTGGATGATAGAATGCAAAAATTTATGGCCTTTGGTAACATTGAAGATGAAACACTGGATATTGATGTAATTAATCAAGGAATTTATCAGATTAATCGGATAAAATTTAACGAAGCAAAATTAAAAATTAAACCAGCAAAAAAGGTTGGATATAGCGACGTTGTCATTGAAAATAATAGAAAATTTCCTGCAAAAATTGGTGTGACTTATAATAATCACGGAAATGAATTTACAGGAGTAAAATTAGGAAGCGTTGTTGGGGTGTTTGCAAATTTATTATCCCTTAATGACGAAATCAATGTTGGCTTGATTAGTAATGTAAGTGATGACAGCAAGAAAAAAGATTTAAAATCATTTTATTTTGACTTCTCAGTACCCTTTCAATATTACACATTATTATATAATTACAGCAGAACAGAATTTAAAGGCACAGAAATAGGAACCCAGACCCCTCTTACTTTAACGGGATATAGTGAAGACAGTAAATTATCGTTAGAAAAAGTTCTAAATCCAGACGTCAACAACAGAATTGCCATTGATACATCGCTGCTCGTTAGAAAAACCGCTAGCTATTTAAATCAACAAAAAATTGAAACAAGTGAAAGGAAGTTATCAATTTTAAATGTATCATTCTCAATTGCCAAATATTTTACAAATGGAATTAATCTTTATCTCAAACCATCCTACTCACGAGGATTAAAGATTCTCAATGCAAACAAAGATCCCGCAGGCAGAGCGGCAGATATTCCGGCAGCACAATTTCAGTCTTATAAATTATATACTAGCCTATCTAAAGAGTTCATTATTGCCAAGATACCTTTTTTAGCTATCTCAGAATTTAACGGACAAATTGCTAAAGACACACTATTTGGTTCTGAACATATCTCGGTGGGTGGCTATTATTCTGTCAGAGGTTATAGAGAAAACTTTATTGCTGGAGATCATGGCTTTTATTCTAGAAACTCTTTGTCGTTTGATTTAAAATATTTTCTACCAACGCTGAAAGAGACATCCTCTGCCCTATTAACCAATAGTTATCAATATCTAAACAGAATATCTATCAAGCCATTTTATGACTATGGTATGGTACGATCAAAATTTAGCTCTAATAATGGAAGAATGTCTGGTGCAGGAATGGAAGTAATTATAAATCGAGATAAGGATTCTTCTTTTGAGGCATCACTTACTCTCTCCAAGGGTCTTAGTCGCTCAAATCTTTCTACAACTAATAGGAGGGAAGATTATTTGATCTATTTTGATGTTAAATTGAGACTTTTTTAAAGATTTTTTTAAAAAAATACCGTTAACTTAGTGCTATGCAAAAATATAGTAAGAATTATATAAATATCTTGCAACTTTAGTTACATTGGTAAAATTCAGTATTATAAATTATATTATACACATATCTTTTGTTATGAAAACACCTTACAACATTATCAATTTTCTTTGTTATTTTGATAAACCCATATTCAAAAAGATTGCGGGTAATTTGGTTATTATATCTTTGATATTTAGCCAAAATTTTGCTTATGCTAGCCAAAATCTTCCTATAACTCCTGATGGGTCAACGAATACCTCAGTCACTAATGCTGGAAACGGTGTTCCGGTTGTTAACATTGCCGCTCCAAATTCTGGAGGATTAAGTCATAATAAATACACCAACTATAATGTGAACCAACAAGGACTCATATTAAATAATGCTACTGGAAATGCCAATGGTGTTGTTTCAACGCAAATTGGTGGCCTTATATTAGACAACCCAAATCTTACAAATCGTCGCGCTGCCTCTGTCATACTCAACGAGGTCACTTCTACTAATAAAACATATATTAATGGCTACACAGAAATTGCTGGTAAACAAGCAGAACTCATCATCGCTAACCCTAATGGTATTTCTGTTAATGGCGGCGGATTTATCAATACATCGAGATTAACTATGGTAGTTGGTTCCTCCAATCAACATAACCCTCACATTGATGATTTAAAATTTTTCTTAAGTAACCAACCAGATGCCAGTGGTTTTCTACCCTCTTTAACAATATCAGGCTCTGGTATTGATCTCGAACAGGTCCAAGAATCAGATCTCGTTGCCAATGTAATGAACATCGTCGCACCAATATATGGTGGCAATAATAGCGTCAACCTCAGAGCCGGAGATAATCAATTTTCTTATTCTGATAAGTCGACCACCTCTCATGAAGGCCTACATAGCAACCCCAATAATAGTGTAGCGATTGATGCTTCAGCTCTTGGCAAAGTACAGGCTGGCACCATATTTATTATTGCCACCAAAGAAGGTTTCGGCGTAAAATATTCAAGTGATATGATCGCAAATCGCGGTGGCGTGACAATCGATTCTAAGGGAAATATTGACTATAACAATATTGCGACAACCGGTGGCAATATTAATATCACATCACGTCTCGGTTCTATTACGACCCATGATGTCACCTACAATTCCTCTAATAATGGCACCATCAACCTACTAGCTGCTAACGACATCACTCTCAATTCTCAGCTTATCTCAAATAACGATATTTCAATTCATACCAACTCTAATTTTACCAATAACGCAATTGATGTGAATATAGCTGCTAACAATTTTACTATCCATTCCAATAACCTATCCAATAATGGCTCACTTATTGCTAATAATCTCAATATTCATTCTGGGTCACTCACCGAAAATAACGGCAACATTACAGCTGAAAATATCTTAACAATAAACACTCTTAATATGGATAATAATAGTGGTATACTCGAGGGATCAAATGGCATAGAACTCAGCGTCAATTCAAATCAATATAATATCACTGGTTCGATCATATCTAGCGGTTATTTAAATATCTCAGCTAACAATATTATAAACGATACAAATCTCAGCGCTAATACAGATATCACGATAAACGCCAATGGTGACTTCACCAATGGTACCTTAGACGAAAATAACGAAAATCTAAATAATGATATACTCATCGCCGCCAATGATAATGTCACAATTATCGCTCAAAATGACATTAGAAATTATGGTACTATTTCTGCGAGTAACAACCTAGTGCTTGAGTCAACTAACGGCAATATCAGCAATAATAAATATGCTGAAATCATTGGCGGAACCGGCGAGTTACAACTCAACGCACTAAATGGTATGGTCAATCAATTTAGCGACAATAGCCTTGTTTCACATGGCGACCTCACACTAAACGTCGAAGACTTCGTCAATACCGGCCGCGTCGACATAGCCGGCGACTTCACTTTAAATGTAGAAAACGACCTCACCAACGAAGAAGGCGCACTAATCTATTCGGGAAATGATATGACGCTCAATGTTGGCAATAATCTAACCAATAATAAAGACGCCACCATCTATGCTGAGAACAACCTGACAATTCAAAAATACGGAGTTGATGATGAAAGATATGACGTAGATAATAACAGAATTAATCAATTAGACAATATTTCAGCTGATATTATTAGCTATAATGGCAATATGACAATTTTGTCAGATACTATTAACAATAAAAAAGCCAACAAAAGACAACAAGGACCGGAAACGTTAACGCGCACTAATCACTACCAAGTTAGTCATGGGGTACATTATAATTTTTATTATACCTCAAATGTAACTGGAACCGATAGTAAAGCTGCACAAATAAATTCTGGTGGCTCCCTTGTTATTGATAGTCAAAAATTCGTTAATGACGCTTCTAACATTTTTTCACAAGGTGATCTAACGCTAAATGTTTCTAATACCTTTGATAATCTAACTCACAATGTAAGGCAATATACTAGACATGTCCATTGCCAAGTCGTAGGTTGTTGGACAGCTTCATATAGTTATCCAGATAAAGGAGAAAGTTACACTGCTAATATTAAATCAGGCGGTAATATTAATGGAACTATTGCGCAATATATTAACAACAACACTATTAAAGAGCGCACTTCTCCCGACATTAGCAAACAGCAAACCCCCAACATTGTTAACAACGTTAACGTCAACAACCTCCTAGAAAATGGCATAGTAGATAATGACCTCTCTTACTATATAGATGGACCAGACTATCAAGGCATGTTCCAAAAATCAGACAATCCCCATGGCCCATTATTTGAAACAAGAAGTCAATTTGTTGACCAAAGTAAATTCTTTGGATCAGATTATTTTTATGAACAAATTGGTGTAGATCTCGCAGAACTAGAAGAAGACTTTCAGCAACAAAATCAACGATTAGTTGGTGACCAATTTTTTCAAGCAAAAATCATTAGAGAACAACTTTCCACCCTCAAGAAAAATACCTTACTTCTATCTGATTCAAACACCAATCACAACGCGGAAGTAAAAACATTACTCGATAATGCTGCAACAGAATATACAAGACTCGGCCTCACACAAAACCAACCCTTATCCCAAAGCCAAATAGACAATTTAGAAAAAGACATAGTTTGGTTCGAAACCAGTCAAATCGATGGTCAAATCTATATTGTGCCAAAAGTATATTTATCTAAAACAACCAGAGAAAACCTAAAAAATAACGATTCTCTAACTAGCAAATCAACCATATTTGCCAAAAATAATATCAATATTGAGACACAAGGAGCAATAACTAATCACGGATCAATTGTGGGAAATAATGTAGAATTGTCGGCAGCGCATAACATCGAAAATACAAATTTCTCAGACATCACTGCAACCGACTCCCTAACCTTAACCTCAAGCGAGGGATCTATTATTAACCGATCCGAATTAAAATCTGGTGGCGATTTAACTATCAACGCCGCTGACAATGTCTACAACTTAGCAACAGTAGAAACCAATGCTCAAAATCTCTTAGATGAAAACAACAACCACACCGACACCCAAATTTACCGCCAAAACAATTCCGGCGCCACCAACTCTGGAAACATAAGAAGCGAACTCATAGAAACCGCCTCAATATCTGGAAAAAATGTAACAATCAACGCCGCAAAAGACGTCAACAACCTAGCTGCCAACATAGAATCAACCGGAAACCTCGCAATAAAAGCCGGAGACGATGTCAATATTTCTACTCTACAATTAAGAGATAGAACAGTAACTCATTGGGGAACTAAAAAGAAAGGTGGAGTTAGTGTAACGGATACCACAACCAATGTTTCATCAAATGTCAATAGTTCCGGTTCTATCAATGTAACAGCCGGAACTGAAGAGTCGGGAGATATTAATATTATTGGATCAACCATAAATTCTACCAACAACATTACACTTAGCGCACAAAATGATGTAAATATTGAAGCAGCCCAAGATACATACTTTTCAGAGTCAAGTAGTTGGAAAAAAGGCACAACAGTTTCAAAAAATTCTTTTTCAACAAAACAAACAATCACTCATGTAAAATCTGAATTATCCTCAGATGGAGATATTTCTATTACATCAAATGCTGATATTAATTTAATAGGAACGTCATTAAGTGCAGTTAATGCAGACCTAACAGCCGGTAATGAAATCAATATTTATTCTGTGGCTGATCAAGAATATTCTTACTCAACAAGTTCAAAATCACGTAGCTTTGCCAATATAACAAAATATGTATCTCCCCTTTTGAGTGTAGTTCATGACTTCTACAGCGTTGTTCCTGTACCAGTTTTAGGAAACATAACTGCTTATGCAAATTCTCTTGCAAATGGTAATATAAGTTCACATTCAACTCTAAGCGAAAAACAATCAGTTAAAAACCAAGCTAGCAACATTTCTTTGAGTAGAAATCTAACTATTAATTCTAACGCAGATCTAAATATTGCCGGTTCTAAACTGGATGGATCAACTGCTAATATTTCTTCAACCAACGGTAATATTAATATCTATAATGTAAAAGATTATGACTATTCGCGAAGTGAATCTAATAAATCATCAACTACATTAAGTTCGGTTGCAACGGGCTTCATTCAAGTTGGAGCGTCATCTATGTCATCATTGATGACAACTTATGACACATTAAAAACACCAGATCAAAAATATGATAAACTAAAAGAAAACCAAACACAAAGCTCTAATATTCCGCAAAAACAAAGAATTAACCAAAGAGAAAATATGGACGAAACCATTGTTGCTAGTGAACTAACTTTTGCCAACTTAACAATAAATTCTGCTAAGAATACCAATATTACTAGCTCCGATTTAACAACCACCTCAGGAGATCTAAACATCGTTTCTGGCACCAGCGCCTCAGGATCAACAAATATTTTAACCGACACAGAAAATGACTATTCATATTCATATGATGTTAAAAAATCTCCAAAAGTAGCTGCTGCTTTTAGCAATAGCATAGCTAAGATCTATAGCGATGCTATTCCTAGAATAACTAGTTCAAAATCAGATGGAACACAATCTAATAATGATATTAATGAACTAGTATATGATAAAGAATCAACAAGAATAACCACTAACACATCAACTAATGTTGCTAGCAATTTAGTTTCTGCGGCAGATATAAATATCTCCTCACAAGACAACAACCTAGTTTCAGGAAGTACTCTGGAAGCTAATAATATAAATCTAGAAGCCATCAATGGAACTACAACCATTACATCTGCTCAAGATACTTCCTCTAC
>JADHOZ010000025.1 GCA_016778745.1 Rickettsiales bacterium
TGATTTAAAATCCAATGTCTTACAACTATAAGTTAGTTAAATCTACATTATATTTTAAACTTTTGGGACGTCGCCAAGCGGTAAGGCACCGGTTTTTGGTACCGGCATGCGCAGGTTCGAATCCTGCCGTCCCAGCCAGAATTTAACTAGAATCTCCTAGTTTTTCCCACGCACATAATTAGTTCTAAACTCGGCCTTTGGACGGCATGATTTGAACCGTCACAGGTTCGACAAATGACGTAGAAACGATTAATAATCGTTTCGAGTAATTTTGGACGCGTAGCTTTAGCGGCATCCCTCGTAGGGTGAATAAAAGCGTCAAGACCCAAATAATTTATAAAAAAGCCCAGGAAGATAGGTTAATAAAGATTGGAAGTAGGAAAAGGTACCCATTTAATTATGCCAAATTTCTTTTTAAAGGACTAATTTTGAGTTTTTTTGCCGGGGACCGTTCTTCGACAGAGTGCGTTTGATCTTTTTCTGTCAGAGAGTCTATTCCTATTCTTTCTAGTCGAGGGGTTATTTGTGTTGACGGTATATCCAGGACAGGAAAGATAGCCGTATGGCTATTGCTTTGAAAATTAAATGGCTGGGTTCTATTAAGGTTATACTCATTATTTTGAAGACATTCTAGAGTGGTTTGCCACTTTTTATAGTCCATTCCGGCTTCTCCGTCAAGATCTCGAGAAGCGTGTGCTGGCTCTTTTGGCGCTAAAGTTTTAAGGAGTCCATAAACTATTTTTAATTTATCATGCTCAATATGTTCTGGATCATCATCAAAATAGAGCGCTTTCTGAGTGTCTTCTTGAGAAAGAATATTTAATATTGATTGCTTTTTGACTTTATCGGCACCATCTATTTCTGTAAAATAGGGTTGATTTGTCTCGTTGTTCAACAAGCCATTTTCGCGCAAGATATCTGTTATGATATCTGCATCTTGCTTTGATACAATGTAGAAATTTATTTCTTGTGATTTTCCTTCATCTAATATTCGTTTCAAAAGTTTATGATTGGCAAACCAATTTTCTGAGAGTTTTAGCTTTGCTCTATTTTCTGCTCTATAACTGTGATATTTTGTTAGGGTCCCGTCAAAGTCAAAAATCACTTTATTAAAACCCTTAGATTTCAGTTCGTTAATTATGTGTGAAGATAGTGTGTCATATTCTTCTTCGTGAGGATAGATAATTGGTATCAGGTTACTATCTTCTGTCGAATTAGATCTTGATTGTCGAGGAGTTTCCATAAAATTTAAAAAATTAATTGTTAGTAGGTCCCATCTATTTGGGGATTATTTTTGATATTATGTCATGGTTTTAAATATTATGATAAAAATCGACAGCTTTGTGGTTAGCGGTAATTTTATTGAAGTTAATTTTTTCAATAAAAACTCCTTCTAAAGATTTTGCTCTGGAGAGAGCAACATAAGCTTGTCCTGGGCTGAATATATCTGATAGGTCGCAAGATATTTTATCTAGCGTTAAGCCTTGAGACTTATGTATGGTCATTGCCCAGGCTAGAATTAATGGAATTTGATTGACTCCGGCTTCAGTTACAATCATATTTTTTTGTTCATCATATTTTTCAATTAACCATTCTTCTGGTGCGATTGTGAGTATTTTGCCGTTTGAAAATTCAACTAGTGGATAATTTTTCCTTGGTGAAAAATCTTTGATAATGCCGAGGGAGCCATTGATGATTCCTTCTTTTTGATAGGTGTTTTTAATCATCATTACTTGGGCACCAATCTTTAGTTGCAGGAACTCTGGGACGATGGAGTTCTTTTTTAGAAAATCAATTTTTGATTGCACTCCAAAATATTCGGCTTTGTAGACTTGCTCACTTTTTGGAATATGTTTTATTTTTTCTTCATTAATTTTATCTACTTTATAATTATGTGTTGTAAGTATTGTAGGTTTTATGGCTTGGTTTTTGTCAATTAATCCTACACGCTTTTGAAGGTCAGCAATGTTTTCTTCATTTAGTTCTCCCTTTCTAATATTGTTTAAAATATTTATAAATTTTCTGTCTTTTTGTCGAAAAATTTCTTTTAAGTTAAAGGTCTTTAGATCTAATTCATTCCAGCAGTTAGATTCAAAGCAGAAATTAATTTGGGAATTAAATTTAGCTATGGGTGGAAGTTGTAAAAAGTCGCCAAAAAATAAGATTTGTAATCCTCCCATTGGGGCATCATTTTCTCTTATGCTTTTAAAAACGCGGTCTAGAATTTCTAGTGTTTCAGATGAGATCATTGATATTTCATCAATTGCTAGGGCTTTGGTTCTTTTTATTCTGCGCCTTATTTTTGAGAATTTTGCGCCAAATAAATTAGCAATTATTTTATCAACTGGCAAATTCGCAACACCAATTGCTGACCAGGAATGAATAGTAGATCCACCAATATTTACAGCAGCAATCCCAGTGCTGGCGGTTATTTCTAGGCCTTGATGGGAGTAATATCTTTTTAAATAATTAAGTAAATGTGATTTTCCGCTTCCAGCACTTCCGGTTACAAATATGTTATATCCGGATTCGAAGGCACGAATGACGTCTTGTTGATCAGGAGATAGTTCTTCGAGAGTATTGTGTTGAAAAAGGTCTGGCATCTAAAAAAAGGGTAAGATGCTTAATGATCTTACCCCGTAAAACTATTTATTTCTTACTTCTGCAATTTTTTCTTTCATTACATCTAATGGATAAGCTCCAGGAAGTAATTCTTCGCCAATAACGAATCCAGGAGTTCCGGTTACGCCGATTTCTTTACCTAATTCGTGATTGTCGCTAATCATTTTAGCGATTTTGTCAGCATCTCTGGCAACAGTATTTTCAAGTTTTTTAACATTTAATCCTAAAGATTTGGCAATCTTATAAGCACCATCTTTCCCTCTTTCTTTTGATTTCATTAAGGCATTGTGAAATTCGAAGTAAGATTTTGGATAGTTAATTTGAACTGCCAAAGCAACAGTAGACATTTCAATTGATTGCGGTCCTAATATTGGGTATTCCTTAAAAATAACTCGAACTTTTTTGTCTTCTTTGATTAATTCGTCAACATTGTCGCGAGCTTTTTTGCAATATCCGCAATTATAGTCGAAAAATTCAACGATGGTAATGTCATATCCTTTTGGTGCATATTGAGGTGCCTTATCATCAAAAATATCTTTCTTTCTTTTGCTGATATTTTTAGAGGCGTCTTTTTGTTTTTCTTGGGTTGCTTTTGCTTGCATTTTTTGAACGGATAGAAGAATTTTTTCAGGATTTTCGTCAATCCATTGAGCAATTACTGCTTCAACATCTCGGGCGGTTCGAATGGTTGAGTTTTTGCTGATTTTTTCGTTTTTCGTCTCTTGGTCTCCAAAGAAATAATAAACTCCGCCAATTACAATAATTATTGCAAGTAGAACAAATACGGGTTTACTTATTGATTTTTTGTCTTGAAAGTTATTATTGATGAAAGTCATTGTTATGAGAAATAAATTAGGTAAAAATTAACTATAAATTAATCGGGGTTATTCTTAAGTAATGAAACCAAACTTTGCAATAGAAAATAAGTACGAAAATAAAATTTGTTTTGGAGTTGATGAAGCGGGTAGGGGTCCGATAGCAGGTCCGGTGGTCGCTGGAGCGGTTTTTCTAGAGGGAAAAATGGTTGAAGGAATTAATGATTCCAAGAAAATTTCAAAACGTAATCGATATAAGATTTTTGATGAGTTAGTGTCTCATTGCAAATATGGTATTGGCATTGTTGAAGAAAAAATTATCGATGAGATTAATATTTTGCAGGCAACAAAGTTAGCAATGCTAAATGCTGTTTTAGATTTGCAAAAAAAATATGATGTTTTAGCTCAAGTGGTTTTAGTTGATGGTAATTTTTTGCCATTTGAGAAGAGAGATAAAATAGAAGCAATTGAGTCTATTGTTAAGGGCGATCAACAATCTTTATCAATTGCTGCTGCTTCAATAATTGCAAAGGTTACGAGAGACAATATAATGTTCGAATATGATAAAAAATATCCCGAATATGGATTTAAAAATCATCAGGGTTATCCAACAAAATTTCATATTCAAAAGATTAATGAATATGGAGTTTTAAATATTCATAGGAAAACATTTGCGCCAATAAGTGGCTTTTATTAATGGTACCAATATATTATGATTAGAATTATTAAAGAGTCAGATAAAGATAGTGCTATAATAGCGGCGAAGCACCTAGAGAAAGGGGGAATACTAGCGTTCGCAACCGATACTATTTATGGTTTTGGCGTCGATGCTTCAAATCGTTTAGCTGTGCGTAGGCTTTACGAGTTGAAGAGAAGGGAATCTGGGAAAGCAATTGCTGTATTGTTTAAGAATTTGGATCGGGCTCGAGAATTATTGCAATTTAGTGATGTCGCTTTATCAATCGCAAATCGTTTTTTACCTGGTCCGTTAACAATGATAGTTCCGGTTAAAAGAAAACATCAAAGTTTGGCTGATAACTTAAATATTAATGATAATTATTTGGGTTTTAGACTCGTCGATAGAAAGTTTATTAATGATTTATTTACATGTTTTCGAGGTGAGATTGCATTGAGTAGTGCCAATTTGAGTAAGCAAGATGTGGCCAAAAGCGGAAAAGAAATACTAACAATTTTTGTGGAAACAAATCTTGATTTATTAGTGGTAGATGGTGGAGAATTGGATAAAAATTTAGCTTCGAGTGTTGTTAAAATTTATGGAAATAAATTAGAAATATTACGAGAAGGCGTAATTAGCAAGGAGGATATTAAGTATTATGAAACATCATGATTTGGTAAGAAATCCTATATTTAAGATTGTTGGGATTGGTTGTATCTTATATTTTGCTTTATTTGCCAATAAGCATGATAATCGATCTTTGAGTAAGCGATATTCTGTAGACAATATTAAGGAATCGGTTGAAAACGCTGCCAAAAAAAAGCGAGATATTGCTCGGAAAGTAAGCGAGGCCAAAAAACAGAAGGAAAAAATGACTGGTATAAATAATAACGTCAATCAACTAAAAAATAACAATGAAAAAGAGTAGAGAATCTTTGGTAAAATTTTTAACTGATTTTTTGCCCTTAGTAATATTTTTTGTCGTGTATAAAACATCTGATGGTGAAAATCCACTAATTCATGCAACACTATATTTGGTTCTTGCTACTATAGTAGCTGCGGTTTTTTCTTATGTGTTAACAAAAACGATATCTAAAATTTCTTTGTTTTCTGCTTTGATATTGGGGTTTTTTGGTGGTTTAACGGTCTTATTAAAAGATGACACATTTATTAAGATAAAACCTACGATTATTAACTTAATTTTTGCCGTCATTCTATTTGTTGGCTGTTATTATAAGAAGCCTTTATTGTCTTATTTGTTGGGTGAAAAAATAAAAATGAGTACAGAAGCTTGGTTAATATTGTCGCTTAGATGGGCAGTATATTTTGTTGTTTTGGCGCTGCTAAATGAAATTATCTGGCGTAACTTTCCAACAGATTTCTGGGTGCAATTTAAAGTTTTTGGCATGATGCCAATTAGTTTTATTTTTACATTCTCACAATTACCATTCATGATTAGAGAGATGAGAAAGTTTGACGGAAAATTATATTAGGTCTGGAAATTAATATTCTACTATTAAAACGATATCGGTATTTTGGTTATTTTGAGCGGGTGATATCAATACTGATTCTTCGGTAACTTTAGTCACTACCCCGGTTAACAATCCGGGAGGTAATGTATCTCCGTCTCCGGAGGTGAATATTAATTCCCCTACTTTTATTTCATGGTTTTTAGGTAGGTATAATAATTCCATGATATTACTACCATTTCCTGCAAGAATAGCTCTTGTTCTGGAGTTTGAAGCAATCACTGGTATTCTAGAAGTAGCATCGTTAATTAAAACCAGTCGTGATTTGTTGTCTGATATTTCAGCTATTCTACCAATGACGCCATTATCTCCGGTTACAATACTACCAGCTTTTATATCTTGGTTTGCTCCCGCGTTTATGTAGAGTTTTCTGTTAAATATTTCATTCGTTCTACCAACTATTTTTGTTGTTTTTATATGGGTCGTTTTTGAATATGCAAAGTTAAGTATTTTCTTTAACTCTGTATTTTCTTGAGAGATATTGATAGATTGGATTTGGATTTTTTTTAATTTTGATATTTCGCTTTTAAGGATTTCATTTTCTTGTTTGGCATTTGATAATTCCTTTAAATTTTGAGAAAGATTTGCAGCAAAATTGAATGGTGCAGATGCGGTTCGCACAATAGGCAGAGAAACATCGATAAAGAAAAAGGAGATATTATTTGTGAGGCCAGGATTTATCTTGGAAGATATTATGAGAATAATACACAAAAAGCTAAATAGCAGGGTCTCGATTTTTGTGAAGATTAGAGAAAGACTTTTACTAAAACTAATAGTTCTAGCTGGTTTTTCTAATTTAACATATTGTTTCACTTCTAGTCTTGCCTAAACAATGTTGCGATAAATCCTTTCATGTTTTCTAGCACTTTTCCGCAGCCATTCACTACGCAAAGTAGAGGATCCTCAGCAACAAATACGGGTAGGCTGGTTGATTTTCTAATTACATGATCAAGATTTTTAAGCATCGCACCGCCACCACTAAGAACTATTCCCCTTTCCACAATATCAGAAGATAATTCTGGTGGTGTACTTTCTAGTGCTACTTTAATTGCCTCAATAATTTGCTCTACTGGTTCAGTCAAACTTTCAGCAATTTGTTTTTCGGTTAAAATCATTTCTTTTGGAATACCGTTTGTAAGGTCTCTTCCCTTAACTTCCATTGTTGCGCCATCGCCATCATCAGGAGGGCAAGCTGCACCGATAGTTTTTTTGATTCTTTCAGCTGTAGATTCCCCAATTAATAAATTGTGATAGCGTCTAATATATGAAATAATTGCTTCATCCATTTTATCACCACCAACTCGAACTGATCTAGAATATACAATTCCACCAAGTGATAGAATGCCTACTTCAGTAGTGCCGCCACCAATATCAACGATCATTGAACCGGTTGGTTCAGTTACGGGTAGATTAGCACCAATTGCTGCAGCCATTGGTTCTTCGATAAGATAAACTTCATTGGCGCCAGCTCCTTCGGCTGCGTCTTGAATTGCCCTTCTTTCAACTGGAGTAGATCCAGATGGAACACAAATAATCACTTTTGGTCCTAACCAACTTCTAGATTGATTAACTTCGCGAATAAAATGTTTAATCATCTCAGCTGCCACTTTGAAATCGGCAATTACACCGTCTTTAAGGGGTCTTATTGCTTCAATCTTAGCAGGGGTTCTACCCAGCATCATCTTGGCGGTATTTCCAAATGCACATGGTGTTAATTTACCATGTTCGTTCATTACGGCTACTACTGAGGGCTCGTTTAAAACGACACCTTGCCCTTTAACATAGACGAGTGTGTTGGCTGTTCCAAGATCAATTGCTATATCTTTGGAAGAAAAAGAGAATAAATTAAAAAACATGTTTATTTAGTATAGTTTTTGACCTTTTCTAGGCAGCTTAAATAGGCTAATGCAGATGCTTTTAAGACATCATTATTAGAACTGCTAGCACTGAAAATTCGGTTATTTTTCTTTAATCTGACAGTCACAGTTGCTTGGGAGTCAATTCCTTCAGTTACCGCTCTTACTTGATAAAGGTCAAGTATTGAGTCATTTGGAATTATTTTATTGATGGCACTAAAAATAGCATTCACTGGACCCTCTTTAGAAATGAAATTAGATTCATTGATCTCATTGTCAATTTTTATTTTGATATTTGCTTGTGATGTTTGGTCACTGTTTGAATTTACATCAAAATTTATTAATTCAAAGCGAGATTGTAAGTTGGTAATAGAATTATCCACTATTGAAATTAAATCCTCATCTAAGATTTCTTTTTTTCTATCGGCTAAATCTTTAAATTCTTTGAAGGCTTTTTGTAATGTTTCTTCATCAAGTTCGTAGCCGATTTCTTTTAAGCGATCCTTAAAGGCGGCGCGACCGGATAATTTACCTAAAGTTAACGATGACTTTTCAAGACCAATTGACTCTGGAGTCATAATCTCATAGGTTTCACGATTTTTTAACATGCCATCTTGATGAATACCGCTTTCATGAGCAAAAGCATTAGCGCCAACTATGGCTTTGTTGTATTGGACAGCAAAGCCGGTAATATTTGATACTAATTTTGATATTCGACTAATCATCTTGGTGTTGATATTAGTATCGAAATCGTAGAAATCTTTTCTGGTTTTAATTGCCATAACGATTTCTTCCATTGCGGCATTTCCAGCCCTTTCACCAATTCCATTGATGGTGCACTCAATTTGTCTTGCGCCTGCACGAACGGCAGATAATGAGTTAGCAACCGCTAAACCTAAATCATTATGACAATGAGTTGAAATTACAGCTTTATCAATATTGGATACGTTATTTTTGATATTTTTAATGAGATCATAGAATTCTTCTGGAGTCGTATAGCCCACAGTGTCAGGAATATTTATTGTTGTGGCACCAGCAGAAATGGCTGTTTCGATTGCTTTATATAAGAAGTCCAAGTTAGATCTCGTAGCGTCTTCTGGTGACCAGTCAATATCTTCATAGAAGCTTTTAGCTAGAGAAACGCTTTCATTGATTGCGTTGATTACATCTTCTTTTTCCATTTTTAATTTATATTTCATATGGATATCAGATGTAGCAATAAAAGTATGGATTCTTGGTTTTGCAGCTGGCTTTATTGCTTGGGAAGTAATTTCAATGTCTGATTTCTTAGCTCTGGCAAGACCGCAAACAGTAGAATTTTTTATTGTTTTAGCAATTTCATTAACTGCTTTAAAATCACCTTCTGAAGCAGCAGGAAATCCTGCTTCAATGACATCAACGCCCATTTGCTCAAGAGTTTTGGCGATTAGCAATTTTTCTTCTATATTCATAGTTGCTCCAGGAGCTTGCTCACCATCTCTAAGGGTTGTATCAAAAATAATGACTTTTTCTTTTGTCATTTTTATGCCAAGGTTTAATTTGAAAGAATAAGTATAAAATTAATTGACGCATTATGACATATAGCCTTACTAAAAAACAAGTGTTTGTTGATATTATTTCTCCGGCATCAGCAATTGATTTTTCTGAACTCGAGGCAATTAAGAGTTTTTTAAAAGCAAGCGGTTTTCAGAATAATTTTTTTGGAGAAAATAAACTCGTTTTAGATAAAAAAGTTGATTATGAATTTTCCTTTTTTTCAGCTCTAGATAGATTTAAACAATTCGAAAAAGCTATTTATAGTGATAAAAGTGACGTGATTTGGTGTGCTAAAGGTGGATACGGTACTATTGAGCTAGTAGAGTTTTTTAAAAAATTAAAAAAGCCAAAAAAGAAAAAGTTATTGATAGGTTTTTCTGATATTACAATTTTAAATAAAATATTAATTGAGAAATTTGGATGGAATGTAGTGGTTGCTCCTATGCCACTTCAAATAGTTAAGAACACAGTGTTAAAGGATCCGGCTTCAAGAATAGTTGCTTTGATACAAGGTAAGGTGGGTGTTTTGGAATATAAATTGGATTGTTTATTGGGGGGGAAATATAATATTTCAGCTCAGATAGTAGGTGGATGTTTAAGTGTTTTGGCATCGCAATTTGGAACGAAAAATCAGATTAATTTTAAAAATAAGATTTTATTTCTAGAAGATGAAGGAGAAAGCGGCGAAAGAATTGACAGATATTTTTCACAAATATTACAAATTATTACAGAAACAAAACATTATCCAAAAGCGATTTTGTTAGGAAATTTTTTTCAGGAAAATATTCATGGCAATATTAACAATAAAAATATTGAGTTTGCGATTGCCAGGTTAACTGAAAGGGTAAAAGGTTTGAAAAAAGAAATTTCTATATTTCGAGATACTAATGGTTTCTTGGGGCACTCAGAGAAAATGAGGCCATTAATTTTGGGTTTAAAATCTGAGATTAGCAATGCAACGTTAACGCAGAATTTATTGTCTTGAGTTTTTACTAAGTACACATTAAATTCCTCGCTTCATTTTTAAACAGATTTGCAAATGATAAATGAAAGCAGAAATCGAAAATATTAGCAACGATAATAAAAATATAACCATAAATTTCGGTCCACAACATCCAGCAGCTCATGGTGTGTTAAGGCTTGTTTTGGAAATGGATGGTGAAGTGATTGAAAGAGCTGATCCGCATATCGGCCTTCTTCATAGGGGTACTGAAAAACTAATAGAATATAAAAATTATTTACAAGCTGTACCTTATTTTGATCGTTTGGATTATGTTTCTCCAATGTGTCAAGAACATGCTTATGCCTTAGCGGTTGAGAAATTGTTGGATTGTAAAATTCCACTTCGTGCTCGCTATATCAGAGTTTTATTTTCTGAGATCACTAGAATTTTAAATCACATTATGGCAATTACGACCCAGGCGCTGGATGTTGGTGCAATGACCCCTCTTTTATGGATGTTTGAGGAAAGAGAAAAAATGATAGGTTTTTATGAAAAAGTATCTGGATCAAGAATGCATGCTGCTTATATCAGGCCAGGTGGTGTAAGTCAAGATTTGCCTGATGGTTTGTTAGACGAAATTGCTGAATTTATTAAGGAATTTCCAAAGAGATTAGACGATATGGACAATCTTTTAACGGATAATAGAATTTTTAAACAAAGGATGGTTGAAATTGGTGTAGTTTCGCAAAAAGATGCGCTGGATTGGGGTTTTTCTGGACCAATGATTAGAGGTTCTGGCTTGGCTTGGGATTTAAGAAAATCACAGCCTTATGAGGTTTATGACAAAATGGAATTTGATATTCCGGTTGGAAAAAATGGTGACTCGTATGATCGATATTTGATCAGGGTTGAAGAAATGAGGCAATCTTTAAAAATTATCGAGCAATGTTTGGAGCAAATGCCACAGGGAGGAGTGATGACAGAAGATCCGAGAGTTGCTCCACCGAAAAGGGCGCAGATGAAAGAGTCAATGGAAAGCTTAATTAATCATTTTAAACTCTACACGGAAGGTTATAAGGTTCCGGCTGGCGAAGCTTATGGCTGTGTGGAAGCGCCAAAGGGAGAGTTTGGGGTTTACCTCATTTCTGATGGTTCAAGCAAACCTCATCGATGCAGAGTTAGAGCACCAGGATTTGCTCATTTACAAGCTTTAGAATTTATGGTTAAGGGTCATATGTTAGCTGATGTAGTCACGGTGATTTCAACGCAAGATATCGTATTTGGAGAGGTGGATAGATAGTTGACAATTATGTTTTAGGTCATTACGATCCGCGCTCATTTTTATTATAACTTAATTCTCATAGGAAGATGAAAATTTTTAATTCAGTGAAAGCTGCTAAAAAAAGAGATAAAAACTGTAAAGTTGTGCGCAGAAAAGGTCGTCTTTATGTCATCAATAAAGTAAATCCTCGCTTTAAAGCGCGCCAAGGTTAAGATCTATTTTAAACTTATTTTATTAGGCGCCAATTGGCGCCTTTTTTATTTTTAACTCTTAAAATGTCTGATAAATCTCCAAAAAAGATTAAAATTGGTACTAGAACCAGCAAGCTTGCATTAGCACAAGTTGATGAGGTAATAGAATTACTGAAAGATGGATTAGGTGATAGAGAATTTGAAATCGTTCCAATTAATACCACGGGAGATAAGAATCTAAGTTGTAATTTGGCGGAAATTGGTGGTAAAGGTTTGTTTATCAAAGAATTAGAACGCGCATTGGTCCAAGATAAAATAGACCTCGCCGTGCATTCAGCTAAAGATGTTCCGCCTCATTTGCATGAAGAGACCATTTTGGCCGCTTTTACTAAAAGAATGGATGCCAGAGATTGTTTGATTTCCAAGAATTACAAGACTATTGAAGATCTACCAAAACACGCCCTTGTTGGTACCTCATCACCAAGAAGAAAAGCGATTTTATTAAAGATTAGACCAGATTTACAAATAGTTAATTATCGTGGAAACGTTACAACTAGGCTCAATAGGGTTCAAGAAGGTGAAGTTGATGCAACTATTTTAGCGAATTGTGGGCTAGAAAGATTAAGTAAAGGTAATAAATCATGTCCTTTGGGTTATGATGTAAAAAATTTCATTGAAAAAGAGGTAATGTTGCCAGCTGGAGGACAGGGATCAATGGCGATACAAGTGAAGAAAGATAACGTAGCGCTTTATGATTTTGTTAGAGCGGCAAATGATTTTAAAAGTGAAATTGAGCTTAGATGTGAAAGAGCATTTTTAAGCGAGCTAGGTGCGTCTTGTTACACCCCGGTTGGAGTTTATGCTCTTCAAGAAGCTAATCTTTTGACGCTTAAGACGATCATACTAGATTATGATGGCAGTGATGTTTACGAAACCTATTCTCAAGGAAAGTTTGCTTTAGATGAGGCTATTGATTTGGGTAAAAAAGCAGCGAAGAAGACCAAAGAAGAAGCAAAAGAACTTCTTAAAAAAATCTGTAGTTAAAATTGTTAGGAGAATTCCAAGATGGCTTCGGCGATTATTTTGGCTATCTGGTTTTTGGTGGTTTTACCGAGATTTCTTGTTTTGGTTTTACTTATTAGCATGGCTTCGCTCTCAGCGTTTCCAAAAATTCTTCCATTGTCGATATTGTTAGCAAGAACGATGTCGCAGTTTTTTCTGTTTAATTTATCAGTTGCATATTTTTCTAAATTATCACTTTCTGCAGCGAAGCCTACCACTAGTTTTGGGCGGTGCGTTTGATGATTGCCAACAAAATCTAAAATATCGGGGTTTTCAACTAGTTCGAGAGTCATGGTATCTTTGCCATCTTTGTTTTTATCTTTTTTTATCTTTTGTGTAGATGGGTTTTTAACTTTATAATCTGATACGGCGGCACAACCGATGAAACAATCAATGTTATTGAGATTACTGGTTACGGCGTCAAACATTTCTTGAGTACTGCCAACGCGAATTATATTTTCTTCTGGAAGTGCAATATTTTGCGTTATATTGCCGGCGATCATAGTAACATTTGCCCCCATTTTTGCTAAGACATTGGCTAGCTCGATTGCTTGAGTTCCTGTTGATCTATTGCCAATAAATCTAACAGGATCAATCGGTTCATAAGTTGAACCAGCTGTAATCATAATATTTTTGTTTTTAAGAAGATTTTGCTTTAGGAAAAATTCTTCGATTTTTTCGAAGATATTTTGTGGTTCGGCCATTTTGCCAATTCCTAATTCACCACAAGCTAGTACATCTTTTTGTGGATCAATAATTTCAATATGTGATTTTGATAATTTTTTTAGATTTTCTTGCGTTGCGCTATGAAGCCACATTTTTTCATTCATTGCTGGAGCAATGATAATATCTTTATTAGCCGCTAAAAGAGTAGTCGAAGCTAAATCATCACCAATACCATTAGCCATTTTAGAAATAAAATTAGCACTTGCTGGGGCTACAACTATTAGGTCAGTTTTTCTTGATAAGTTAATATGACCCATATCAAGCTCATCATCAATATTAAATAATTCATTGTAAGTTTTGTTTCCAGATAGGCTGGAAGCAAGTAAAGGCGTAATAAATTCTTCGGCTGCTTTTGTTAAAACACAACTTACATCGTAATTTGCTTTTTTTAGTAAACGCACTAAATCCATTGATTTGTAACTAGCAATACTGCCGGTGATTATTAATAATATTTTTTTCATCATTTATGTTGCGTATGTTGTTTGGGAATAACTCTCTGAGCTCTTGCTTTGAAAGGGTTTGTATTAGGACTAGTGTGCTCAAGATTAGAATAATTATTAGTATAAATATCAGATAACGAAATATCATGCTTTGTGTTATCACGAGTATTTGTTGTATTAGTATTTAGTTTTTCAATATAGCCTTCAAGAAATTGTGCCACATAACCATAAATTTTAAATTCATTGAAAGTTAATTTTAGATCTAATTCTTCAACTAGGCTGGCAACAACTGAAGTTGATATAAAAGCTTCAGTGGCCGTTTCAACTGGATTCATTGAAGTTGGTGCTAATTGGTTTTGATCTATGTAATTTATATGTTTCATTGAGTTAAAAGATAATATGTCTTTTGGTGTTAAGTGTGAGTGAGCTGAATTTCCAATCGAGTTAGGATTGTTAATATTTCTTTTATTTGAGTGTAAAGATGATTGAGGTAGAGAAGATCTCGCTGAATGATGTGATATTGATGTTTTCATAATCCCAAATGTTTTAGTGCAATATCTGTCAAAACGCGTCCACGCGGAGTTTTTTCAACAAGACCTTTTTGTATTAAAAATGGTTCAATAGCTTCTTCGATCGTGTCTTTTTCTTCAGAAATTGCTGAAGCAATAGTGTCAATTCCAACGGGTCCGCCTTTATAATTATAAGCGATAAATTTTAGGTATCTGTAATCAGAAGAGTCAAGACCAATTGAGTCAATTTCGAGTTTACTTAGTGAACCCTGAGCAATTTGTTTGGTGACAAGAGTAGAATTTTCAGCACTAGCGAAGTCGCGAACTCTTTTTAATAACCTAATGGCGATTCTTGGCGTACCGCGTGATCTTTTTGCTATTTCAAAAGCGCCATCATCTGTAATATTAATATCTAATAATTTTGCATCTCTTAGGACGATATTTTGTAATTCTTTATCGGTGTAGAAATTAATTCTAAGCGGAATACCAAAGCGATCTTTTAGTGGGTTAGCAATGAGACCAATTCTTGTTGTTGCACCAACGAGCGTGAATTTTGGTAAATCGATTTTGATAGCTCTAGCGGCCGGCCCTTCACCAATGATGATATCTAATTTATAATCCTCCATTGCCGAATAGAGAACTTCCTCAACATTTTTATTGAGGCGGTGAATTTCATCGATAAATAATACATCACCCTCTTGTAAGTTAGTTAAAATTGCTGCTAAATCTCCGGATTTTGAAATAACGGGTCCGGCAGTCGACTTAAAGCCGGTAGCCATTTCATGAGAAATAATTTGCGCAAGTGTTGTTTTGCCAAGTCCAGGTGGTCCATAAAATAATGTGTGATCCAGGGAGTCGCCACGATTCTTAGCTGCTTTAATAAAAATTGACAGATTTTGCTTTAACTTTTCTTGACCCAAAAAATCGTTTAATAAAGTGGGGCGTAGGTTATTTTCATTTGGTTTTTCACTATTTTGAATATTTGGGTTTAGATTTTTATTTTGGGTCATATTTACTAATTTTTAATGCACTTCGTTGTGGCTTTTGAGTATTTATTTGCTTAAACGCTGCAGGGTTTTAGTTATTAAGCTCTCCAAGGTTATATCGGAATTTTCTTTTAAAAGTAAATTTATTATTTTTTGACAATCAAACTTCTTATATCCGAGATTTTCTAGAGCTGAGATGGCGTCATCGGCAATTGGAGATTGTATGGCAGGGTTTTCATATATTTCGATATTGCCAGAAATACCCATTTTGTTTGGTGCGTCTTTCAGTTCGGTAACAATTCTATTTGCTAATTTAGGGCCAATTCCAGATACTTTAGAAAATGCTTTTGAATCTTTGGTAAGTAAAGCTTGAATTAGGTCGTTTGGTTCAAATGCGCTCAAGATTTTTTGGCCCATTTTATTGCCAACTCCTTGAACTTTGGTTAATTCTAAAAACCAGTTTTTTTCACTTTCACTTAAAAAACCGTAAAGCTCGAAAGCATCTTCTTTGACTAATGTTTCGATAATTAATGAAATAGGGCTGTTTTTTTCTTGTTTTTTTAGATGATCAGCAGTTTTGCTTGACAAAAATACTAAATAACCGACACCATTAACATTTATTATGCATTTATCTTGATGGACTTCATCTAGCAAGCCCCAAAGTTTTGCGATCATATTTTTTGTGGAATTATTAAAATAGTAAATATAGGCAGTGAATTTAATAAATAGACTAGACATTGAAGTAAAAAAAAGCAAAGGCTTAGTGCCTTTTCCTGAGGCTTTGGAATTCATGGAAAAAAGGGTTGAGGGAATTATTGCTGGTAGGGAAAAACAAATGATTTGGTTTTTGGAACATGAGCCAGTTTACACAGCGGGAGTTAGCGCTAAGGAGGAAGATTTATTAGTAAAAAGTGATGTGCCGGTTTTTAAAACGAATCGTGGCGGACAATATACTTATCATTGTCCGGGTATGCTGGTAGTTTATTTTATGTTGGATTTGAAGAAATTTTTTGCACCAAACCAGCCTGATGTTAGAAAATTTGTCGAGTTTTTGGAAAATTTAATTATTAAAGCTTTAGCTCAATATGATATTAAAGGCGAGATTAAGCAGGGTAGAGTTGGTATTTGGGTTGAAGATGATAAAGGTAGAGAAAAAAAGATTGCAGCGCTTGGAATAAAATTAAGAAAGTGGGTTAGCTATCACGGTATTGCAATTAATATTAATCCAAATCTGAAGGGATTTAGTAATATTGTTCCTTGTGGCATAAAGGAATTTGGCGTGACTTCAATTGAAGATATTTATGGTAACGTTACTAACGATAAGTTTGTTGAGTATTTAATTAATGAACTGTAATCGCCCATTATTACTGCTAAATAGTATCTGTTCTCGTGTTTTGGGTGATATTATTTTTGGTTGATTTTGTTCTTTTAATGCATTGGTTGTTTTTTGTATTATAAGATCAATTTCATCTATTGATTGTTTGATTGTTTTGTCAAAATCTTGTCCTATTTTTTCAATTATCTCCTCTGAAATAAATGGCAATCTAAGTCCTACAAGATTTTCTTTCAGTCGCACTTCTCTTCCCGTTAGAATTCCGCACTCTGCGCATAAATCTTGAAATAAAATTGAAAAATTATGCGCTTGATCTTTAGTAACGCCGATTTGACTAAGCTCCTTGGAATTAGGATCTAATTTGCTAAGGCCATTATGTTTTTTGGCTAGTTTAATTAGGCCAATTACTTTGTGTTGATCCATTTGGTTATTGGGGTCTACTGTGTCACCAAGGTTATTTTGAGAGAGGGCAGTAGATGCCAAATTAAGAATATTGACTAGTGTATTTGCAATCAATTCTTTCGAGTTATCATAAACTCCATTGATAACTCGAAGATTATTTCCTCTATTTTGTCTATCTAATAGACGCCCCTGATATTGCGCTTTATAAGCGTTTAGTTCATTGAATGGAACGACAATGGTTAGGGTTTCTAATATGGGGTTTGGTGTTTGAGGTATCGCTTCTTGGATTGCTCTGGTTGGTCTAATGGTGAGTGTTTGATCTTTGTTGTGGGTAGTTGGTGCATAAAATCCCCAATTGTTTGGTGGTCGAGGTGGAAGGTTTTCTTCTAACTCTTTTTCTTTTTTTTCTTCTTCCTCATGTTCGGATTTAGATTCGGATTTACCCTTACTCTTACTTTCGCCTTTAATTACCTTTGGTTTTTTTTCGTTTAAGAAGTTGACTTTAATTTGCTGCTCTGATGCCTTCTTTCCTTCTAATACTTGGGCATATTCTAATATTGTTTGGTCGTTAGTGTTTTTTATGTCGAATAGGTTCGACTCCTGTGCAATGAGGTAGGAAATCGACGCTTCGAGTAGAGGTTCTTGCTTTAGTAGAGCAAATATTATGTGTTCTTCTGCGGTAAATCTTTCGAAGAAAGATTGGTTTTCTGGTTTTTCTAATTCAGCTTTGATTTCGCTATCTTTGGCAGCTGTAATTAGTGATGTTATTTTCTTAACAAACTCCTCTTTGTCACTTAATTTTTTTGTAAATAATGGTTTTACAGCCGGATGCGCAATATCTGATGCAGTTTTGTCATCGTTATTTTTTGCAGTAATATCACTTTTCTCTAATAAAAGCTGGACTATATCTTTATTGTCTTTTTGAGCGGCAATATGAAGGGGTGTGTTGCCTTGCCTGTCTTTTTGATTGAGTAGGGTTGGCGTTTTGTTTAGGATTTTTTCTATTTCTGCACTATCAGAATCATTAATGGCTTTAATGAGATCTGAGATTTTATATTGCAATTCTTCATCTCTCTTTGGGGGAGGTGTTGCTGTTTTTTTTCTAATATTCGTTAGTAATGTTTGTAATTCTTTGTTTA
>JADHOZ010000026.1 GCA_016778745.1 Rickettsiales bacterium
CTAAGACATATTTCCAATAATATTTTAGAACAAAAATTACCAGGAATTGTTGAATTGGTGAAGAAATTTCTAAATATGGACATAAGGTGTGATTTAATTCCTGTTAGCCCATCAGCTCATTATACGATGGGTGGCATTCCAGCAAATGAAAATTGTCAAGCTTTGAATGCTAACAATGAGGTGGTCGAAGGTTTATTTGTTGTTGGTGAGGCTGCTTGTTTGTCGGTTCACGGCGCTAATAGGCTTGGCTGTAATTCTTTACTTGATTTGGTGGTTTTTGGTAAGATTTCTGGTGAAAAAGCGGCACTTTCTTTAGAAAATGAAAGAAAAATGTTAAAAAATGAAGAAATAGAACAAAAAATTGCGAAATTTAGTAATATTTTTGATAAAAATTCTAAAAACTCTATTAAATTAGTCGAAATTAAGATAGAAATTAAAGAAAATAACGAAAAATATCTTGGCATTTTTCGTCGCCAAGATCTTTTGGAGGAGGGTTTGCATCGTTTATTGGCATTGAGTAAAAAATTTGATGAATACAGAATTAATAATTCTTCGCTCATATTTAATGAAGAGATTATTGATTATTTTGAGGTTAAGTCTCTTCTTTTAAACTCAATTGCTGCTAATTTCAGTGCGCTCAATAGAAAAGAAAGCAGAGGTGCACATTACCGTGTTGATTTTAATAAGAAAAATGATGATGAATTTTTATCGCATAGTCTGGTTTATAAGTCTCGCACAATAAATGATTTGGCTTTTAGATTAAGGGCGCTAAACTACAGTGCCCATACAAATGAATAATTCATAAAATGCGATATAGTCCCAATCTAAATGTTATTATCAAAGCAATCGAAAAAGCTTCTGTGCATCTGTCTAGAGATTTTATGGAGTTAGAAAATTTGCAGTCTAATCCCGCATCGGCAAATAAGTTTGCGAGTCATTGTTATCAGAAAGTAAAACAGATTTTGGCTTCTGAATTTGCAAGATTTAGGCCAGAATTTAATATTGTTTTTGATGATGGGCAGCGCATTATCAATAATCAAAATCCGGAGTTTATCTATCATATTTCAGCTATTAATGGTCTTGATAATCTGTCGCGGGCTAATCCAAATTTTGTTGTGGCGGTGATCTTGGTTCACAAAGATAGTGAAAAAGAAGAGGCTATTTCGGTAGCGCTAAATAATGTATTTAGTAAAGAAATTTACTATTGTGAAAAAGGATTTGGATCGTATGTGAATAATAGAAAAATCAAGGTATCAAAAAGAAAAGATGCTAAATTGGCTTTTGTGAGTAATGTAGAAAATTTGAAAGAAAAAGTTACATTTACCCAATCTCTTGGATCGACTGCTTTGGAAATTGCTTATTTAGCCTCTGGAAAGGCTGAAATTGGCGTTTTTGACAATAATGAATTAAACAAGAATTTATTATTACTTTTTAAAGAAGCGGGTGGCAAGGTTGAAGAAGGAAAAGAATTAATAACGGCGAAGAGCGAATAAAATGCATTTTATCGATGAAGCAACAATATATTTAAAAGCTGGTAATGGTGGCCAAGGCGCCTCTAGCTTTAGAAGAGAGAAATTTGTTCCGCGCGGTGGTCCAGATGGTGGCGATGGAGGCAATGGTGGTAATATTATATTAAGGGCAACGAGAGATTTAAACACATTGATTGATTTTCGTTATAAGCAACATTTTAAGGCAGAAAATGGTAAAGGTGGAATGGGTAGCAATAAAAATGGTGCTTATGGCAAAGATTTATTGCTCCAAATCCCCGTTGGTACACAAGTGATAAATTCTGAGTCTGGTGAAGTTATTGTTGATTTTAAAGAACACGATCAAGAGGAGTTAATTGTAAAAGGTGGTAAAGGTGGCTTGGGAAATTTTAATTTTAAAAGTTCTACGAATCAGGCGCCAAGATATACTAAACCTGCTCAGCCAGGAGAAGAATTGTCAGTTAATTTGCATTTAAAATTACTTTCAGATGTTGGTTTGGTTGGGTTACCAAATGCTGGGAAGTCTACTTTTTTATCTTCTTCTACTCGAGCTAAGCCAAAAATTGCTGACTACCCTTTTACAACGTTAAAACCTCAGCTTGGCGTTGCTTATATTGATGAGTCAGAATTTGTCATTGCCGATATTCCTGGTCTTATTAAAGGAGCTTCTGGTGGTAAAGGTCTTGGTGATAGATTTTTAAAACATATTGAAAGATGTGGGGTTTTGCTGCATTTAATAGATATAATGGGCAACAATGTGAATATGGATTACGATATTATTAGAACAGAACTTGAGGGTTACGGTGATGAGATTGTCAAAAAAGTTGAGATTGTTGTTTTAAATAAGATTGATGCAATCGAAGAAGAATTATTAGATGCGAAAATGTCTAAGTTGAAGAGTCATATTAAGAAGAAACATAAAAAATCTGTAAAAATATTTGTCATTTCTGCCGTTAGTGGACAAGGTGTGGAAAATGTTCTGCGAGAACTTAAAGATTACGTAAAAAAATGAATAATTTAGCGTTAATTACTGGTGGAGCCAAAAGAGTGGGAGCTGTGATGGCAACTGCTTTAGCAAAAATGGGTTATGATGTGGCTATTACCTACAGAGATTCTAAAAATGAGGCTATAAGCCTTTGTGAGAAATTAGGAAAATATGGCGTACATTGCAAAGCCTATAAACTTGATTTATTTGATATTGCAGCAGTTAAAAAATTTGGTGATGAATTTTTTGTTACTAATAAAAATTGTAGTGTATTGATTAATAATGCTTCGATTTTTCAGAAGTCTAATTTTATTGATAGTGACTTTGAGGAGTTAGATGAGAATTTTAACGTACATGTAAAATCACCATTGTTATTATCTAGGTCCTTTTCTAAAAGCGCCGATGGTGGGCATATTATTAATATGATAGACAAGAATACTGCTCGTTATGATACGAGTTATTTCCATTATTTGTTAAGTAAAAAATTCTTATTGGAAGCGACCAAAATGTTGTCTTTGCAGTTGGCGCCTAGAATTAGGGTTAATGGAATTTCTCCTGGATATATTTTGGATGCAATCGATGGTGCGAATGTTGATGATAAAGCAAAAATCATAAATAAGATTCCTTTGCAAAGACAAGGTGATGTTGGCAATATTATTCAGAGTCTAAAATTTCTATTGGAGAATGACTTTATTACGGGTCAGATAATCTCAATTGATGGAGGTGCGAGTTTAAATCATGCAGGATAAAAAACCTTTGGCTATTTTAGCTGGAAATGGCAAATTGCCACAAATTCTAATTGATAGTTGTATTAAGAAAGATCAGAAATTTGTGTTATTTCTACTGGCTGGACAAACATATGACATTGATTATTCTTATTATGATCCGGTGATTGTGAATTATGGTGAGATTGAAAAATTCCTGACAGTTATTAAACAAAACAAAATCCAAGATGTTGTATTTATTGGTGGAGTGACGAAGCCAAATTTCTCAAAAATAAAAGTAGATAAAAAAGGCGCAGTGCTACTTGGAAAAATTTTAGCAAATAAAATTTTAGGTGATGATGCAGTGTTAAAGACGGTCATTAAATATTTTCAGAAACAAGGTTTGAATATTGTTGCTATTGATAGTGTTTTAGATTGCGTGGTAAGCAAAAAGGGTCCGTTAACTAACATAATGCCAACAAAAGAGCAGTTAGAAGATATACATGTTGGAAAGCAAGCAATATTAGCTTTCTCAAAATTTGATGTGGGTCAATCTCTGGTGGTGGCGCAAAAACAAATAATAGCCGTAGAAGCAGTTGAAGGAACCAGCAAAATGATTGCTAGGGTAGGAGATTTGGGGGTGGATTATAAGGATAAAGCGATATTAGTAAAAATGAAAAAGAAAGGGCAGTCAAAACAAGCAGATCTTCCGACAATAGGACTCAACACAATAGATTCTTGCAAAAAGTCCCAAATCAAAGGAATTGCTATTCAAGCAAAATCGACAATCATAATAGAGAAAGAAAAAGTAATAAACGCAGCTGAGTCTTCTGGGATTTTTATTTACGTTATCTAACTTTTAGCACTTTGGGGTCAGATTCCAAAGTGCTAAATTTTAATTGTGGAGATTTTTATGGATAGAGGGGTTGAGGTGATTTTTGGGATTTTTGGAGATAATGTTCGTCTTGTAGGTGGTTGCGTGCGTGACTTTTTATTGAGGAGAGCGGTGAGTGATTATGACTTTGCTTGTGTTTTTGGGTCGGATGAGATTCAGGAAAAGTTGTTATCTAGTGGAGTCAAGGCCATTCCTACGGGGAAAAAATTTGGCACTATTACGGCTGTTGTTGGGGGGAGTAATTATGAGATTACTACTTTGAGGATGGATGTTGATAGTGATGGTAGGCATGCGCAGGTGGAGTTTTGTGAGGATTTTTCGTTGGATGCGGCACGTCGAGATTTTACCGTTAATGCGCTTTATATGGATAAAGATGGGGAGATCTATGATTATTTTGATGGTAGAGATGATTTAGAAAAAGGTAAAATCAGATTTATCGGCGATGCTGACGAGAGGATAAAGGAAGATTATTTGCGGATTTTGAGGTTTTTTCGGTTTAGTTTACGTTATTCTAGGGCAGTTGATACAATTGGATTTGAGGCTTGTGTTGCTAATAAGGAAGGATTGAGAGGGCTTTCTCGAGAAAGAATTAGGCAGGAATATTTTAAGATTATTGGTTTTGATGACATCAATTATTTGATTAACGTTTTGAGAGTGATGAATAAAGGTGAAATTGACAAATGTCTTTTTGATAATGGCCAAGATGTGGAGGCTTTAAATAAGTTATTTTCTTTGGGTAGAAAATATGGTCTTAATGTTCGATTGGCTTGTTTATTTTTAAATCGAGGTGTGGAGCTTGAGAATTTTTACAAGGAAATTTGTGCTACGAGGGTTGAGAAGAGGTATTTTGAGTTTTTGGTCAATCATAAAATTGAGAATATCGATGACATTAAGATTTTATTGGCGAACTTCGACAAAGACTTTGTTGGGGATGCGTTAGCATTTTCAGTTGTTGGTGGCGCTATTTCGCAAGAAAATTTTGAGGAGTTGTCTAGCTTTATTGATGAAGCCGAGATTCCGCCATTTCCTATTATTAATAGGGACATTATGGATAAAGGGTTTAGTGGTTCTGATATAAGTAGAAAACTAGAATTATTGAGAAGAAAATGGGCTTTGAGCGGATATGGTCTGTCCAAAGAAGATTTGTTAATTGACATTTAGTAAATGCTAAAATAGCTTTTGATGAACGTGGATATGATTATTTTTATATAACAAACTAATATGGCGACTTCCAAACAAGAGCAATTATATAATGAAATAGTTGAATATTATTCGTTTGCTGATCGGTTGATAAAAACTGTTGAAGATGGTTCTCACGAGTTGTCTGGTGAAGAATTTGCAATAGCCGAGGAAATAACTGCTAATCTGGAAGAATATGCAGATAAATTAGCTAATTGCTATATTGAATATATTAAAGGTGGCCAGTCAGAAAAAATCATTGCTTCCGTTAGAGATTCTCTAAATAATATTTCTTCGAAGATAGAAGAGTGTAAGGTTAAAATAAGCGCTCTTCACAATAACTAATATTTGTTAATGAAAGAATTTAGTCAGATTTTTGCCGAACTAGCAGATGATTTAAAAAATGTTGATGAAAAGATTTTAGAATTTTCGCGTGGCAAGTCCCCTTTAATTTCTGAGATTACCAATCACTTAGTTTCTTCTGGTGGTAAAAGAGTTAGGCCAATTTTACATTTAATATGTGCCAAATTATGCGGTGTGTCTGATTTGAGTGCGCATTATAATTTAGCGGCTGCGATTGAATTAATTCATTCGGCTACTTTGTTGCATGATGATGTTGTTGATAATTCAAAGTCGCGTAGAGGAAAAGATACGGCTAATGCAATTTGGGATAATAAGGCGCCAATTTTGGTGGGTGATTATTTATTTTCAATTGCATTTCAGTTGATGGTAAGATCTGACGATATGCGAGTGTTGGATTTATTGGCAAAGGCTTCTTCAATTATGGCTGATGGCGAAGTTATGCAGCTTGAAAATTCTAATGATATTACCTTATCAAAAGCAACATATTTGGATATTATTTTTGGCAAAACAGCGGTGTTATTTTCAGCTGCTTGTGAATCGGCGGCTTTGTTAGCAAAAAAAGACGAAGAAAAAATTAAGGCTTTAAGAGAATTTGGGAAGAATCTTGGAATAGTGTTTCAGATAGTTGATGATATTTTAGATTATTCATCCTCTTCGTTGGATATGGGTAAAGAGGTTGGAGATGATTTTTTTGAAGGCAAGGTGACGCTACCGATAATTATTGCGTATGAAAAAAGTGATGCTGAGGAGAGGCAATTAATGGCGCAAATTTTTATTGATAATTACGATAATTCAGATGAAAAAAACCAAGATGGTTTAGATAAGGTGATGTCTATCATGAATAAATATAAAGCCATAGAATTATCAAAAGAGATTGCCAATCAATATTATGAAATGGCGCTGGAGAATTTGCAAAAATTAACCACTTCGGGGTCCGACCCCAATGTGCTAAATTTGCAGTCAATTTTATATTATTGCATGCAGAGAATTAGATGATAAAAAGTCTTTTATATATTGTAGTTTTTGTTGTTTTGATGTGTCAGTTGTCTTATGCACAAATTATTGATAGTTCTTTTTACAGCTGGACGGTGTTTGAGATTCAGGAAACAGAATTAGATTATAAAAAATGTTATATTTTAGCACATCCAATAAAGTCACATTCCGATCACCCTTCAAGAGCTGAGCCTTATGTGATGGTTGCGAGGTATCAAGAAGATAGAAATGAAGAGGTTACCATCTATTCTGGTTATGAATATAAGTTAAGTAGTGAAGTGTTTTTGCTTATTGACAAAGAGAGTTATAACTTAGAAACTAAAGGTAAAATGGCTTGGGCTAAGACTAGGACTGAAGATGCTATTATTATTCAAAAAATGATTAATTCTGGTGTTTTAAAGGTTCGCAGTGATTCTGCTTTGGGTACTTTCGGTGTTGATGAATATTCATTGAAAGGATTCGCTAAGGCTTATAAAAGGATGAAGCGGATTTGTCCTTAAATTGTTAATTAAATTTTTTACGTTATGGCTATAGAAAGAAATGATTTGGTTAGTTTAAGACAAAATGCATTAGCTGGTAATTTAGATCAGATCAATAAAAATATTGATGATATTAGAAACTCTAATCGTAATGATGAAGATTTGATGAATCAAACTAATAATATTCAAACAGCTTTTAATAAAGAGGTTTCTGATCCTACTGAAAATCAGAATTTATTACAGAAGTTTTTTGAGTTTATATTTGGTCCTGAAAAAAAAGAAAAATACGATATAGGAACTTATGAAGAATTTTTGGTAGCAGCTACTGATGGTCAAGCAGTTGAATTAACCGAAGTTGAAGGTGAGAGCCCGGCATTATCTGAGGGCTATCACCTTCCTAATGATAAAAATGGATTGTTAGGTTATAAAGATAAATTTTCAGAATTAACTAAAGAAATAGAGGCATTTAATGGAAAAAGTTTTGATGATGTTCTATTTCAGCAAGAGGGCGATAAGCTCAAGGTAGTCTTGCCAAAAGAGTTGTATGATATTTATAATGGTGTAAGTGTTAGTGACGAAGAAAGAACGGCTATATCTAATGGTTTAAGAGAATTTATTGCTAGTGCTAGAAAAAAGGTAGGAGAATCATTATTACCAGGAAGTGACACACCTAACACACAAGATACTAGACCTATTACAGACCGGATAGGTGATGCTGATTTTGATAAGTTAAAGCAATTACGAAATGGCGAAGATTTTGCAATTTCTGGTAGAAGACAAAGAGAGGCTTTAAGGGGCAATAGGAGTTATTCTATTGGTGATGAGGAAAAGGAGTATAATAGATATCAAGATGCGATTGCAAGAGAGAAAAGTGAAAATGGACATTTTAACCAAGAGATTGGGGGTAAAAATAAACTGATACAAAGGTGGTCTGATAAGTATCCAGAAAGCGGTGTGGATTTCAAAGCATTCTTGGGTCATGATTCAAGATTTGATGCAATTGATGTTGGAGATCGAGATCAGGGTATAGGGAAGCTCTATGCGGAGAATAAAGATTTGAAAGGATTGGTTGATGAAAGAAATAGTCTCGCTGGTAAAAGAGATAAGAGAATAGAAAAATTTAAGAATGTTGCCACTAATCAGTTAAATTATGCTCGAGCTAAAACAATGGAACAATATCATCAAGTTGGCTATGATAGTGGGGCAAAGGATTTAGAAAAATCTGTTATAGAACAAGGAAATCTGGCGCATTATTTTTCTGCTTCAAAACATAGTGATGTATTGGGTAGCGTTGCTAAGGAAATTGCAAATCTGGCTCCTGATAAAGAGAATGGCATGAGTGCTAATGGTTTAAAGGAATGTGTTGAGACTGCTTATAGTAACATGAGCGATGAAGCAAAGGCGTCGATGCATAAAGTTGATATATTTAAAGTTAAATTAGATAGCAAAACTCTTGGGGCAGGTAAACAGGTTTTAGCTTATGCTCAGGCAATGCCAAAAGTGTTTAGTGCTATGTTATCAGAAAAAGTTGGTGGTGAGTTAGGACAAGAAGGGCATCCTATAGTGGACGCTTTGGATAAGATGCGTGAACATTCTGCTAAGTTGGGTCAAGCAAAAAAAGATCGTGAAAAAAAAAGAAGTGAAGAAACTTTTAAAGATAGAGGTAACATTGCTACTAGAACAGCTCAATCAGTTTCTGATTCTATGGCTGAATTTTCGAGTGGTGTTAGTAATAATTCTAAAATAGCGAGTCAAAAGACTTGGAATGCAGGTGTTACGGCTGTGCATGCTGCTGAAGAGTTTGCTAAAGCAGTAGATAATAAGATTGATGAAATAGGAAGAGCAGCTGAGAGATTCAGTGAATCAGTAGATCGTGGTGTGACTAATGCAATAGATTCAGCATCTAATTTTGCCCATGAAAAAAGCGGTGGAAAATTTCATAAATTGATAGAAGAGGAAAAAGGAGCAATTCTTGATAAGCTAAAAGGTGATAAAAGTGTAGGAGATGATAGTAGTGTTAGTACTACAGATTTGTCTAGAGAAAGCTCTGTATTACCTGATGCTAGAACAAAAACACCTAGGGGGGGTCAGGGAGGAGGAAGGTAAGTTATTTGTTAATTAATTAAAACATCCCCTGAATAGTGGTTGGAACTAGTGCCGACATTTTATTGGTCTTAAAGTGGAAGTCTTTTTCGTTTTTCTTTTTGGAATATTCATATTTTATGCCAAATACGCCGCCATCTTGGCCATTGGTTAGAAGGTTGGCGATTTCACCAATTATGGGGATGTCGCCTAATCCGAAGAGGTTGTTTATTATGTAGCCAGGCAGGATGAAACCTTGGAGGTTGTAGATGCCGTTTTTTAGATCGATGGTGCCTTTGGTGGTGATGCCGATTTTGTAGTTGTGGGCGATTAGGGATTTGATGGTTAGGATTTTGTCGGTTAGTTCAAATTTAATTTTTACTTTTTTGAAAGTGGTTTTTTGGTTGGGGAAGATTTTGTCTTTGATGGTGGAATATAGCGTGTCTTTTTCTAGTAATTTAACGGATTCGTTTTCAAAAATCGTGATATCATTATCTATTTCTATTTCGCCAGTGAGAGAGAATTTGTTGTTTTTTGGAGTATTGAGGGCGGTTATTTTGGCTTTGCCATTCTTTATCAGGTTGGAGATGCCAAGAGATTCAGCTAATTCGCCGACATCGAATATTTTGGCATTTATTTTTGAAGAATTTTCGTCTTCTGCTTTAATGTCTAGTTTGAGGAATTGTTTATCTTCTTTTCTAAGGCTGATAACGCCACCATCTTTGCAAAGGCCTTTGGGGCAATCGTAGAATAGATAGGCATCGTTTAGATTGTTGTTGTGAGCTAGGCTTAATTTGTTTAGGACTATATGTAGGCTCGTGAAGTCTAGATCGGTTTCGCTATCTTCTGGGCTGTCGAGGTTTTTACTTTCAAGTGCTTTGGCTAGGTTTAAATTATTACCTTTGATGGTTAGTTTTTTGTCTTGGAGGTTGAATGTGAGGTCGTAATTATTATCGTTGAAGTTGGAGTTGGTGAGATTTAATTTTGTTATTTTAAACGGATTTGTGTCAAATTCTAGGAGGGCGGATATTTCTTTTGTGGAGTTAGGGGTTTTTATTTGAATATTTTTTACTTTGATTTTGTTTAGGTCTTTGGCATCTACTACTAGATTTAGTTTTAGGTCTTTGTTTTTTTGTTTGTGAATACCTAATATATCGCAATTTACTTTGCTTTGCGATGCGTTTATTTGAACGTCGAAGTTTGAGCTGGAGACTTTGTTTTGGATTGTCATGTTTGCATTGCCGCGGAGATAGTGATTATTGTTATTTTGGATATTGGAATTGATGTTTAGGGATAGGCTATTTACAGAAGTACTTTTGGTTATGGGGATTGATAATTCTATAAAGCTGGTTGCTTGGCCGTTAAAGTATTTTTTAACTGCTGTAGCGAATTTAGATTGATAGGATATATGTTCTAGGATATTTGATCCGAGGCCTTGTATGTTTGCTTTTATATTCAGTCTAGCGTTTTTGTCTTTGAAATTGTCAATTGTTAATAAGGAGTCACTTACGGTGCTTTGTAGAGTTTTTGCTTGAATAATTCTGACTTTCATTGATTTTTTGTCAAAATCTATATTGGCGTTGGTATTGAATATTGGTGGAAATTTCGGGCTGTATTTTATGGTTGCATCTTCTAATTTTATATTAGCTTTTACATCGGTTAATTTAGTTTTTTTTGTTTCAATTTTGGCGGTTGCATTTTTTATGAGACCTGATTTTAAATGAGTTATTGACCATTTTCTACTTCCTTCTTTAGCGAGATTGGCAGGCCAGAATTTATCTAGATCTTCTATTGCAATGTCATTGAGGGTTATATTATATAATTCTTTATCTTCTAGTATATTAAGGCTCATTTGTAATATTGGATTAGCGTCATGATAGTTTTTGTAGTTTTTATGTTCCTTTTTGAAGTTGGCTGCTATGTTTTCAATATTTAGATTTTTTGATTGGTGGTGGTAAGTTCCTTTTATGTGTAGTTGGTTAAATGATATTGTCTTATTGAAGAAATTATCGTATTTGAAGTTTCCATTTTGGGAGTTGGTGTCAAATTCTACAATATCTAAGCCGTATTTATTATATTTTATTCTTGAGGAAATATGGAATGTGGCGTTGATATTGTCTAATAGTTTTAGATCATCATGAATCCAAGAGAAGGAATTGGCACTGAAGTTTGTGGTTTGGAGATGACAATTTGACTCTTTATTGTCACTGACGATGCATCTTATTTTTAGATTGAAAGGAGTTTCATTGATGGTTATCTCATTTTTAAAAGATATAAGTAACTTTCCAAAATTATAATAGCTGTTTATTTTGGAGTTTTTGATATAGAGGTTTTTTGAAGAGTTATTGTCTATGATTGTTATGTTGGTATTTTTGATTTCAAATAGACTTTTGCTATGAAAATTATCTTTGAGATTTATAAAAAAATTCGTGGTTGCGTTAAGTATTGGTGAAATTGCGTCTTTATTTTGACTTTCTTCTGGTGCGTTTTTTCTGTGTCGGTGATCAATATTTAGATTGGCATCTTCGATAATGAATCTTTTTGGGCTAAAATTACCAAAGACCATAGAATATATTGGAATTTCAATATTGACGATAGGTAGGGTGGTTATTGTCGATTGGTTATTATCATCGATTATGCTAACGTCTTGGGTCACTATTTTGAGATTTAGAGATCGGGTGATTTGTAAATGGCTATTTCTGATTTGAACGTCTTGTTTTATTAATTTTTCTATTAAAGACTCAATATTTTTTGTTACTATTGGAATCGATCTGGGGCTGATTGCTAGGGTTATTGATAGATAGGTGAAGGTTGAAAATAATATTAGAAGTACAAAAAAGAATATTTTGATGATGACGGGTAGGGGTTTTTTCCTTATTCTTTTTTTAGTTTTTTTTGGTTTTTTTTCTGTCGTTTTTTTTACCATTTTACACTAGCCTAAATGATGGAATATATACCGTTAAGGTATTTTTTGTGTTATGGGATAGCTCTATATTAATGTTTTGTTCATCAAGAATTGTTTTGATTTCACCTAGATTCATAGCCTCATTTAAGTTTAGTTCTGAATCGGGGCTATCGAGATAGAATATGATAACCATCTGATTTAGTTGATCAAACATGGTTGAAATTTCTACTTTGGCGTTAGGATCAGTTCTTAATAAACCGGATAGAATTTTTCTGGTTGCTTTCACGAATGATGCTTTATCTATTCTGGCTTTTGTGTTTTCTTCAAAAGGTTTGTTGAATGTTATTAATTTGCGATACTTTTCGTTTAATTTATTGATGAAGTTTTCGAAAAAATTGCTCATTGATATTACTTCTTCATTGGCATTGAGTTTGGTTTCTATTGTTGATTTGTCGATAAAGTTGGTGATTGATGTTCTTAGTTTGGTAGCGTTTTTGTGAATTTTGTCAAAATCTTCTAAATATCTGTTATCTCTTAGGGGTCCGTAGGGTTCTTCTTTTAATATTTCACATACTTTTGTTATGATGTCTAAATAAGAAAATAACTCATTGGTTGGCAAGATTGAAGTGAATTGGTTTTTGATGTTATCGATTTTTTTATTTTGAAGGTTTTGTAGTTTAATGGAATTTTCGGTTTTTTCTTTGGCTTTGGCAATCATTAGGTCGAAATCAATAGGTTTTATTAGATAGTCGTTTGCCGACATATCTACACCTTTGATGATGTCATCTTTCTGGCCTAAGGCGGTTAAAAAGATGAAGGGTACGTTGTTATTCTTGCTGGTTTTATCTTCTCTTACTTTTTTTAGTAGTCCGTAACCGTCAAGTTCTGGCATCATGATATCCGAGATTATTAGATGTGGTTTATATTCAAGGAATTGTTTGAAACCTTTATTGCCGTTTCCTGCTTCAATTACTTCGAAGCCTTCATCTCTTAGGACTTCGGCAATATTTTCTCTGATATCTTGTTCGTCTTCTACGCAAAGAATTTTGGCCTTAGTTTTTTCAGACATAGCTTGTACCTATTTATCAACGTTAATTTATAATTTCGGCTCCTTCGAAATTTCTTAGAATTTCGTCAACCATGGAGTCCTGGCTGTTATCTTTAATATTGTCTTTTTTTTCCTCAACAAAATTTTTGCTTTTATTTACGTCAAACAAAATTTCTTTTAAATCAGGTAGTGCGATTAGATGACATATTCTAACTAATAACATTTCGAAAGATATTTTTTGATTTGATGATAAAGAAATTTCTTGTTTGCCTTTATTTAATATTTGCCATATTCGCGTTAAAGCCGATAAAGGGGCTTTAGATATTTCGTGCAATGTTTCTTTTTGTGAGTCGCTATACCCAGTTATGTCATAGTTAGGAATTGTTTTTAGTGTGGTGGCTTTGTGATTTGTTTCTAATAATTCAGTGATTAGTTGGTCGATGTCGCTAGAGGTGGAATAGAAGTTTTCGAAGGTTTTTAGTGATTCTTCTAATTTGCCGTTCATTAGGTTTGAGAATAATTCTATTGGTAGTGATTTGTCACTTAGACCTAGAATCGTTTCGATGGTTTCTTTCTTGATATCTTGATTGTCTGAAATAGCAATTGCTTGATCAAGGAGTGACAGGGAATCTCTGACTGATCCTTCGGACATTTTGGCAATTATTTCTAGGGAAGCGTTGTCGGATTTGATATTTTCTTTTTCTAAGATGTTTTTTAGATGTTCTTGTATTTCTTGTTCGCTAAGTCTTCTTAGGTCAAATCTTTGGCATCTTGATAGGATGGTGATTGGAACTTTTTTAATTTCGGTGGTAGCGAAGATAAATTTTACGTGTGCTGGTGGTTCTTCTAGGGTTTTTAGTAGGGCGTTAAAGGCGCTGTTACTAAGCATGTGGACTTCATCGATAATGTAGATCTTATATTGTGCCGATACTGGTGCGTAGGCGATGGCGTCAATTATTTCTCGGATATCGTCAATTCCGGTTTTGCTGGCGGCATCAATTTCGATGACGTCTTGATGTTTTGAGGCGGTGATTGATTTGCAATTGTCACATTTGTCACAAGCGCTTGCGGCATCTTTTTTGTCGGTGCAATTGATGGTTTTTGCGATTATTCTGGCAGTGGTTGTTTTTCCTACTCCTCTGATGCCTGTTAAAATATAGGCGTGGTGAAGGCGGTTATTTTTAATAGCGTTTGTTAATGTGGAAACTAATACATCTTGACCAACTAACTCATTAAATATTTGCGGACGATATTTTCTTGCGAGAGCTATGTAAGATGACATGTGAAAGTTGGTATTGATTTGAATGTTAGTGAAAGTGACCCAACTTAACAGATTTTGAGCTGCTTTCTTTCAAATCTGACTCGTTAAATAAGCAAATTGCCCACTTTCACCAAGTGAGATATTTGATGATTGTGGGGAATTTTTCAAGTCCTAAATATATTTTTTTTAAACTGGTATTTTAGATTGAAAGTTAGTTTTGTATTTGTAGAAAAAAGGATATTTTTTGATACAATTTTTGAGTTTTTGGATTTGAAATTATTGAGAATTTTTTTATTCACACTATTTGTTTTTACACCGCTCCTTGCTTATGCCTCAGGTTCTGTTTTTGATGCTTCTGCTTGCAATGTTTTAAATATTGTCACTGGGACTCCTGGTAAAGTTTTTGCCGCTTTTGCGGTTGTGGCTACTGGGACGGGTTTTTTTACGGGTAAGATTTCTTGGGGTTTGTGTATTGGTGTAGTGGGTGGTATTGCAGTGATATTTGGTGCTCCTAGTGTTGTTGCGGCTATTTCTGGTAAGCCGATGTTTGAATGTCAGCAAGGTGTGCAATATGTCTCGGATTGTAGTGGGTCTTCATGTTACTCTTGCCCAATGGGATTTACTGGTGAGGATTGTGATAGTTGTGCTACTGGTTACGCGGGGATAAATTGTGATAGCTGTGCTTCAGGATATATGGGTTATAATTGTGAAGAATGTGATAGTTTGAATGGTTATTATTCTTCGGGTGATTACTGCTTTAAAGCCTGTGTTGTGAATTTTGTGGGGATTCAATCGGGGTCTGTTGCACCAACTAATGGTTTGGAATATATTGAATGTGATGAAGTTGGATTTGCTGGTCAGGTAAGTTATACTTGTATTAATGAGGTGTTTGAGGTGACGCCCGGTGAGGTTTGTGGTTGCGAAGGAAATAGAGGGGGAGCTAATTGTGACCAATGTCAAGTCGGCTACGATATAGCAACGGATTGCACGGAGTTGTTGGATGGATATTATGATACTCCAAATGGCCCTCAACCGGAGTGTGATGTAAGTGGGGAGTCGCATTATGGTGTGGATTTTCAATCGGTTGATAGTGTTTTGCCACTTGATGGAACATTGGGATGTAGTCTGATGGGCTATGATGGCCATTTAGATTATACGTGTGATGGTGGGGTTTTTGGTTATACTGGTGCATGTAGTTGCGCTCCTGGATATAGTGGCTCAATTGATGATTGTGCGGCTAGTTGTGATGTGGGTTATGATAAGGACTTATCGAGTGGAGACTGTAGGAAAGGTTGCGATGTATCAGAACCAGGATTAACAACAGTGTGGGTGAATATGACTTCTGTTGAGGAGGCACTGAATTGTGATTCACCAAATTTTGAAGGTGACTGGGTTTATAAATGCGATCCGGATAATTTGGGACTTATTGTTGTTGAAGATAATTGTGTGTGTCAAACAGGTTATAGTGGATCTGATTGTTTATCTTGTGACACTATAGAGGGTTATTCAGATGATGGAAGTGGTAATTGTTTAGCTGGTTGTACTATCGATATTGCTGGTTCTAGTGTTGTATGGGTTTCTCCTACTCCTACGCAATTGTCAATTCCATGTGATGAAACAAATTATGAAGGCAATGTAAATTATACGTGTGCGAGCAATAATTTTTCTACAACAGATTCATGTTCTTGTATAGAAGGATATGATATTGCCAATAGTTGCTTAACTTGTGATAGCTCGTCTGGATATCGAGATGATGGCAGCGGGGTTTGTGTTGCTGGTTGTGATATTGCTGGTAGGTGGGGAAAGGTTAGTGAGGTATGGGTTCCGGAAGGTAGTTCGACAGTTCAGTGCTCAATGGCTGAAGATGGTTATACTAGGACAATTGGTCTTTCTTGTTCGGAAAACAATATAACTATTACAAGTAATAATGCTTATTGTGTATGTGAAAATGAAGGCTATACAGGGATTGACTGTTCTGAGTGCGATAGCGCTAACGGTTATTCAATGCAATCTGGAACTTGTAAAAGTGGGTGTTATGTTAATATGGCGGGTGTCACAGCTAATCTTTGGGTTAATAAAACCGCTTCTACTTCTCAACTTAGTTGTAGTGTTGGTAATTTTGAAGGGACGATAAATTATACGTGTGATGGTAGTAATTTTTCTGCATCAAATTCATGCTCTTGTAAGGTTGGTTATTCTGGATCTAATTGTGATAGTTGTGATGTGTCTAATCATTATAATTTAGTTTCTGGATTTTGTCAGAAATCATGTGCGGTTCCATCTGAAGTGGCGGCGATACAAGGTATTCAAGGTGTACCTAATTTTGTTACTCAAGGAAATGGGTCTTTTTCTTGTAGTACTTCTACTACTTCTGGGATTAATCATAGATCGTCTATTGGTTACACATGTGATGGTAGTGGTAATTTAAATGTCGCTCATACAACATGTGCTTGTGATGCTGGATATGCCGGTGTTAATTGCGATCAGATAGATACGGCGAATGGCTACGTTGATGATGGTAGTGGAAATCCCGTGATGAGTTGTCCAGTTTCTTTAACTGGTATTAGTGAG
>JADHOZ010000027.1 GCA_016778745.1 Rickettsiales bacterium
CATTATCAATTACACAATGGCACAAAATAAAACGAAATTCTCAATTCTGGCACCCAGAAGTAAATATGGAAATGTCATGGCCGCAATATTCAAAAAAATTGTTAAAGATAGGGATGGTATTTTCGTTACGTCAGAATTTTACAAACCAACAACAAAGTCCCTAAGCAGAGCGGTAAATAGAGTAGTCAACGCCTTTGTTATTGATCCAAAAATAGAAATTAATAACGACACCGTAATAGAAGAAAAACAAAGAGAATATGCCGAAGTTATTATGATTCCGGAATCGGGAAATATCCTAAACAAGATTATTGAAACCATTCAAAAACAAAACACCAACGAAAGAGAATTTCAAATTCTAGGCAGTAGTAACTGGGACGATATCTCAACTCTAAAAAACTACAACCTAAATGGATCTTGGTTTGCGGCTCCCGATAATGAAAAATTTCAAAAATTCGAAAAACAATATTACCGCTACCACGGTAAATTTCCTCCAAGAATTGCCTCCATCGCCTACGATTTAGTACTTGCCCTATCAATAATAATAGAAGAAAATCACGGGCAAATAGTAAATGCCCAAGATTTAATTAACTACGAAGATAAACCTCAAAATGGCTTTAGAGGAATAGACGGATTATTCAGATTTTTACCAAATGGATTAGTGCAAAGAAATCTAGCGGTTTTAGAAGTTGATAATGGCAGATTTAGAACATTAGAAGACGCTGGAGATAGATTTTTAAGATATTAAAAACAATTTCTTGCAGGTACCTGCAAGAAATTTACCCTCTAAAATAAAGGCTTCATCGCACCTCATCTCAAAGATGAAAACTCTATTTTACATCTTCAAACAAAATAATTTTCCTACAATTCCCATCTGGCCCGCGGCTTAAAATCCAAACTATCAACTTCACCTTTCCTCAGCTTTTCAACTCCAGCCCAAGCAATCATCACCCCATTATCGGTACACAAACTAATAGGCGGCGTGATAATGCGTAAATCCTCTGGTAATCTCGCTTTAAGATTCTCAAAAATATATCTGTTCGCCGCAACACCACCAGAAATAACTAAATTCTCAACCGGATATTTTGCCAACACATTATTAATTCTATTCACAATAATCTCTACAACTGTTCGTTGAAAAGACGCACAAATATCATAAATATCGTGTTCCTTTAACTTCTGCGGTGTCGTTAAATGAGAAAAATTCTCACCTGTCAGTTTTTCAATGCTCCTTCTCACATTTGTCTTTAGTCCAGAAAAAGAAAAATCATAAATATGATCATGACTTTTTGAATCAATCAACGGTCGAGCAAATTTAAAACGTTTTTCATCTCCCTTTAAAGCAAATTTCTCAACCTCAGGACCACCCGGATAATTCAAACCCAACATTTGCGCAACCTTATCAAAAGCCTCACCTAAAGCGTCATCAATAGTTTGACCAATCTTTTTATATTTTCCAATATTTTGCGCCAATAAGATCTGACAATGCCCACCAGAAATAAGTAATGTCAAAAACGGGAATTCCAAATCATTCGTCAATCTAGACGTTAAAACATGGGCTTCCAAATGATTAATCGCCAAAAATGGTTTTTTATACACAGACGCCAAAGTCTTCGCCGCCATCATACCAACAATCACACCACCAATCAAACCAGGACCAGATGTAGCCGCAAAAGCATCAATATCACTAAACTCCAAGTTCGCCTTTTTCAAACAATCGACAATTAAATCATCCAGCACCTCAACATGCCCTCTGGCTGCAACTTCCGGAACCACACCACCAAATTCTCGATGAATTTCAATTTGCGATTTCAAAGAATGTCCAAGAATATTTTTGTTATCGTCAACAATCGCCACCGCCGTTTCATCACACGATGTTTCTATCCCCAGCACATAATTACTCATGATGCACTTCCAAATTACCAAATCTAGTAAACTCAGCATCAAAGAATAAATGCACACTACCCACAGGGCCATTCCTTTGTTTTGCAATAATCATTTCCGATAAATGCCTCACTTCATTCATCTTTTGCGCCCATTCTTGATATTTAGGATCATTTTCAGCCGGTTTTTTTCTCTCATGATAATAGCTGTCACGATAAATAAATGCCACCACATCGGCATCTTGTTCAATCGAACCTGACTCCCTCAAATCCGCAAGTTGCGGTCTTTTATCTTCCCTTTGTTCAACGGCACGCGAAAGCTGCGACAGTGCAATAACAGGAATATTAAATTCCTTTGCAATAGCCTTCAAACCTTGCGTAATTTCCGATACCTCTTGAACCCTACTCTCGTTTGACTTACTACTACTTCCCCTTAAAAGCTGTAAATAATCCACGACCAAGAAAGATAAATTATGTTTTCTAACCAATCTTCTCGCCCTAGTCCTAACAGCCGAAATAGAAAGAGCTGGTGTATCGTCAATAAAAATTGGCAATTTTGAAACCTCACCAGACCTAGTAGCAATAACCTCCCATTCACTCTCACTTAATTGCCCAGTTCTAAACTTCGTAGCATTAATACTACATTCCATCGAAAGTATCCTAGCCGTTAACTGATCCGCCGACATCTCCAAAGAAAAGAAGCCAACCGCCTTTTTATCTTTCTCATTTTCAACATCTTTATTCAAATATTTCGCAGCATTTACCAAAATATTGATACTAACCGCTGTTTTACCCATTGATGGGCGACCCGCAAGAATAATCAGATCTGACGGCTGCATTCCACTCAAAATTCTATCCAAATCTACAAGCCCAGTTGATACACCACTAATATCACTTCCTTTTTCCTTAGCAATTAAGGTTTTATCCAAAGTGGTTTTTAGGGAAGCGGAAATTGGTGCAAAATCTTTTTTCCCGTCTCCATGTTCACTTAACCTAAATAAATTACCCTCCGCCATTTCAATTTGTTCTTGGGCGGAACTTTTATCATCCAATTTATAAACCTTATTAACTAGATCTTCGCCAATCATCGCTAATTCTCTTTTTAAAGCAAGATCACGGATAATTCTGCCATAATCAGCAATATCAATAATCACAGACGCGCTCGCCAAAAGAGTCGATAAATACATCTCGCCACCAATTGCTTTGATGGACTCGTCAGAATCAAAAAACTGTTTTAACGTAACCTGGTTAGCAACAATATTCACATTTTCAACATTGTGGATAATTTGTTCATAAATTTTTTGATGAGCCGGTTCGTAAAAATGCTCTACCTTTAAAAACTCTGAAACACGATTTAGATATTCATTATTTAAGATAATCGTACCCAGCACAGCCTGCTCAGCTTCAATATTGTACAATCCTTGTCTAATTTGATTTTCGTTTTTTTCTATTTTGTGTTCTAATTCTCGTTTTATTTCGTTTTTAGACATAGTTTATTTCAATATCCTTAACTTTCCCAACCATTGCAAAGGTTGGCTTTGATTTTGTAAAAATTTTTCCAGCTAAATCAACTATTTCAGTCTTTTGAATTGCATTAATTTTTTCAATAATTTCTTCAGAATGTATAACGCGATTTTTATTCAATATATTATTTCCAAGCTTTTGCATTCTGGTACTAGTGCTTTCCTTAGCCATTAACAAACTTGCTTCGAATTGAGTCTTAACTTTGTTTAATTCCTTGTCGTGTATCCCCTCACAAATTTTCTTAATCTCGACGTTTGTCGCATCTAATAGCTGAGATACTTTTTCAGGAGTAGTGCCAGCGTAAATTGAAAAAATCCCACTATCCCTACTGCCCTGATTAAAAGAATAAATAGAATAGGCCAATCCCAGCTCTTCTCTGATATGTTGGAATAATCTAGAAGACATTCCGCCACCCAAAATCATCGATAATATCTGAGATTTATAGTAATCATCATCCAAATATGAAATACCATCAAAACCTAAAACCAAATTAACCTGCTCAAGATTCTTATGTTTTTTAAACTCCCCGCCTACATATTTTGACAACTCAACCTCTTGTTGTTTGCCATTACTTAAATTATTAAAATATTTCTTCGACCATTTAACTAAGTCATCTTGCTTAATATTACCTGCCGCCGCGATTGCAATATCCGAATAATTATATTGCTTAAAAATATAATCCTTAAAATCGCTAGCTTGAAATTTTTTAATATTTGATTTCGGTCCCAAAATTGATCTACCATAAGCCTGATTTGGATAAGCCGTTTCTTGAAAATAGTCAAACACAATATCATCTGGCGTATCATTGGTCATAGCAATTTCTTGCAAAATCACTCCCCTCTCTTTTTCTAGCTCAACTTCATCAAAGGTGGAGTTTTGCAAAATATCTGACAAAAACTCCACCGCAAACTCCGCATGTTTTTTTAAAACCTTAACATAATAAACTGTTTTCTCTCTGGAAGTATAAGCATTAATACTGCCGCCAATTCCTTCAAACTCCTCTGCAATTTCTTTGGCACTTCTTTTTTGAGTGCCTTTAAAAGCCATATGTTCTAAAAAATGTGAAATACCATTGACTTTTTTATCTTCATTTCTGCTTCCGGTATTGACAAAAACACCAATCGACACTGATTCCACATCAGTCATTTCATCTGCCGCAACTCTTAGGCCATTATCAAAAGTTGTTATCATTATTTATAAACTTGAGTTAATAAAATTTTTTCTTAAAAAAGGGCTTTTGAGATTAAACTTAATGAATAATAAATGCTATTATTTAGTTTTATAAAAAACAAAAATCCTAAAGCTTTTTATTTAGCGTTCTTTGTGTTTTTGCTTTTTATTTCCCATAGCTTTGCCGCAACCACAAATATCAAAAAAATATCCTTTGATAGTAACAATAATCTCGACATTTCAATTGATAATAAATCAGATTTCAAAGTTTTTTTAGTTAAAGATCCATGGCGCTTAGTAGTGGATGTTGGTAGCTCTCAAATAGACAAAGCGGCACAAAATCCTAAACTGCCAAATTTTATAACATCATTCAAAAGTAGAGTAGAAAATAATACTACCAGAATAGTCTTTGGGCTCAAAGATGAAATAGACATTGTCAGTTCAAAATATGAAAAAACCTCCGACCAAAAATATGGCAAAATCATTACCATCCTATCTGGAGTAAAAAAGAAATCACCGGCTACCAACACAATAGACACAAATATTAATGATTTTATATTATCAAAAGTAGAAGAGTTTGACCAAAACCAAATTCAAGAGTTAGTAATAGAAAAAACTCTAGAAACATCCTATCAAAAACCAAATAAAACCACGCACAAAAAACCCGTCATTGTTATTGATGCAGGACATGGTGGCAAAGATCCAGGAGCAATTGGCCGATATTTAAAATCCAAAGAAAAAAACATCACCCTCTCCTTTGCCAGAGAATTAGCTAAACAACTAAACAACACAAAAAAATACAAAGTATATCTCACGCGCCACAAAGACTTCTTTATTCCTCTGCGAGATAGAGTTTCAATAGCCAGAAAGAAAAATGCTGATATTTTTATTTCTTTACATGCGAACTCAGCCAAAAACCATAAAGCCAAAGGTTTTTCTATCTATACCTTATCAGAAAACTCATCAGACAAACAAGCTGAAAGACTAGCGAGAAAAGAAAATAGAGCCGACATAATTCATGGTGTAAATTTCAGCGGAGCTAGTCAAGATATCATGAAAACCCTTATTGATTTATCGCAAAGAGAATCCATGAATAGTTCAGCAAAATTTGCCAACATCGCGATAAGATCGATTAAAAAATCTGGCATTGATATTTTACAAAATACCCATAGATTTGCAGGGTTTGCTGTACTAACTGCACCAGATATGGCATCCGTCTTAATAGAGCTGGGATATCTAACCAACAACGCCGAAGAAAAGGCATTAAATAGCTTACAATATAAAAGAAAAGTATCTAAAAGTTTGGTAACGGCAATTAACGAATATTTTAAATAAATGACAAAATTTTATAGAATTCTATTCGCACTTTTAACATTTCTGGCAGTAGTATCTATCTGTATTGTACTCTATATTTACAAAAAATATAGCCAAGATTTACCTGACTACTCAACACTAAAAAATTATGAACCAATCGTTGCTACTAGAATCTACGCATCAAATGGCTCACTTATCTCTGAATTCTCCAAAGAAAAAAGAATATTCGTACCAATAGATAATATTCCACAAAACCTAACATATGCATTTATATCAGCCGAAGATCAAAACTACTACAACCATTTTGGCATTGACCCTTTCGCAATTTTTAGAACGGCAATTCACAATATTATCAGCAAATTAAGTGGTGGTGGCATTACCGGTGGCGCCTCAACTATCACCCAACAAGTAGTTAAAAACTTCCTATTAACGAATGAACGAACCATTGAAAGAAAAATAAAAGAAGCAATATTAGCAATCAAAATAAATCAACATTTCAGTAAAGATGAAATTTTAGAATTATATTTCAACCAAATCTATCTCGGCTCTAGCGCTTATGGCGTTGCCGCTGCGGCTCAAGTTTATTTTGACAAAGCAATTGATGATTTAACAATAGAAGAAGCAGCCCTACTTGCAACCCTACCAAAAGCTCCTTCAAAGTTAGATCCAAGAAAAGATATCATCAAAGCAAAAATCAGAAGAGATTGGGTAATTGATAGAATGTATAAAGAGCATTACATAAGTGAAGAAGAAAAAGAAAATGCCCAAAATACACCAATAAAACTAAGCGAACAATTCGAACAAGAGTTAGTCAGAGCTGGCTTTTTCTCTGATAGTGTTAAAAAAGAATTAACCAGCCTTTACGGCTCAGATAATGTATTTGAAAGCGGAATAGTAGTTCACACAACTCTAGATACTCAATTCCAAGAATTTGCTAGAGAAGCATTTCAAGCAGGCATTGAAGATTACGACCAAAGACATGGCTATAGAGGCGCAATAACAACCATAAAAGTTGATGATAACTGGCAAAAAAATCTATCCGACTATGTGGTAGAAAAACTATACAAAAAAAGCTGGAGAAAAGCCCTAATATTGTCAACAACAAAAGAAGAAGCAATTATAGGACTAACCGATGGTTCAGAAGGAATAATAAATTTAGAATCACTCATGTGGGCAAAAAAATATATCGATGTTAATACATTATCTGATGAACCAACAAAAGTAAGCGATGTTCTAAATAAAGGAGACGTAATTTTAGTTGAGGAAGTAGAGAATGAAGATCCAGAAGATAAACGAAAATTCTATACACTAAAACAAATCCCGGAAGTAAATGGCGGCTTCCTGGCAATGGATCCTCACACCGGAAGAATATTAGCGATGATGGGTGGTTATATTGACGCACCAAATCAATTCAACAGAACAACCCAAGCAATGAGACAACCAGGATCAACCATGAAAACCTTTGGCTACATCGCTGCCCTAGAAAATGGTTTCACCCCAGCTGATATCATAATAGATGAAGAAATTTCTCTGAACCAAGGAGATGGTCTTCCGCCGTATCATCCAACTAATTACTCCGGCACATTCTACGGCCCCACAACAGTTAGAATAGGACTAGAAAAATCAAGAAATGTTACAACCGTAAGATTAGCAGACCAAGTAGGCCTAGAAAAAGTAGTCAATATCGTTAAAAGGTTTGGTGTCAATGACGAACCAAAAAAAATATATTCTCTAATCCTTGGATCGACCGAAACAAATGTCATGAGAATGGCTAAAGCCTATTCGATGATGGTAAATGGTGGTAAAGAAATATTCCCATCAATGATTGAAAAAATCCAAGACCGAAATGGAAAAATCCTCTTTAGAAGAGATGGTCGAGAATGTCCAAATTGTTCCATAATAAATGCTCAAGAAATTAGCGAATCAGACATAGAAAATATCAATATGCCAAAACTAATAGATGATAGAAAAACAATAATTGATAGCGCAACCGCCTATCAAATTACGTCAATGCTACAAGGAGTGGTTGAAAGGGGAACCGCTTGGAAAGCAAAAGAAATTAATAAAATTGTTGGCGGTAAAACAGGAACCACAAATGACTTCTATGATTCATGGTTCTTGGGTTTTTCTCCAGATCTAGTAGTTGCAACTTACGTTGGCTTTGATTCCCCAAGTACTCTAGGAAAAGCAGAATCAGGATCAAGAATTGCGCTACCAATCTTCGTCAATTTCATGAAAAAAGCTCTAAAAAACGAACCTTCAACGCCGTTTAGAGTTCCAAGTACTATTAAATTTGTCAAAATTGACCGCCTAACCGGAAGAAGACCAACATTAGCAACAAAAAGAGAAGATATCTTTTTTGAGGCGTTAAAAATTGATGAAAATCTTGAAGAAGAAAATACTATTTTAAGAGAAGAAGACGGTGAAGAAATATTTGAAAATGACAATGACAATCTTGGAATATACTAATGAGCTCGAATGATATAATAACCACAATCCTATCCATCTCGGTCATATTGTTAATAATAAAGCTCTCTTCAACTCATCAAAAAAAGGGAAAACTCTTCTGCTTCCACCTAATATCACTAATCCTAACACCAGTAATACTCTTAAATTCTAAATTAGAATTCCAAACAACTCTAGACATCATAATACTACTTCTACTAACGAATCTCATAACTATTTTTTACCTAAAAAATGATTAGCACATTCACAACAATCCTAATGATAACTTTTGCAATCCTCATCTTAATTTCTTCTTTCAATGTCGCTAAATCAAAAGACATCACCATCTCATCTCAGTCATTTAATTGCATTGCATTTTTTTTGATTCCAATCATTTTACTTCTACTACTAACGCTTAATTTTAGTGCAATAGCATTCATAAAAATCATATTAACGATTATCCTCATCATACTATCAACAAAAATAATATCCTAAATTATCACTTTCTAACGATATCAATCATATTGACAATACCCTCTTGCACAACATCAAAAACGTCATCAAAAGCACCTTCATAGCGATAATAAGGATCTTTAACTTCATTATTCCACGCATTAGACACTTCACAAAACTCTAAAAAGAGTTTCACTTTTTTATAATCATTCCCTTCGGACATCCCCAAAATCTTTGACTGATGACTCTTATCCATACACATAATATAATCAAACTTCTCAAAATCAGCAATTTGAAATTTACGAGAAAATATACCTGAAAAATCAATACCTCTTTTTTTTCCTACCTCAACAGATCTAAAGTCAGGCAACTCTCCAACATGGAAACCATCAGTTGCAGCTGAGTCAAAATAAAACTCATCTTGTAGGTTCTTACTTTTTACAACATGATTGGCAATGGCGTGGGCAGTTGGTGATCGGCAAATATTGCCAGTACATACAAATAAAACTTTAATCATTACACTTAAATTAATATACCACTTAAACGCTAATTACTCTGCGCCTTTATAAGTTTTAACTTTATATAAAGACGTGATGATTTGACCAAAATTATCTCTAACTTCAGGAGACGCATTGGGTTTTCGTTTTTTAAAATTCGTAATCATAATCATAGAATCTTCATCAACCAAATACATTCTATCTTCATAAGATACATCCTCAGATATATTATTATTTTTAACCCTTAAAACATAAGTCGATTGCGCTGCATTAGCCACTTGATTTCCTTGCGCTGGAGCTGCTACATCATGACCTATTGCATCAAAAGTACCATCCTTGTGAAGTGTAACCAACCAAGTTCTACTATCTTTCCTACCATCATTATAAACATATCGATGCTTGATAGTTCCTTTATTTCCTTCCCACTCACCATCAATAAATACTTTTCGAGTCGACATTATATTACCATTTTGATCTTTAAGAATCGAAAAACCGTCGACTCCCCCCTCAAAGAAACTTTTATAATCTAATTTCTTACCACCCGAAATGTAATCTATCGGCTTAACGGTATCTTGATTTTTTTCAAATAATCCAGCACATGAAGAACTAAATAATAAAGCGACGATAGCAAATCTAATTATATTTCTTTTCATAAAAAACCTCCTGATAATGTTTATTCTTTCTAGAAATAATGTTCAAAATTTCCACAGTCATTGTAAAAAACAATGAAAAATATAAATAACCTTTAGAAATATGAAAATGAATTCCATCTGCAAACAATATGACTCCAAGCATAAATATAAAGGCTAAAGCTACAATTTTTAATGAAGGATATGTTTTAAGAAAATGAGTCAAAGATTCCGAGGCCATAAGCATTACTATCATCGAGATAACAATTGCAATTACAATGACAGGAACATTATCTGTCATGCCAATTGCCGTAATTACTGAATCAAAAGAAAAAACAAAATCCACCAAACTAATCTGCACAATTGCCGCAAGCATTCCTTTGGAAATTTCTTTCTTAGTATTAATTGAATCGTCATGATGACTAGCAAATAAAACATCATGAGCTATTTCCCATCCACCTTTAATTATCAAAAATAAACCACCAAATATTAACAGGAAATTCTTATAAGAAAAACCCTTATCACCAATATAAAATAAAGGTTCCGTTAAACCCATAACCCAAGACAAACCCAGAAGCATCACAATCCTAATTATCAAAGCCAGAGACAAACCAAAAATTCTAGCTTTCTTACGATAAGGCTTTGGAAGTTTTTGCACGGCTATCGCAATAAAAATGAGATTATCAATACCCAAAACAATTTCTAGAAATGTTAAGGTCAATAAAGCAAAGAAAATGTCGTAAGTTAAAAAATCCATAATCTAACTAATTTTTATTACTTGTTCTTCATGAAAAAAATTAATCAATGGCTGAATAGCCAAACCAAGTATAGCATAATAATCTCCTTGAACATTCTCGAATAAATGTTTACCTAAGGATTCATATTTATAACTACCAGCGCATCCCCAAGACTGATCATGATGAACATATTTTTCAATCTCTAATTGCGTCAATTTTCGCATTTTCAACTTTACTTTAGAAAAATTTTTAAAAATAACTTTACCATTTTTGGCAACAACGACTCCATTATTTTGGAAATGAATCTTATTATTAAACTTAGATAATTGCGAGATTGCTTGCTTAGCATCCTGTGACTTAGATACTTCTTTTCCCTCAAACTCACACACTTGATCCGATCCGATTATATAAGAGTTAGGATAATTCTTAGAAATTGATAAAGCCTTTTTTGTGGACAAAAAAATAGCCAGACTTCTCATCGAAAAATCTGGCTTATTTTCTATAAATGCTTTTTTTAAGGAATCTTCATCACAAGTCGGAGATATAGTCTTAAAATTTAGTCCAACCTCTTTTAGAATCTTTTTTCTAACGGGAGAGGTAGAAGCTAGAATTATATCCTTCTCAACATTAATGATCATAGTGAAATCATCGTGAAGAATTTATTTTCCAAATCTACATTATCTTTAAACTGACCAATCATAGTTTTGGTAATAGTTGTGGTATTAATTTTATGCACACCTCTTGTAGTCATGCATTGATGCTTAGCATCAATATAGACAGCTACACCTTTTGGTTGTAAAACCTCTTGTATTGTCTGAGCAATTTGCGCGGTCATCGTTTCTTGAGTTTGTAATCTCTTGCAAAAAACATCCAACAATCTAGCAATTTTACTAATCCCGACAACTTTTTTATCTGGTAAATAAGCAATATGCGCCTTACCAATAATAGGAACCATATGATGCTCACAATGAGACTCAACACGCATATCTTTTAGTAAAACGATATCATCATAGCCCTCAACTTCTTCAAACGTTTTACCCAAAATTTCACGAGGATCTTCACTATATCCAGCAAAAAACTCTTCATAAGCTTTCACTACTCTTTTTGGAGTCTCTAATAAACCTTCTCTATCTGGATTATCTCCGGCCCAGGATATTAAAGTTCTCACAGCATCTTGCGCTTGCTGTCTTGTAGGCTTTTTGTTACTTTCTGACATAATTTGTATATCCGGTAAAAAGAACTATTGAATTAAATATATTTAACACCTAAGTTAAAAATAAAACTCTAGCCGCTTAGTTTTAAAAAGCCAATTCTTTTAAAGTAAACAACTTATTTTAACAATGAAAAAAATATTTCTTGTCGCTATCACTTTTTGCTTCTTATCAACAACAAATTTTGCTAACGCTGGCGAAATTGCGATTCTTGATATTGAAAAAATCGTCAAAGAATCAAAAGCAATGAAATATATCCAAAACAAAGTATCAAAACAGCAAGATAAATACCAAAAATTAGTGACCAGCAAACAATCACAATTAGAAAAAGATCAAAAGAAAGTGGAAGGCAAAAAATCAGTATTATCTGAAGAAGCTTTTGCAAAGGAATTAGCAGAGTTCGAACAAAAAGTAGATGAACTAAAAGAATATGTAGACAGAAAGCAAAATAGTCTAAAAAAAGCTTCTTTAGATGCAATGAGTAAAGTTAATGACGTGATAAAAAATATTATTTCAGACATTGCGAAAGAAAAAAATATCGACATCATTATTCCGGCAAATCAAGCCCTATATTTTAAAGACAGCATGGATATTTCTGAAGAAGTGTTAGAAAAGTTAAATAATAAAATAGCCAAAGTGAAGGTAACATTCGATGACTAGCCCAGACTATATCTAAAGTCTAAAGCGACCTAGAGATTGTAAACCCGACCCAACGTTTATACCCTTTACCTACTCCCCCTTCATGTTCATGGCCCTTTGATACTCTCCAAGCAATCTCGATTTATCAACCTTAGTATATCTTTGTGTTGTCGACAGACTCTCATGACCAAGCAATTGCTGAATAGATCTTAAATCAACACCATTTTCCAATAAATGCGTCGCAAATGAATGCCTAAAAGCATGGGGTGTGATTGTATCTGATAAATTCAAAGACCTCCTTATATTTGCAATCAAGGCGCTAAAACTCCGACGACTATATGGATCACCTTTTTGATTAACAAAAATCAAGCTAGCATTATCAAACTTAAATGGGCACATTCTCAGATATTCATTAATACTATCCTTAATCAACTTCAGCAAAGGAACGGATCTCTCTTTATTACCTTTACCTTTTATTTTTATGAAACTTGAATTTAAATCACCCTTAGTAACTGATAAAGCTTCAGATATTCTCAAACCACATCCATAGATCAAAACCAATAAGGCCTCATCTCTTTTAGCGCACCAAGCAATTTTCGAAAATTTAGAAAGTTGAACCAAAATACTCTCAATATCAACTTCATCCACCGACTTAAAAATAGATTTTGATAAGTTGGGACTCTTAATTTTAAAAATATTATCATTTATAATCAGACCGTTTTTATTACAATAACTAACCATCGATTTCACGGCAGACAAGGCTCTAGCATTAGAACTATTAGTATGATTCTCTAATCTCTTTGCTAGCCAATGACGATAATCTCCCAAATCCAACCCTTCAAAAATCGAAATACCAACCTTTTTTCCTTTGACATAATATAAAAAGTTGCAAAAATCTAAAATATCATTTTTATAGCTGGAGATAGTGTGATTAGAATATTTCTTTTGAACAACAAGATAATCAAAAAAACCCTTTATCAAATCACCAATTTTTTTATCAATAAATTTTATTTGTGCTGTCATGATTAAAAAATTTTTCTTATTTCTCGCAATTCTCTTATCTTTTAGCACGCTGTCAATTGCTAATGAAACAAATTTAAGCATATCATGGAATTCACAAGAAGGCTTAAGAAGACTTAATAGAAGTAATTTTAAAAATGATTTTTATCAATTAGTCAATTTTTATCAACCGCAAATTAATCCACTATATTGTAGCGCAGCAACAGCAGCAATGATAATAAATGCTAGCAACTACGGTCAAATATCCAGTCAAAAAACCGGAGAAATTAATAAACCAAAAAAACTGGGTGGAGGAAAAATTCCATTTAAACTTTATTTACAAGAAGACTTCTTTAATCAAAAAGTACAGAAAATAAAAAGCACAGAAATTATTATACTCTCTAAACCAAAAACAATAGATCACGATGATCCAGTTTATGATCCAGGAGTTACGTTGAGTGAGTATAATGAAATGCTAAAATATGGCCATAATTTCAAAACAGCTAAAATTCATGCTGATAATAACCACGAACAACAAGTTAATAGATTTAGAATAAATCTTAAACAAACCTTATCAGAGAATAAAAAATTTATGATTGTTAATTATTATGGCAAAAAGATCGGTAGCAAAACCGGCGGCCACCTATCTCCAATTGCCGCATATGACGAAGAATCAGACTCGGTCCTAATACTAGATGTAGCCTTACATAAAGGCACTTGGTTTTGGGTTAAAGTAACAAATTTATACAATGCAATGCACACAAAAGACGGCGAGAAATATCGTGGATATTTAATAGTAGGAAAAAAATAAGAAAATAAGAAAAAAAATCTTGATTATAAATGATCATATAATCTAAAGTAAGCCCTTGTCGGGAATCGTTCTGAATAAAATACCTGTAATAGGGGAATAGGAAACGACACGCCGGGTTTGCGTGGTGGTGGTTCCCGATATTTTAACCCTCTAGACCTCTGTCTAGAGGGTTTTTTTGTGTCTACTCGGTAAAAAACCTATTGAATAATTAAAGATTTTTTTAAAGAATGACACCATGTTTATTCCTCTAAGAAATCACACAACCTACTCACTTTGTAAGGGTGCTATCAAGGTTCCAGAAATAGTTGCTAAAGCTCAAGAATTCAAAATACCAGCAATTGGTATTTGTGATAGTGGCAATCTTTTTGCTGCCCTAGAGTTTTCTAGTGCCTGCAAAAAAAATGGAATACAGCCAATCATTGGTTGCGAAATTTTATTAGATCTAAATGATCGCGACAAAAAGAATCTATCAAATCTTGATATAGAAAATAATCTTACAAAACTACCGCTAATTGCTAAAAATGAACAAGGTTACAAAAACCTTATGTATATTGTATCTCAAGGATATTTAATGCGAGAATCTGGTCTACCAATTCACGCTAAATTAGATTTTTTAGAAAAATATACTAATGGTCTAATTTGCTTAAGTGGCGGTAGCGAAGGGTTGTTCGCAAAATTACTAAAAGAAAATCAAAACAAAAAATTAGACAAACTCATAACAAAATTTCAAGAATTATTCAAAGATGATTTATATATAGAAATAACAAGACACGGAACCAAAGAAGAAATACATATAGAAAAAAAACTAATCGACCTAGCTTTTGATAAAAATATCCCACTCGTGGCAACAAATGATGTGTATTTCTTAACGAAAGAGATGCATGAAGCGCAAGACATTTTATCTTGTGTTGGTGCAGGAAAAGTATTCTCTGACAGTAGCCGAAAAAGAATCTCCAAGGAACAATATTTTAAGAATCCTAAAGATTTAGAAGAATTATTTAGCGACATACCAGAAGCAACAGAAAATACTGTCAATATCGCTAAAAAATGCACAATATTCGCTTTTGAAAGACCACCTACTCTACCAAGATTTAATACTGAAGAAAGGTTTAGCGAACCAGAAGAATTAAAAAGACAATCCAAAGAAGGGCTAGAAGAAAGACTTAAACAAAAATTTCAAATTGAAAATACACCGACAAACGAACAAAAAACAATCAAAGAAGAATATTTTAAACGCTTAGATTTTGAATTAGAAATCATTATTGGAATGGACTTTCCTGGATATTTCTTAATTGTATCTGATTTTATAAAGTGGTCAAAAGCAAATAATATTCCTGTTGGCCCTGGTCGCGGTTCGGGCGCGGGTTCTATTGTTGCGTGGTCCTTAAAAATCACTGATCTTGATCCCATAAGATTTGGCCTACTTTTTGAAAGATTTCTAAATCCAGAAAGGGTTTCCATGCCCGACTTTGATATTGATTTTTGTCAATCAAGGCGCGACGAAGTTATTGACTATGTGCAAAATAAATATGGTAAAGAATATGTAGCCCAAATTATCACTTTTGGAAAATTACAAGCCAAAGCAGTATTAAAAGATGTAGGACGTGTTCTACAAATGCCTTATAACCAGGTAGATAGAATATGTAAACTAATTCCTTTCAACGCCGTCGAGGCGGTAACGTTGCAAAAGGCTATTGATATGGATAAAGATCTACAACAAGCCGTTAAAGAAGACCCGCAAGTGACTAAACTCGTGGAAATTGGCCTCAAATTAGAAGGGCTAAATCGTCACGCCTCGACACACGCAGCCGGCGTAGTAATTGGCGACAAACCCCTCTATGAAATTTGCGCTCTATTTAACGACCAAGGATCCGATATGCCAGCTGTTGGCTATTCTATGAAATATGCCGAAGCAGCAGGACTTGTAAAATTTGACTTTTTAGGATTAAAAACCCTAACAACAATCTCTGACACCATTAAGCTAGTAGAACAAAATCGTGGCATAAAAATTGATATTTCAAGCCTAAAATTAGACGACAAACGAACATTTGAAATGCTTGGATCTGGCGACTCAATTGGCGTATTCCAAATCGAGTCTTCTGGAATGAGAGCCGTACTACGCCAAATGAAAGCCGATAAAATAGAAGACATTATTGCCCTAATATCCCTATATAGACCAGGTCCAATGGACAATATCCCCACCTATATTCGACGAAAACATGGCGAAGAGAAAATAAACTACCCTCACCCACTCCTAGAACAAGTATTAGAAGAAACCTACGGTGTCATTGTTTATCAAGAACAAGTAATGGAAATCGCCAAAGTTCTGGCCGGATATAGTCTTGGCGGCGCAGATCTATTAAGGAGAGCGATGGGCAAAAAAATCAAAGAAGAAATGGATCAACAAAGACAAATCTTCGTCGAAGGCGCAACTAAAAACG
>JADHOZ010000028.1 GCA_016778745.1 Rickettsiales bacterium
ATAAATGTAAAAAAGAATTTTTAACACATTTCAAAGATCTCGGAGAAATTATTGCCGTTAGAGTAGAAGGAGAACCCTATCCTGAAGAAACTGATGTTATAATGAAGATTGGCGCGGATATTGGATTAAACATTGCAAATAAAGAAGATTTATTTGAAGCTCTTCATTACATTAAAGATAAAAATTCAAGAGTGGTTATTTGTGGCTCGCTGCATCTAAATCGCGATGTTAAAAAATTATCGAAGGCATGAAATTTAAAGGTCGGAGCTGCGCCCTCAACCCCACATTCATGACGCAATCCAAACATCCAATTCCTCCAAAGCTCTCTTAGAATAAGCCCCTTTTCTATCTGCCTTTTTCATCTTTTCTTCTAAGGGATCAAATAGTCCATAATTGACATTCATCGGCTGAAAATCACTATTCTCATCATGATTTTTTGTGATGTGATTTAACAATGAACCTATTGCAGTTTTGTTGTTTAATTCCCTAGTTTCTTCATTAGATGCAAATATTCCCGCCAACAATCCCATCGCCGCAGATTCAACATATCCTTCCACTCCAGTTATTTGACCAGCAAATTGAATATTTTTATGAGTTTTTAACCTCAAATATTTATCTAATAATTTAGGAGAATTAATAAAAGTGTTTCTGTGAATCCCGCCAAGCCTTGCAAACTCAACATTTTCTAACCCCGGTATTTTTTGAAATACTCTTTTTTGTTCACCATATTTCATCTTTGTTTGAAATCCTACCAAATTATATAAAGTCCCCAACTTATTATCTTGCCTTAGCTGTATGATCGCATGTGGCTTATTTTTTGGATCCCTTGGATTCGTCAAGCCAACTGGTTTGAGCGGACCAAATCTTAACGTATCTTTACCTCGCCTCGCCATTTCTTCAATTGGTAAACAACCATTAAAATAAGGCGTGTCTTTTTCCCAGTCTTTAAATTCAGTTTTTTGCGATTCTAATAAATCATCTACAAACTCATAATATTGGTCTTTAGTGAGAGGGCAATTGATATAATCTTTACCATCTCCTCCATCTGTTTGCTTGTCATATCTTGACTGAAACCAAGCAATATCAAAATTGATAGATTCTTTATGAACGATTGGTGCAATAGCATCAAAAAACGCCAATTTATCTTCGCCACTAATTTCTTTGATTGAATGACTTAAATTGTCACTTGTCAGAGGCCCTGTTGCAATTATCCATTTTTCATTGGAATCAACAGGTAGTGATTTAATTTCTTGCCTAATAACTTCAACATTTCCGGTTTTTAGTAATTCCCCCTTAATAAAATGACTAAATCCATCTCTATCTACTGCTAAAGCTGATCCGGCGGGAACTTTATTTATATCTGCTGATTTAATTATAAGCGAATCAAGTTTTCGCATTTCTTCATGCAATAAACCTATTGCCGTTTTTACATCATCACACCTGAGTGAATTTGAACACACTAATTCGGCAAAATTATCTGTTTGGTGCGCAAATGTTTTCTTATCTTTGTTTCTTTGCTCATAAATTTTTATCTTAAAGCCTCTTTTGGCCAATTGCCAAGCGGCCTCACTTCCGGCTAAACCAGCACCTATGATATTAATGACTGTCATTTATCTTATCTGCAATCTTGTTAAACACTTCATTTTCCAAAATATCTTTAGTGATTGGAATTTCACCTAAGAAATCAATTTTATTTTTTGTAGCAAATTTTTGCACTCCATTCTTACCAAAAATATATTGTTTTTTGCCATCAATTTCCATATAGCTCATATTTTCAATTAAACCAATTATTGGAATGTTTAATTTTTTAAAGCAATCCAAAGATTTTACTAAATCAATGATTGCTAAATCATGCGACGTTGACACACAGACTACTCCCGAAATTGGAAAACGCTCAGCAATGCTTAAATAAACATCTCCCGTTCCCGGAGGCATATCTACTACCATTATATCTACTTCATTACCATCATATTTCCAATCAACCGCCCTGATTAACTGTTGCAAGATCTTTGTCACCATCGGTCCACGCCATACGCCAGCCTTTTCATCAGCAACCATAGAACCAATAGTCATGCATTTTATACCTTTAGAAATTTGCGGAATGATAAAGTTATTTCGTTGTTCCACTTGACCCTTTAAATTCATCAAATGCTTAATTGATGGTCCGTAAATATCGGCATCGACCAGAGCAACATTCTTACCTAAATCTTTTAGAAAAATCGCTAAATTAGCAGCAATAGTAGACTTTCCGACTCCACCTTTAGCAGAAGCTACAGCTATAATTTTTTTTACCCCTCTCACTTCAGGAATTTTATTCATAAAGTCATTTAAGGTCTTGCCATCATTGGCTTTATTATTATTCTTTTTAAAGATCATAAAATATAATACACATTTCCTATTGAAAAGATGATAAATCCTATTAAATCATGACTTAGTTTTTTTATAAATCAATTTATCAAGATATTTAATGCTTAAAATCTTAAAAAACCAAGGGCCTTGGGGCCCTGTTAATGATAGACCAGAAAATAACAAACCCAATAATAAAGGGCAAAATAGAAAGCCCAATCAAGAGATGGATTTTGATCCTGAAGAAATATTTAAAAAAATTGAGGATTTTATCAAAGGCATATTTAGTAATGGCGGTGGCAATAAAAATCCTAATCGTCCTCATCAAGAAAACGGCTCTCCCAAATCAATTATTGGTTTGTTCATTTTGGGCTTTACCCTACTTTGGCTTTCTACCGGAATTTATAAAGTTAATCCCGATGAAAATGCTGCCGTACTATATTTTGGAAAATTTTACAAAGTCGCAACTCCGGGTTTAAACTATCACATTCCTTATCCATTTGGAAAACATATTACCAGGAGTGTTACTACCGTAAATACTGAGGAATTTGGATTTTCTAGTAGCAATGTAAGATATGATAACCGTAATTTTGATGCCGAAAGCTTAATGTTAACGGGTGATGAAAATATTGTTGATATTGAATTTCAAATTCAGTGGAAAATTGCCGATATTTATGATTATGTTTTCAATATTGCTGAACCTGGAAAAACGATCCGCAAAGCTGCTGAAAGTGTGATGCGTGAAATTATTGCTAGAACGCCAATAGCGGATGTCCTTTCAACTGGAAAAAAAGATATTGAAAGACAAGCAAAAGAACTACTACAAGAAACATTAGATAGCTATAAATCTGGCGTTCAAATTGAATTAATGCAGCTTAGAAGGGTTGATCCGCCGTCACAAGTGGTTGACGCTTTCAGAGATGTGCAAACAGCGAAAGCAGATAAAGAAAAAGAAATTAACGAAGCTGAAGCCTATGCCAATGATATTGTGCCAAGAGCGCGTGGTGAAGCTTCTAAAATGATCGAAGATTCTGAAGCTTATGCAAGTAAAGTTGTCACAAATGCAGAAGGTGAAGCCGGAAGGTTTATCTCCGTTTACAATCAGTATAAAAGAGCAAAAAAAGTGACAAAGAAAAGAATATATCTTGAAACAATGGAAGAGGTTTTGGGTGATATGGATAAAGTTATTATAGATAACAAAGTCCAAAATGGATCAGTTGTTCCATACTTCCCTCTTAATGATATTAGAAAAACTAACTAGGTAAAAAATGACAAATAAAGCAAAAAAAATTCTTATTTTCGCAACAGTCTTTATGATATTATTTGCGAGTACAATGTTTACAGTTGACCAAAGACAGCAAGTTTTAATAACAGAATTTGGTAAACCCGTTCGCGTTATTAAAGAACCGGGAATTAACTTTAAGCTTCCTCTAATCCAAGAGGCTATTTTCTTTGACAAAAGAATAATTGATCTCGGCATTGAAGACCAAGAAGTTATTGCCTCAGATCAAAAAAGACTCATTATTAATGCTTTTGCAAAATACAAAATTACTGATCCACTAAAATTTTACACAACAGCCAGAACAATGCAGGGATTATCCAATAAAATTGATGGTATTCTTGATTCAAGCTTAAGACAAGTCATTGGTGAGGTAAAGTTAAGCGAGTTATTAACTGAAAATCGTAGTGACATTATGGCTAAAATCAGCAAAACCGTAGGAGAGCAAGCTATTATTTTTGGTATTGAAATAGTTGATGTCAGAATTATGCGCGCCGACCTTCCAAAAGAAAACTCCGATGCTATTTTTGCTAGAATGCAAACCGAAAGAGAAAAAGAAGCCAGAGAAATTAGAGCAAATGGTGCAGAAATTGCGCAAAAGATTAGAGCCGAAGCTGACAAAGAAAGAACCATTATTATAGCTAATGCACAAAAAGATTCTAACCTAACCAGAGGTGATGGCGAAGCAAAAGCTAATAAAATCTATGCTAAATCATATAATGTTGATCCAGAATTTGCTGATTTTTACCGCTCAATGCAAGCCTACAAAACTTCTTTAACAAAAGAGAAAACAAAAATAGTCATCTCTCCAACCAGTGAATTCTTCAGATATTTTAATAATGTCAAATAGAGTTTCATTTAAATGCCCCGCTAAGATCAATAGTTTTTTAAAAATAGTAGGAAAAGAAAATGATTATCACCAGTTAGAGTCCACATTAACTACCATTGATTTATTTGATGATCTAGTCGTTGAACATATTTCAAATACTGAAACTAATATTGTTTTAGAAGGTGAATTTGGCGATCGACTAGATCCAAAAGATAATTTGTTTGTTGAAATATTAGATTACTTTCATAAACAGTTTTTAGTTCCCAAAAATCTTAAAATAACTTTAGTTAAAAACATCCCCGTTGCCGCAGGTCTTGGCGGCGGATCATCCAATGCTGCTTATTTTATGATGGCTTTAAATAGCATGTTTAATTTGCATTTATCAAATAAAAAACTACAAGAATTATCATTTAATTTTGGATCCGACATTGCATTCTTTATAGCAACGAAGGGCTCGGCTTTAATAAAAGGACGCGGTCAGATAGATACAATATTATCTAAACCTGAAAAACAGAAGATATTATTGGTAAATCCTAGAAAAGCTTTATCAACCAAAGAGGTTTTTGAAAATTTTAATGGATCACGCGATAAAAATTCAGATAATGATCTGCAAGAAACAGCTATAAAATTAATGCCAGAAATAAAAACTATTCTTGACGCCTTAAAAAATAATAAAGCGTCAATTGCAAAAATGTCCGGCTCTGGACCGAGTTGTTTTGCAACTTTTGATAGTGACGAGGAGTTGGAGGAGTGTTATCGCTATTTTGTTGAGAATTTTCCTGAATATTTCGTTGTTATTGCCTAAATATTCATAAGGTCGAGGTTTGTGGCCCCGTCTTTACATTTATGTTTTAGATTCAACAATCAAATCCGTAACCGCCCTTCCTGATCCAGCGGATAATGTCCACCCCAACGATCCATGGCCTGTATTTAAAAATAAATTTGGATATTTTTTAATTTTGCAAATCATCGGAACCGAACTTGGTCTAAAGGGTCTAAAACCATACCATTCACTTATTCGACTCAAATCTCCAGCATCTGCAAATGTACTAGTAATATTGTCTCTAATAAAATTAATATGTTTTTTATTCTTAAACTCATTAAGACCAGATATTTCCACCGTTCCAGCTGCTCTAAATATATTACCTAATCTCGAATATACTATTCTATTTTCTGGATCTGTTAGGGCCATATTCGGCGCCTTAAACTCTGGTTCGTTGACATTAATTGAAAGACTATATCCTTTGAGTGGATATAATTTTGATTTGACATTGATACCTTTTAATAAGTCGTCCCCTAGCGCTCCTAGAGCATAAACATAAGCATCTCCGGTAAATACTTCTTGCTCAGTATTAACGCCGGTTATTTTTTTAAAGTTCGTTAAGATATTTTTGATCTTACAATTATACACAAATTTAACATTGTATTTTTCTTGGCATATTTTAGCTAACTCACTAGCAAATTTATAGCTATTGCCACTCGCATCATCTGGGTAAAATATTCCTCCGGCTAAAGATTTATCATCATATAATCTATTGAGAGTTGGTTCTTTTTTAATGACTTGTTCTTTGTCTAATATTTCAAAATTAATTCCTAATGTCTCTTCAAATTTTAACCTTTTTATTGCTTTATCATGAGATCTTTTTTTTCGGTAAAAATGCAACGTTCCTGTTTGCTTATAGTCAAAATGAATATTTTCACTTCTAATTATTTCTTCCATCGAAATTTTACTATATTTAGCTAATTCATTTATTGAAGCGGCATTATTTTTTGCTTTCTTATCAAACGAGTTTAAATAAAACTCAAAAAACCATTTCATAAATTCTTTGCTAAAAGCGTCATTAGCACTTAAATAACTATGCGGTAAACAATAGGATTTGATCATCGAATACAAAGACGCCTTAGCTGCCCAGCTTTCTATATGAGAATAACTTAGCTGCCCACCATTTGCGAATGAACAACCTCGCGCTGGCGCAGAATTTTGCTCTAGAACGGTTACGTTGCAACCAGCTTTCGCTAAAAAATAAGCACTAACCGTACCAATTATGCCAGATCCTAAAACAATTACTTTCATCAAAAAAAATTACGTTTATTTTGTTGCCTATGATATATAACATTGCGGCAAATTATCACTTTTTTAATAACTTAACTGAGTTTATCTCTCAAGAGATAATTAAGGGTGATTTAGAAAAATTAAAATATGTAAAAATTTTATTACCAAACCGCCGCTCTTGTCGTGAGTTTACCAAAACACTCAACTCCAGATACCCTAATATTATTTTACCAAAAATCAAAGCAATATCAGATATTTCTTATGATGATTTTAGCGATATTTCTTATGTAAAAGATATTTTAAAATTCCAGAATTATTCAAAATTAAACTATTTGTTCTTTTTAACGAAAGAAATTAGTCATCTTGAACTTTTCGGTACAAAAAAGAATTTTTTAGAAAGCTTTAAAATTGCTAATAACCTAGCCCAACTTTTTGAAGATATTGAATTACAAGGAGTCGACTTTGGTAGTCTTAATGAAATTGATGACTCAAATCTCCCAGAAAATAAAAAAATCACCTTAGAAACTCTTAAAATTCTTCACCTAAAACTCAAAAAGAGTTTACTTGATAATGATATTTACTATGGCGCAACAAAACAAAATATTATTATTGACCTCTATATTAATTTCCTAAAAGAAAACCCTTCCAAAAATCCAATTATTATTGCCGGCTCAACAGGCAGTGTTTTGTCAGGAAAAAAACTTATCAAGGAACTGTCCAAGGATCATTATGTTATTTTACATGGCCTAAATAGATCCGACAGCAAAAAAGAAAATCATCCGCAATATTTCTTAAATAATTTATTAGATTTTATTGGTATTCAAAAAGAAGACGTAAAAGATATTGCTTTAGTAGAACAATTATCTCCTGATAATCGTCAGAACCTACTAAAGAATTTGATTTCTGGAAAACAATCCAACATAGATGAAGATATATCAAAAAACTTCTCTATCATTGAAGCTGAAGACCCAACAAAAGAAGCAAAAATAATTAGCCAAATATGTAAAACGGATAAAAAAACTGCGATTATAACAAATAATAACCAACTTGTTAAATATATAAGATTTGAGCTGATAAAAAAAAATATCGAATTTAATGATACGACAAATAAGTCAATTTTGGATTCAAAATTCATAGAGTTCGTCCAATTGATATTATTAAATTCTGAAAATGGCTGCGCTTCACATAGTCTTCTTGCCTTGCTAAAACATAAATATTTTAATAAGGAAAGTTACGGTGATATCATTTTTGACCTAGAAACTAAAATACTCAGACAAATAAAAAAAGAAAATCTAATTGAAGCTAGCACGGAATTTCCAGAAATAACTATTTTTTTACAAGAAATCATTTCTGTCATTGGGCAAATATCTAACTATTCTACTATTTCTAAAATCACTAGCTGTATCATCGAGATTTGTGAAAAATTTTCTAATAATACATTAACAAAAATACTGTCTTTAGAAAATGCCGGAGAAGAGATTTATCAATTGCTAACACAGTTAGAATCGCAAGAATTACACGTCGATTCTAAGAATATCAAAAATATCTTTGATATGTTATTTAGCCAAACTAATTATTTTCTTAAAAGTAACCCTGATGCAAAAATACAAATACTCTCAACCATCGAAGCCAGGCTTTTAAACTTCGATCAAGTGATCATTGCCTCTTTAAATGAAAACGACTTTCCGCAAATTGAATCTGCTGGCTGGCTTGGTAAAAAAATAAAGAAAGATCTTGGTATTGACAGGCATCTTAAAAAAATTGGTCAAAGTGCCTATGATTTTTGTAACTATTTATCAAATGAAACAATATTTCTCACCAGACATAAACAGCAAGGAACGTTAGAAGTTTTAGAATCTCCATTCTTATTAAAATTTAAAAATCTTATTACGCCGCATAATATTGATATTGATCAATCAGATTATTATCATCACCAAATTCAAGATAACATTGAACAAATTAAAATCTCAAAGCCAAAAATTTTACCAAGCCAAGATAATTTATTTGATACAATATCAATTACTGACATTACAAAACTAATTTCTAATCCATATCAAATATATATTAAAAAGATCCTAAAGCTCAAAGCGCTCAAGAAAATAGACTATGTATCATCTTACCCTGAATTTGGTAGCTTTATTCATGAAGTACTCGAAAAATATATCAAAAACAACAAACAAGAAAATCATAAAGAAATTGAAGAAATATTTGAAAAATTCTTCAAAAAACCCGATGAAAAACTCGTTTGGTGGCCAAAATTTGAAAATATCTTCAAAAATTTCAAAAAAATGGAAAAAGAATTTAATAATTCTAGCAGTTTAGTAGAAAAAAATGTCTCTTTTGTAATAAAAAACACTCAAATTATTGGAAAAATAGACAGAATTATTGAAAAAGAAGGTGAAATTGAGATTTTAGACTATAAAACTGGGCAAATTCCTGCAAAAAAAGATATTATTTCCGGACTACAATCACAACTAACCATCGCCGCACTCATTATTTGCAAAGAAATTGCAAAACCGATCACCGCTCTTACCTATTTCAAATTATCGAGCTTTTCGGATGCAGAAATTAAAAGAATATTTAAAAAAGAAGAAGAAATTAGTAATCTCATTATCGCTGCACAAGACGGGCTAAATAAGATCATAGAGCATTTTATCGAAAATAATCAGCCTTTTGTCGCAACAAAAAATGAAGATATTATAGAGTATAAATCTTTGATTAGAGCCGATGAGTGGGAATAAATAATAGCGATGACAAAATCAAACTCATTTAACATAATTTGGTTTAAACGTGATCTTAGAATTAGTGATCATGAACCATTATTTGCAGCTGCCAAAAATTCCAATCCGACATTTGCTCTTTACATTTTTGAACATACATTCTGGCAACTTCCCGATTCTTCAAAAAGACATTGGCACTTTATTCATAACTCTTTAATAGAACTTAAACAAGATTTAGCATCTATTAATCTTGATTTAATCATTAGAAGCGGTGATGTTATAACAATTTTTCACGAATTAAAATCAACCTTAAAAAATATCGAAATTTTTTCTCACGAAGAAACGCATAATCATTTTACGTATCAAAGAGATTTAGAACTCAAAAAATACTGCAATCAAAATAATGTAAATTGGCATGAATTTCAAACAAACGCCGTTATTCGAAGATTAAAAAATCGTGATGATTGGGCTAAACTCAGAACTCAAAAAATGCGCCAAAACATTATCCTGGCACCCACATTTTTAAATTCACCTCACATAACACTAGATTGCGGTCAAATCCCAAAAATAAATCATGACATTTTTAACAATGAAATAATTGGCGATGTCCAAGAGGCCGGACGAAAATTTGCCATTAAAACTTTAGATAGCTTTGTTAATTCAAGAGCAAGTGACTATATTAAAAATCTCTCAAAACCAGGAATTTCAGCGCGTAGTTGCTCTAGACTTTCTTGCGCCTTAACTTATGGCAATTTATCAGTTAGGGAAGTTGAGCAAACAATATTTCGCCAGATAAATTCTCTTAATAAAAATCACAATTGTAAAATAAGCCAAAATCTTAAAAAAAATCTTTTAGCGGTCATTTCTAGAATTGCTTGGCGCTGTCATTTTATCCAAAAATTAGAAAGCTCTCCTGAAATAGAATTTAAATGCATGCATCCTGCTTTTGAAAATCTGCGACCACAAGAGTTAAACCAAGATTTTTATCACAAATTTACCTCAGGCCAAACTGGCTATCCTTTAATTGACGCCGCAATGCTGTCACTTAAAGAAAATGGCTGGATCACTTTTCGTATGCGTGCCATGCTTGTTAGTTTTGCTAGCTATCATCTTTGGCTTGATTGGCGCTATACTAAAGATTTTATGGCTACATTATTTAGTGATTACGAACCAGGAATTCATTATAGCCAATTCCAAATGCAATCTGGTGTGACTGGCATTAATACCATTAGAATTTATAACCCCATTAAACAATCTCTTGATCATGATAAAGACGGCAAATTTATCAAAAGATATCTCCCGCAACTTAAAAACATACCGACAGCTTTTATCCATCAACCACATCTTCTCGAAGATTGTCACATTGACTATCCAAAACCAATCGTCAATCACGAGCAGGCAACTAAAGACGCACGCCAGAAATTAAAAAAATTCCGCCAGATGGACAAAAATTTTGCTGAACGAAAAAAACACATCCTTAAAAAACTAGCTAGTAAAAAATCAACGCCAACACGAATTAAAAAAATAAAAAAAGATCCAAACCAAATGGAGCTATTTTAAATTAATTATAAAATAAAACTGTTTTTATCATTCAAAAATTTATATTAAATGAACAACAAAATGCAGCGCTACAAACTAAAGATAGAATATGAAGGAACTAACTATTGCGGCTTTCAAAAGCAGCCTAAATCGGATCTAAAATCAATCGAGGGTCTAATTGAGGCAGCTATTTATAGTATTTTTAAGGAACGTGTTAAGATTGCCGTTTCAGGCAGAACAGATGCCGGTGTCCACGCATTAGGACAAGTTATTCACTTTGATCTAGAAACTATATATGACGACTATAAGATAATAACTGGCTTAAATTATTATTTAAAAAATGAAGGCATTGTTATTTTAGATTGTAAAAAAGTAAGCAATGATTTTCATGCCAGATTTTCAAGCAAAGGCAGAAGCTATATTTACAAAATCATCAATCGCCGCCCTCGCCCAGCTTTGGATAATCTACGCGCTTGGCATGTTCCACTGCCCCTTGATATTGAGTTAATGAAAGAAGCATCACAATATTTAATTGGCGAACATGACTTTGCCGCGTTTCAGCATTCTAATTGTCAGGCGTTACATACTATCAAAACTATAACACAATTAGACATCGCCAAAAAAGACTGCGAAAATATTGAAATCCATATTAGCGCCAATGCATTTTTGCAACATATGGTACGAAATATTGTTGGGACTTTATCTCTGGTTGGACTCAAAAAAGTCACTGCCGACTATGTGAAGAATGTTTTAGATTCAAAAGACAAGAATAAATCAGGACCAAATGCGCCTGCTTGTGGGTTGTATTTTATCGATGCGAAATACTGATTTACTTATTCTAATTATGTTTAGTTTCAATAAAACACCAATCATTTATAGCTGAAAAAGATTTTCCATAATTTATTGTAATTTCTTTTGGATTCGAGCTTTCAAGTTCTTCTCTTAATATTTTTTCATCAGGAAAAGTAACAAAAGGTATTTTTAGACTTTTATCTTCTGGAGATGATTGTGAATATCCTCTTACTTCCCCAGCATTATAATAAAATTCATTTTTTTCTAAAGCATCTCCCAAGATTGAGTTGATTTCTTTTATCTTATCCTTTTTTGTACTACTTTCCTTTTGAGATCTCAAATCTTCGTAGTACTTCCTATGATGTTCAAAATCATGAAAAGCAACTACATGTAAAGCAATATCAGATATTTTGGAACAAAACTTATAAAAACTGGTTCTATTATTTTTTCCTAGGATATGACTAACCATACCCAACGATATTAATATATCTGACTTAGGTAATATACTAGTAACATCCTTAAAAGAACACTTCTCAACATCCAGAAGCTTTATCTCTATACGCTGATCTTGAGAAAGTAAGGAAGCCACACGATCGTTAGAAGTATTATCTTTAAACCCGATTTCTATTAAGTGTTCTTTGAACTTTTGCAAACCAAATAACGAAATATCACAACCATAATATTTAATCTTTTTATTAGGGCTATTTTTAAGATAATCTTGAAATATCTTAAATGATCTTCCGTCACCACAACCATAATCAATGACCGATATTTGCTCTTTTTTTGCAAATAAGTTGCCTAAACTATTTACAACAAAATTATATTCATCAGCGGTATAACAGTCTAGATTATAAGAATCTAACAAAAATCTTTTATTATAGAAATTTGCGATATTACTCTCTTTATCTTCTTCTTCATTGCTTAGCTTTTTTTGCTTATATTTAAACAATTCCTGCAATATTGTCTTTGCTAAATCATGATCAAAATAATATTTACTATCTTTTTTATAATATTGCTGAACCCCCGGAGCAGAGTTTGCCTCTAAGAAGTACCATTTATTATCTTTAACTATAAAATCTATACAACCAAAAGTAGCTTCGCATTTTTTAGTAAAATTACTAATATTTTCTAATATGTCATCAGGCACTAACTTTATATTGGACCTTATAAATATTCTATCTAGACCGCCAAAATTTAGTTCTAGTTTTGTACCTTTTTCTAAAATCGAGTTAATCAAATACCCTTTAAATTCTAGGAATTGTTCTAATATATCATTTTGGTGAATCTTAGGAATTATCACATTAAAATTAGTACTAGATGAATCTATGGTGCGTTTATTATAGGAATCTATTTGCTCGGATATTGTCATGTTACCATCACCAATGATCACAGGATGGCTCTTTTTAACCAGGTATATTACTTTATTTCCTATAAAGAATACTCTGAACTCATCTCCATCAATATACTCTTGAACTAATAGCGCACTATCTGTTTTAAATATTTTTTGTGCATAAAATTCCAATTTAGAGGCACTATTTTCACTATTATGATTAACATGATAAACATCATGTGAGAATGCTCCAGAATTTGGTTTTATCACAACTGCTTTGGCAATATCATCTTTAATTGTTTCGATTGATAAATCTTCTTTATACGATATTTTGCGTGTTATGGGGATATCAAAAAATAATTTTGCTATTTGATTTGTAGAATCCTTTTTACGAAATAAATTCTTTTGATATTCAGAGTTAATATCTTCAAAATCAGCATATGATAGCAATATTTTATCTTTTTTATGCACGAATTCTAACTTATTATTAACTTTATTAATCTTAATATTTAATTCCTTAGCAGCGCTGATATAATATTTTTCAAAATAATTCTCTCTACTATGCAACAAATACTCATGGTGGTCAAACTCTTTTGAATTATTTAAAAAAACATATTGATTTTTTTGAATAGAACTATTTTTGTAAGCGAAGTCCAAGTCTTTTTTGTAGCTCTTATTTTGCAGGCTATAAAGCAATGCTACATTTTTATAGTCAAAACTACTTACTCCCGTACCAAAAATGAATAATTTTCTTTTTTTGTCAGATTTACTTGCGAGCAGACTGATAGCACTTGCTATATTATTCTTACATTTTAGATCTTTTATTTTGGCTATCTTAGTTTCCAAATATTTAAAATATTTATGACTAGCACTATTATTAAAATAATTACTAATAAATACCTTGTTTTTAGCATTTAAGAATATTGAATTATCTAAATATTCTAAAGCATATAAATAACTATGATCAGCCGAAGGAATAAAAATAATATCAAAGTTGTTGCCAACTTTTTTATATTCCGATCTTAAAAAGTCTTTTATTGCAATTGATGTCTTAAGAGATCCAAAATATACCTCTTGATACTTGCCAAAGACTTTTTGATCCACATTCTTTAATAAACTAAACCTGCCTATATTATGTGAATTACCAACAGCTTTTGAGATTTTTCCGGAAAATAACTTAAATGCTTTCTTTAAATTAAGTAATACAGATATACAGATACCGATATTGCTTATTTGATAATTCCCAACCAAATTTGGTCTTTGCACCTTAAACTCACTACCAAATCCTTTATATAATAAATATTTATCGTCTATCTCAACTTTCCAATCTTTATCTTCTATAAGTAGTTGAGATTCTCTGTCATTAGCTACCTCTTTTATTATATTTAGCACTACATTTTGTTGCTTAGCACAAATAATTGGGATATTCTTTTTTGATAATCTCGACTTCGTATAGGCAACTGATTCTAAATTCTCAAATCCTTTAGACCCAGCATGATTATCACCAAATATTATTGAATTCACAATGGTTGCTACAGTGTTTTTTTCGGTAAAAATATTTGTTAAATCAAATTCACCCCCTGTAATCACTTCTATGATAGTAAAATCCGCTTTCTTTTTTGAAAAAGCTAATACCATTAAAGGTATAATAAAGGACCATTGTAGCATTCCATCTTCTCTGGCTTCTTTCTCACTAAGCCGATCTTTTTCATTTGCTTCTTTTATTTTGTTTTTAAAATAATCTGTATCTTTAATATTATTATAGGCATTAGTTACTATCTTAAGATAGTCGAAATAAGACTCATCATCAATTTCATTTCCTTGAACGTATATATTTTCATTATCCCTCACGACGGATGGCGATGTAAAAACATTTACTTTAGACCCGTGTTCTTCTATAATTGATCTTAAGAAAGCACATACAGATCCTTTTCCATTTGATCCCGTTACATGTATGATATTTTTCACCTTATCCTGGGGGTTACCTAACTCTTTTAAGATTTCTGATATTATTACGTAATCTTTCGATCTCCAATATGCCCTAGAAAATTTAAGACCAGACTCTTTAATCCACAAATCCCTACCATAACACTGAGAATGAAATTTAATTTTATTTTCATTAGCTCCATGATCTATTAATATTTTACATAAATTAAAAAACTTATTATTAAAAGCACAAAGCAACGCTTCATCTAGTTGTAATTGACTAATAACTGACTTATGTTTTTCCAAAAAAAATAAAGATTTATCTTCAGCCCCATCCTCTGTATAGAAATTAATAGCATTAATTAATGCTTCACCTATATCACATCCAAAATTAACTAAAATATTTAATAATTCTTCATTATTCCAACCACTCCACTTAATACAGCTATGAACTAAATAATCTAACGTTTTTTCTGTAATCCTATCGCCAAATAAATTGAGAAAATAACCAACTTCTTCCGATTTCAACTTGTTGTTATTAGACTTATATCCTGAAAAGCTATCAACATAGTTTTGCAAAACTAAATTTAACTGTTCATCTGACATATTAGCATTTAAAACGCTGTAAGTGAATAATTTTTCACGTGATGCGTTACAAGCGATTAAATATGAGAGGCAATAAATATAGACTTCCTGACTAACTTTATCTCCAAAATGCTCAACAAAATTATTACAAGCCATAATCGATGATTTCGACACTAAATATCGAAATATTACATCAAAATTCTCCACATGATGTTGATCACTTACTTTCTTATCATATTTAAAGTTTATACTTGAAATATAATCTATAAAATGGCGGTTCTCGTAGTAGATATTTTTGAAATTTATATGATTATTTTTTAATCCACCTGATAAGGCATCTTTTATTAGTTGTTCTTTTAAAACATCTGAGAAAGGTAACTTGATTTTAGATATATCAACGTTTGAGTCTATCAAACTCTTATACATTATTTCTTTATTAAATCCTGTAGACAAATCATCAGAAAATAATGGGAGCATATAATAATCAAAATGACCAATAAAGTCTTGAATTTGATTTATCTTATTTATTTGGCTCAACAAGTTTTTAGATTCCTTATAGCTATTAAACAACTTATATGATTCAATCCCAACTGCCTTGAAATTTCTTATTTTTTTTGAAAATTCAATTAATATTTGTAAATTCTCGTTTATTTCTTCAAGATTTTCAACTCCATTCATTTCAGTAAAATAATATACCACTAATTCACATTGAGTATCTTCAAGAAGTTTTTTAAGTAAAAAACTATCTTGCACTGTTCCTGAAAAATGCAAGGCAATTTTTGCGCTACTTTCTATTTTCTGTATAATCTTATTCATACAACCTACTAATATTTTTTACCTATTAATCTTTGCTTCGTGTTGTGAAGCATTACTTCTGATTGGCCTAAAGATACGATTGCCAATAGAAAGTCTATTTTCAGTTTGAGGACTAGGAATAGAAGCAAAGGATCCATTAGAATTTAAAGCTATAGGAGACAACTCTCTTTCTACTAAAAATACATTCGAATCAACCAATCTATGAGGATACGCATAGGAAGTTGATCTATTATTTCCTGAACTTCTTTCTTCTGCAGTGCTCGACCCTATTCCATGTTCTCTCTTATATTTAT
>JADHOZ010000029.1 GCA_016778745.1 Rickettsiales bacterium
TATTAGGAGCGATAGGCGAAGGAGATATTGGTCAGCATTTTCCGCCAAGCGACGATAAATTCAAAAATATGGATTCAAGAGAAATGTTAAAATCAACACGACATGTCTTAATCAAGAAAGGGGCAAGAATTTTAAATGTTGATGTCACCATAATTTGCCAAGAACCAAAAATATCATCTTACAAATTAAAAATGAAAAAAACGTTGGCGACCGATTTAAGTATCCCCGAATCACGCGTAAACATCAAAGCAACCACAACAGAAAAATTAGGGTTTTTAGGAAGAAAAGAAGGAATTGCTGCCCAAGCCGCAGCCTCTGTTTCAATGTCTGTTATTGATAATTAGCCCCTACCGCCACCAATCATTGTTGATTCAGTATTGGCATTTCCGCTCCCTCGAAACCAATTACGCGGATTTAAATTGCTTAATGTTCTACATGCAATTGCCGCAATGCTAGTGCCTGGAACGCTTGCTGATTCTCTATTTATTTTACTAACAGATTTACTAACATCGTGTGTTTTTTGTTGCCTTTCCTGTCCGTGCGGTGTGGGTTCATAATGTTTTTTTAATAATGCTTTAACACTTTCATGTTGCCCAAATTTTGTCTCGGCATCAGGGTTATTATTCTTAAGAGTATCATACGCACCTTTTATTTCCTGAAGATATCCTCTAGCTCCGCTAAAAGGGATGTAAGTTTTGAGGTAGGGAACTAAATTTCCAAAAACGTTGCCGTTTTGAAGATATTTTTTTTGTCCATCTTCTTTTTCCCCCTCAAGTTTCTGAGCAATGTCAAAAAGCGCGTGTCTTTCTTTAACTGCTGCACTTGAAGAAACCGATCCGGCGCAAAGGCCAGAGCCGACACCAATAAGTGTAGCACCAACGGGAGTGCCAAAGCCAAAAGTCCCAACCGTGATTGCTGCACCAAAGCCTATAGATGTTAGGCCCACAGTCATCATTGGCACTCTGTAATACCAAGGTCTTTGGTAAAATAAGCTGTCCTTATTATTAACGCTATTATTAAAGTCGTTTCCAAAATTTTCTCCCCAAGTCATAAGCTAAGCTATTTAAGGTTTTTGACAAAGTTCTAAACTCTTATCTTGAACAAAATTCATTTTTTGTTCAAGATCTTCTTTTAGCTTCATATTTTCTCCATCTGAGGATTTTTTGCCAACAAAAACAATGGTATCATCAAAATAAAAACACAATGTTGAGAAAGGCAAAGGAATCTTAAACTTATCCCACGAATCAAGCTCTTTCATTTTTGAAGCAGAATAAGAGCAGGTCAAAATCCCAGCTCCAGAAATTTTGGCAATATTAATAACATCCCCATTAATTTTTTGATTAGGCCCCCTTGGGCCATCGGGAGTTATTCCTAAGGCGCGCCCTTTTTTTAGTCCCTTAATTAAATCTCGCAAAGATGAAACAGAGATTCCACGTGAAGACTTCCTGCCATCATTGGTAGAACCCAAAATCGAATATAATCCAAATTTCTCCATCACCCTACCAACGAATCTACCATCCCCGTGATTCGATGCTAAAGTCATTAACTTATAGTCGGGATTGATTTTTCTAGAAACTCTAGTAATAAAAGGAATCATCATTAGTCGATTATGCCAAAAAACAATAATCAAAGGCTTACCTTTTCTGGATACATCTACCAGCCTGTCGTAATTAATAAATTTCTTGCGTGAAGATAAATAAACCAGCCACATATACCCCGACAAAATAGAGCAAATAATTTCTCTAAATAGCCAAGTGTAAGCAATCTTTCTTAGAAGTTGCTTAAATTTGGTCTTAATATCAAACCACTCAACATTCGTTTGACAGCCAAATATTTTCCACTTTCTCTTCATTAAAAATGATTAAATTTTCTGTCCAGTTTTTTTCCAATCATCAGCAAAAGTACTAAGACCCCTATCTGTTAGCGGATGCAAAACAAGCTGTTTTAAAACCTTAGCGGGAATAGTGGCGACATGAGCTCCCATTTTAGCTGACGCAGTAATGTGAATCGGATTTCTAACGGACGCTACTAAAACTTCTGTTTCAATATCAGAATAATTTTCAAAAATCGTACAGATTTCTTCAATTAAGGAAAGACCATCTTGGCCAATATCATCTAATCTACCAACAAAAGGCGAAACAAAACTAGCGCCCGCTTTAGCTGCTAAAAGCGCTTGCGCAGCGGAAAAACATAATGTGACATTTGTTTTAATTCCTTTCCCACTAAAATATTTACAAGCCTTGAGTCCGTCCATCGTTAGAGGTAATTTAATACAAACATTTTTGGCAATCTTGCTTAAGATTTCTCCTTCGTTAACCATGCCTTCATAATCCATGGCAGCAACTTCAGCGCTAACTGGACCTTCGACTACATCACAAATTTCCTTAATAACCTCTTTAAAATCCCTGCCAGACTTAGCAATTAAGCTTGGATTGGTAGTAACGCCGTCCAAAAGACCGTAACTAGCCATTTCTTTAATCTCACTAATTTCGGCGGTATCAATAAAAAATTTCATAAAGACATTTTAATTTTGTTTAGTAGGAAGTAAGGTGGCAGCCCGAACTTTTAACGATCTAATTGGTTAATGTCAAAAAAATTTGTCGAAATATTGTTGCCACTAAGTCTTGATAATACGTTTACTTACTTAGCAAATAAAGAAATAAATAATGGTGATGTTGTAAAAGTTGAATTTGGCAAAAAACAAATCTGGTCTGTGGTAGTGAAAATTCTAGATAAAGCACCAGAATTTGACCTAAAAAAAATCAAAGAAATTCTCGAAATTCACCCACATATTAGCCTTTCCAAGAACCAATTAAAATTCCTAGACAAACTAAGCGACTACAATCTAGCAACGCCAGGATTAGTGCTTAGAAGCATGATTGGCATTTTAAACTCGAATAAAACAAAAAAAGAACCAGTCCCGTTGCAACAACCAATTAAGCCAGAAGATTTTGAGCTAAAAACTCTCTTACCAGAACAAGAAGAAATATTCACCAACCTCCAAGAAAACACCGATCCTTTAGTTAGCCTAATTGATGGTGTAACAGGATCTGGCAAAACTGAGATTTATTTTGCCCTAATTGCTAAAGTGTTAAAAGAGCAAAAAGATGCCCAAACCCTCATCCTTCTGCCAGAAATAGCCCTAACTAGTCAATTGCTTCTAAGATTCCGGCAGCAATTTGGTTTCGAACCAGCGTTATGGCACTCAAAAATAACGCCCAAACAAAAACGAGAAATCTTCTACGGCTTAAATAATGGCCAAACCAAAGTGATTATCGGCGCGAGATCCGCCCTTCTTTTGCCATTTAAAAGACTAAAATTAATTATTGTTGATGAAGAGCATGACTCTTCTTACAAACAAGAAGATGTTTTCAATTTCAACGCCCGCGACATGGCGATCCTTAAAAGCGCAATCGAACAATTCCCGGTCATCTTAGCTTCGGCCACCCCATCAATTGAAAGCTACAACAACGCCAAAATTAACAAATATAATTACTACAAATTAGAACAAAGATTCGGCCAACAAAATGACATGACATTGGTAGATTTGCGCCAAGAAAAACTCAAAAAAAACAACTTTCTCTCCGAAAAATTAACCACCGAAATAGCTAAAAACTTAGAAAGTGCGCAACAAACACTGCTCTTTTTAAACCGTCGTGGCTATGCCCCGGTCACAATGTGTAATAAATGTGGCGCCAAATATTCTTGTAATAACTGCGACTTCAACTTGGTTTTACACAAAACAAAAAAACAATTAATTTGCCACCATTGCGGCCACCATGAACCAGAAGTCAAAAAATGCAAATATTGCGGTGAAGAAGAGTCAATTATTTCAGTTGGAATAGGCGTGGAAAAACTAGCCGAAGAGGTCGCTTTAAAATTTCCCACCGCTAAAGTTGTTTTGGCAACCAGCGACAACCTCACCAGTTTTGAGGACGCTCAAAAGCTAGTCGATACAATAATTAATCAAGAAGTCGACATCATTATTGGCACTCAAATGATTGCTAAGGGCTATGATTTTGAAAATGTAAGTCTGGTCGGAATAGTTGACATCGACTCCATGCTTTATTCGAGCGAAATCCGCGCTTTAGAAAAGGCCTACCAGCTTTTAACCCAGGTGACAGGCAGAGCGGGAAGGGGTAAAATAAAAGGCCGCGTCCTAATACAAAGCTACAACCCTGAAAATTTTCTCTTCAAACAAATCATCAAAGGCAAAAAACAAGATTTCTACCATTTCGAAATCGCCAACCGCCAAGCCTTAGAAATCCCGCCATTTTCTAAAATGGCCAAATTTGAAATCAGCTCATTTAATGCGAACGAAGCCAAATCATTCGCCAAACATTTACGCAACACCTTCCCAGTTAACGATAAAATAGAAACTTTCGGTCCCGCGCCAGCGCCAATCCAGCGCTTAAAAAATCGCCACCATTTCTTACTAACCTTAAAGGTCCAAAAACAAGTCAATATCCAAAAGCTAATCAAAGATGTGTTGTCTTCTCTAAAGGCCCCTACCTCAATCAGAGTCAGGGTAGATAGCTGTTTGTGAATAAATATGTGAACGATCTCAGATTGGCTGCTAAAAGAAAGCTAGTTAAGGTACTAATTTAGCATTAATTCCAAAAATGAAATTTGAACACTATGTTCAAATTTCATTTTTTACCGAAAATATAAAGCTGCTATCAGGGGTTAAGTAGTATAATTAGGCGCTTCAGACGTAATGGAAATAGAATGTGGGTGGCTTTCACTGAGACCAGAATTAGTAATTCTTACAAAGTTGCATTTCTTCCTCATCTTTTCAATAGTAGAATTTCCGGTGTAACCCATCGCTGATTTTAAGCCGCCAACCAGTTGATGAATGATATCTGCCGCCGGCCCTTTATAAGGAACTCTACCTTCAACACCTTCTGGAACTAATTTTAATTTATCGGAAACATCTTGCTGGAAATATCTATCTGCCGAGCCTCTCGCCATCGCGCCAATTGATCCCATTCCGCGATATGATTTGTAAGACCTGCCCTTAAATAAAACAATCTCGCCAGGAGTCTCTTCGGATCCAGCCAATAAGCCGCCAAGCATAACGCAGCTGGCGCCTGCCGCAATGGCTTTTGCTAAATCGCCAGAAAATTTAATTCCACCATCAGAAATAACTGGAATTTTCTTTTTATCGCAATATTCAACGACATCTATGATGGCTGAAAGTTGCGGAACGCCAACGCCGGCAATAATTCTGGTTGTGCAAATTGAACCTGGGCCAATCCCAACTTTTACCGCCGATGCACCGGCTTCAATCAGGGCCTTGGCCGCTTCTTTTGTTGCAATGTTGCCAGCAATAAATTCATTTTTTGGAAATGATTTTTTGAGAGTTTTTAAAGTGTCAATAACTCTAGTTGAATGGCCATGCGCAGTATCAATAATAATTAAATCCGCTCCTGCCTCAACTAAAGCTTCTGCCCTTTTAATGCCCTCCTTTCCAACGCCGGTGGCTGCCGCTACCAAAAGTCGCCCTTCTTTATCTTTCGACGCTAGCGGAAATTGTTTCGTTTTTTCAATATCTTTTCCTGTCATCAAGCCCAAACAATTACCATCTTCGTCAGTAATAATAATTCTCTCGATTTTATGTGTGTGAATCAAAGCCTTGGCTTCTGTTTTGGTAACATTTGGCCTAGCCGTGATTAGATTTTCTTTTGTCATTAACTCTCCGATTGGCAATTTTTTATCGGTCGCAAATCTCACATCGCGATTTGTCAAAACGCCAACTAATTTCTTGCTACCTTTTTTGACAACAGGAATTCCAGAAATGCCATGCGCTTTCATTAAAGCAAGCGCGTCTCCTAAAACAGAGTCATGATCAATAATAACGGGGTCTAGTACCATCGCCGATTCAAATCTTTTAACCTTTCTTACTTCGTTTGCTTGGTCTTTAATGTTAAAATTTTTATGAATACAACCAATCGCGCCATTTTGTGCCATGGCAATTGCCAATCTGCTTTCGGTTACGGTATCCATAGCCGCAGAGATGATTGGAACCTCCAGAGCAATTTTTGGTGTAATGTGTGTTTTGCAGCTAACTTCACTAGGAACTACATTCGATAAAGCTGGCTTTAGTAAAACGTCATCAAATGTTAGAGTTTGAGGAATAGATTCGATAGTTTTGCTATTTTTTGACATAAAAATTGAGATGGGGCGTTAATTATCAAGAAATGCTAGATTATTTTATTGGGCTTTGCTAAAAAATACAATCAATTATTTTAAATAACCAATTTTACTTATGTCCTCTCCTATTGAAAAACTTTGCGAAGAAAAAAATATCAAACTAACAGAAAATAGAAAAATCATCGCCAGAGTAATCTCTGATAGTAAAGATCATCCAGATGTTGACGATGTTTATTACCGATCCAGCAAGATCAATCCAAATATTGGAATTGCCACTGTTTACAGGGCGGTTAGAATGTTTGAAGAATGTGGCGTCATCACCAAGCATGATTTTGGTGGTAAAGGAAAGGCGAGATATGAGGTTTTGGAGGAAGATGATCATCATGATCATCTAGTGAATATTGAATCAGGCGAAGTTCATGAATTTTTTAACGAAGAGCTTGAAAAATTAAAAACAAAAGTCGCTAGAGAAATGGGCTTTGAACTTATCGATCATAAGCTAGAACTTTATGGCAGACCAATCAAAGATTAAGCAAATAATCCAAAATCAAATCACTTTTGACGGCGCAGATGAGCTCGATAAATTTGTTAATTATTTTTGCAATCTTTACCGCATCGAAATTTTTAAAGACGGGCTCGATCTAATTCTCACAAAACTTCAGCAAAAAGAGCTCAGATTTGAAATCAAACAAATCAAAGGCTGGGATACAAATCTAGGTTGCTTTTTAACGCAACAACAAAGTGTTTACGATAAAACCTTGGGAAAATTCTTCAACAAATCTGACCTAAAAATAATCCTAAAGCAACTTTCCTACAATGTTTTGGCGCATGAGATGGCCCATGCCCTAGAATTTGAATCTAAAATCAATCTTGGTGAAGAATTTAGAAAGTGCATTGGCTATGATATGAAAAATCGCGAGCCAAGCTTGTTAACACTAAAAGCACAAAAGCAACGCCTGATGGTTGATGCGTTAAAGTCTTATCCGCCGCATCAATTTTTATCAGAATTATTCGCCAGATATTTTGAACTTCTAAGCACCTCCAGAAATGTTTGTGCCACCGGAGAGTACGCTACACCAGACGTAATGGAGTTTTTCGAAAATACTACAAACTTTGTTACACAAATTTTTAATCCGCAGATAAAAAATCAAATCAATCAAAATATCGCTAGCATTACAAAAGACATTGCGCAAACTGTACGTCTTTCGGCTCCGCAGCAGAATTTTCAAGAAAAAGTAGGATCTTTTCAAAAGCGCAATCAAGGTTCTTGGTCAAAAAGTATTCATTCAAATGCAATGTGGCAAGCTGGATTTAAAGAACGTAAAAATATTGAAGATAAATAATGGCCGTTTACACACGACTTACAAAAGCGGAAATCAATCAACATCTTAAAGATAATTATCGTATTGGCGAATTAGTGGATTTCAAGGAAATAGTTGCCGGAATTGATAATTCAAACTTCATTATCCAAACGGACCAAAAATATATCCTTACTATTTTCGAAAATAGAATAAAACCAGCGGAGCTACCTTTTTTTATAAATCTTAAAGCTCATCTAGCAAAAAAAGGAGTTTGCTGTCCCAAGCCTATCTTAAATAATAACAACTCATCAATATCAGACCTCAAAGATAAAAAATCCTCAATCGTAACGTTTCTAAATGGAGCAATGTTGGAGCCAAGGTCTGACGGATTGTATGATTCAATAACTCCAAAACATTGTTTTGAGGTTGGCAAAATAACGGCTCAAATGCATGAAGCAGCTAAAGATTTTGAGGGCCACAGAACAAATGATTTAGGAGTTTTTGGTTTTGAATCATTTCTTGCTAAGTTTGAGCATTTGATAGAAAACTATCAGTTGGGGCTGCTTGCTAAAATAAAAGAACAAATAAATTTTCTAAAAACAAATTGGCAAGAAAATCTACCATCATGTGCTGCGCATCTAGATTTATTTCCAGATAATGTATTTTTTGACGAAAATCAAAATATCAGCGGCGTAATAGACTTTTATTTTGCAGCAAACGACCTAATGATTTACGATTTTGCGGTAATAGTAAATGCGTGGTGTTTCGATGAAAGCATCACGTTTGATGAGGAAAAATGCGACGAGATGTTAAGGGGTTATGAAGAGGTTAGAAAATTCTCAATTCCTGAAAAAGATTTCCTAAAAACATCTTTAAAAGCAGCTTCGCTACGTTTCTTATTAAGTAGATTGCACGACATATTTTTCACCCCGAAAGACTCTCTGGTTAATGTCAAAGATCCGCACGAATATGTAAAAAAGTTGGAATTTTTTAGTAATTAATGTAACGAAACTGTCGCGTCGTTAGGATCCTCGCAGCGCGGCAATCGAGAAATCAAAATCCATGACAATAAAATATCACTTTTTCGGTACAGAAGTAAAAATAAATCGCGATTTAGAAAATAGGGAGCCCCTAAACAAGAGCTTAACGCAAAAAGGCTTCCAAACAAAACACACCCTTTTGTTAAATCAAATTCACAGCAATAATGTCTGTGTAATTGATACTGAAAACAAAATATATGGCGACCAAAACCTTCCCAAAGCAGACGCCATAGTCACCAATCAACCAAACATCAATATTGGCGTTATCACAGCAGATTGCGCTCCGATTTTGCTTTATTGCAAACAATCAAATATAATTGCCGCTACTCATGCTGGCTGGAAGGGGGCAAAAGCGGGTATTATTAAAAATACAATATCTAAGATGAAAGAGTTAGGTGCCGCAGAAATTCAGGCAATAATCGGCCCCATGATTCAGCAAGATTCTTACGAGGTCTCGAAAGAATTTTACGATGACTTTCTAAGTGAGAATCTAGAGAATAAAGAGTTTTTTATCTCGGGTAAATTAGTAGATAAATTCCAATTTGATCTAAATGGTTATGTTGAAAATAAGCTAAGAAAGTCAGGTATCGAAAATATTCAAAATTCTAAAATAGATACGTATTCAGGTTTTGATAAATATTTCAGCTATCGCCGCGCAAATCACCAAAATAAAAAAGATTGCGGTAGGAATATTTCTATTATTAACGTAGTCTAAAATACTTCTATTGCTTTTTGATTGGCGATAATTCGCTCCGCATGCATGGGTAGAGGAGCGTTTCGTAGCTTTGGACCAAAAACTTGGTCCAGCATCTTGTCCCTTTGCTCCTTATCTAAATCGGGCATTTGTTTAGATGCTAAAAATTCGGCAACATCTCGCGATTTGGCAAAAAGCCCGGGATGACTTCCTTTTTCGTTGGTTTCGTAAGCGATGTTATTATCATAACACCATTTTACCATATCTAGATTGTCACTTTTAACGGCAAAAAATAAGGCATTTTTATGTCCATTTGATTTTACGCTGTTGAGGTTGATATTTTCTTTTTTAAAGATCTCCACAACTCTGTCTCTTATTTCGTTATTTCCCTTGCGTATTGATTGTAAGAAGACTGGTTTTAGGCTTTCTATGAGCTGATCGTGAGCTTTTTGGTTTTGCAAGCCATGATTTTCGGCGCACTCTAATAGCTTTTCAAGAGAACTATCTCTAATGCCTTCTTTATATTGTTTAAAGGCTTCATAGCCATTTCCACCTTTTTTGTCAAACTCCAGCGTTGGGTCTAGCTCTTTCATGATGACTCTAAGCGCAATATTCATCGATTTATAGGCGCAATTGCCTCTATTTTGCGGTTTAGACGGAATATTTTTGTCTACGATGATGGGTGTATTACTCGCATCGCATTTGACTAACTTAGAAATACCGCGATTAAAGACATCTTTGGGTGCATCAATGTAGACCTCTTTAAAGGAGTTTTTGACATAATTTTCTATATCACCACCAAGCTGTGCTAATTTTTTGGGGTCAATATCAAATACGATTTCGGCCGATTTTCTGTCATGAATTAAGTTTCCGTCGCAGTAAGATATTTGCGTTGGTTTGTTGGTGCGTTTGTCATATTTAACGATCAGATAAGCAGCATGTCCGATATAGGGGATTTGGATGAGCTGGACTTTGGAGAATTTTGGGTTATTTGGGACCTCCAAAATTTGGCGTGTTTGAATATGTCTTAAGGATTTTTGGATGGTATCTTTGTGCATAAAATTAGGAATATCTTCGATCATTAATGACATGAGATTCTCATATCCGTATCTGAATAATCCAAAAAAATTATCAGTAGAGTAAGATAGGCCTACAGCTATTCGTGCTCGTGAAACTTTTATAAAATCTTTAACTTCTGTTTCGTTTTTACCAGCGGCTGGAATTAAAATATCTTTGTAATCCAAGTAATTTGGCAAGAAGGCGAAGTAATTAAGTGGCATGCTATTGTTAATATCGCGAGCGAATAAAAGTTGAGGATTTGCCTGAATAATATCTCTGATCATCTTAGGGTTATTTTTAAGAATGGAGATAAATAGGTCGTATTTTGAGAAGGGGTAGCGATATGTTTGTGCTTGTTCACTTTCAAGTTCCAAGAGATCAGCCTGACCAAAAATTCTTTCCCCAGGAAAGACTTTCTGGATATGTTCATTAATTTTTTCAAAACCAAAGCCAAGATGGTGAAGTTCGTCAGCTATCTTAAAGAAGCGTTCTTTATCTTTTTTTTCTAGAGCTTCAAGAAGAATGAAATATAGCCGCTCATAATATCTATTACTTGGCTCTCTCTTCCTAATTTTTTTTATTTTGGCGTGATTTTCTATAGCAAAGCTTGTCTGCGTCGCGTCATTGGCTGTCTTATTTGGTGCTCTTGTTGGAGAAGCATTATCATGGCTATTAATTAGCTTAATGCGCTGCTCTTCACTATTGCTGTTAGCCAGTAGCGCAAGAATGATATTTTTTTGCTGATTTATAAGATCAATAATGTGATGTTTTGATAGTGCGCTTTTATTTTGTGAAAGCTGAGAAAAAATAGTATCCAAGACGAGCTTAATTTCTTCCGTTCCCTGATACCCAGCATCGCGAGCTATTCTTTTGATCTCTATTTCTATTTCATTTCTAATTGCGTCAGCAGATAGCTCTTCTTGTTGAGTGTCTTTTGCTAATGTTAACGAAGTTTCATTATCCATAACGCGCAAAAGTTAGAGGGTTATTATTATCTATTTCTCTCAACTACAAATCCAGCCAACTCCCTTAATAATCTAGCTTTATCTCCAAAACTCTTTAAATGCGCAATGGCTTGCTCTTTTAACATTTCTAGTCTTATTTTTGCATTATCAATTCCTAAGGCGTCAACGATACTAGCATTCTCGGTTTTTGTTTTTTCTTCAGAAATTCCATATTGGTGGTCCAAAATATCATCTTTTATTTGAAAAGCTAATCCCAAGTCATGGGCGTAATTTCTAAGAGAGGCTCTCTCAGCAGGAGATGCATATCCTAATATTGCGCCCGATCCTACGGAGGCCATGAATAATTCTCCAGTTTTTAGTCTATGTAATTTTGCTAAAGTTTCGTTGGAAATTTCTTTTTGATCTTGCTTTTCTAAATCCATCATCTGTCCGCCGGCCATGCCGCGAAACCCTGAGGAGCTTGCTAATTTAGTAACCAATTCACATCTAATCGCTGGGTCCGCATGCGTGTCTACGCTAGCCAAAATCTCAAATGCGTACGTTAAAAGGGCGTCGCCAGCTAAAATTGCCGTTGCTTCGTCATATTTTTTATGACATGTTTGAATGCCTCGCCTTAAATCATCATTATCCATTGCCGGTAAATCATCATGGATTAGAGAATAAACATGCACAAATTCAATTGCAGCTGCGGCGTTTAGCGTTTTTGTGACATTAACGCCAAAAATATCCGCTGTTGCCATCAATAAAAATGGTCGAATTCTTTTGCCATCGGATAATACGCAATAACGCATGGCGTCAATTAATCGTGAATCAGCAAAATCGACAGGCAATAAGTCGCTCATATGTTTTTGCAACATAATCGAGCAGGCAAATAAAGATTCTTGCAAAGGTCTATCGAGCATTTTAATTTAAATATTTACTTAGATATTTACCGGTAACAGATTTTTTGTTTTTTGCTATTTCTTCAGGTGTTCCTTCGGCTACAATATAACCACCTTTCTCGCCTCCATAAGGACCAATGTCAATGACATGATCTGCTGTTTTTAGAACATCCAAATTATGCTCAATCACTAATATTGAGTTGCCGGCTTCAACTAAAGTATGTAACACTTTAAGCAGCTTATTAATATCTTCAAAATGCAGGCCCGTTGTTGGCTCGTCCAATATATACAATGTATCTCCCGTGGCTTTTCTGCTCAGTTCTCTAGCTAATTTAATTCTTTGGGCCTCGCCGCCGGATAAGGTCGTGGCGCTTTGACCAACGGTAATATAGCCTAAACCAACATCGCAAAGCGACTTAAATTTCTCATAAATATGAGGCATGTTGCTAAAGAAGTTGGCGGCATCTTCGGCGGTCATTTCTAATATGTCAGAAATTGATTTATCTTTATATGTAATCTCTAAAGTTTCACGATTATATCGTTTACCATGACAAGTATCGCACTTTACATAAACGTCAGGCAAGAAATGCATTTCAATTTTTAATAGACCATCGCCTTGACAACTTTCGCATCTGCCACCCTTAACATTAAAGGAAAATCTGCCAACTTTATATCCCCTGGATCTAGACTCGGGAAGTTGCGCAAATAGTTCTCTAATAAAAGTAAATGCCCCTACATAAGTACAAGGATTGGATCTTGGAGTTCTGCCAATTGGAGATTGGTCTATTTCAATAATTTTATCAATTAAATGCGAGCCCGTAAGAGATGTATAAGGCCCAACACTGACTTTTGCCTTATTTACTATTTTATTTAAGGCGGGATAGAGTGTTTTAATAATCAGGCTTGATTTTCCGCCACCTGAAATTCCAGAAACGGCCGTGAATATTTTAAGCGGCAAATTCAGAGTGACATCTTTTAGATTGTTTATATTGGCTCCCTTCAAAACAATTTGTTTCTTTTCGTCAATTTTTCTTCGTTTTTTGGGAATTTCTATCTCTTTCTTACCTGATAAATATTGACCGGTAATACTATTTGGATCATTAATGACATCATCTGGCTTACCAGCGGAAATAATTTTACCGCCATGTATTCCGGCTCCTGGGCCAACGTCAATCAAATATTCAGCCTCACGCATCATCTCTTCGTCATGTTCAACCACTATTACCGAGTTGCCAAGATCACGAAGATTCTTCAGTGTATTGATCAGCTTATCATTATCTGATTGATGCAAGCCAATAGAAGGCTCGTCCAAAACATATAAAACACCTGAAAGACCCGAGCCAATTTGTGACGCCAGTCTTATTCTTTGAGCTTCGCCACCCGATAATGTGCCAGCCTCTCGACTGATTGTTAAATATTCTAGGCCAACATTGCGCAAGAAACCAAGGCGTCTGGTAATTTCTTTTAGTAGTCTTTCAGCAATCTGATTTTGCATCGAGCTTAATTCTTTTGGTAAGTCGTCAAACCACTCAACTAATCGCTCCACCGACATTCTACTCACCTCTCCAACATGTTTGCCGGCAATCTTGATGGATAATGATTCTTCATTAAGTCTATAGCCATCACATTTCGTGCAAGTTTTAAGGGACTGGAACTTAGATAGATCATCTCTAACTGAGTCATTTTCGCTTTCCGTATTTCTTTTATACAAATAATTCATTACACCCTCAAAGCTTTTTTTCACTTTAACCGCCTTAAGGCCATCTTCGATTTTAATTTCTACCTCTTCGTCTCCGGTGCCGTAAAATATTTTATTCTTAATATCTCTAGGTAGCTTCTTGAAAGGGGTATCTAAACTAAAGCCATAATGCAGCGACATAGCCTGCAAAATTTGTTGATAGAACCTTTCTTGTACCCCTTGCCATACCGCTATTGCGCCTTGTCTCAAGGATAAATTATCATCTTCAACAATTAAATCTTCGTCAAAATAAAGTTCTGTTCCAAGGCCGTCACAATTTCTACATGCGCCAAATGGAGAGTTGAAAGAAAATAACCTTGGTTCAATTTCTGAAATCGTAAATCCGGATTCTGGGCAAGAAAATTTTTCACTAAAGACTAAAATATCGCCAGTTTTTTCTTTGCATTTAGCCTTAGAAGGTAAGCTAACAATCTCAATATGTAGCAAGCCATCTGAGCATTTTAGTGCCGTTTCAATGGAGTCAGCTAGGCGATTGCCTAGATTTTCTGAGATAATGATTCGGTCAACGATAATATCAATATCATGCTTTTTATTTTTATCAAGAACAGGTAAAATCTCATTTAAGTCATGAATTTCTCCATCAACTTTAATTCGTTGAAAGCCTTGTTTTCTAGCATTCATCATCTCTTTTCTAAACTCACCTTTCTTCCCACGAACAATGGGTGACATAATATAGATTCTAGACTTTTTGGGGAGTTGTAAAATTTTATCCACCATCAATGAAGGCGACTGACTTTCAATTGCTTTACCAGTAGTAGGAGAATAAGGGACGCCGATACGCGCAAAAAGCAAACGAAAATGATCATAAATTTCTGTGACTGTTCCAACGGTTGAGCGCGGATTTCTAGAGGTGGTTTTTTGATCAATGGCAATGGCCGGAGAAAGGCCAGTAATTGATTCAACATCGGGCTTATCTTGCATATCCAAAAACTGCCTAGCGTAAGAAGAAAGACTTTCTATAAAGCGGCGTTGCCCTTCTGCGTAAACCGTATCAAAAACTAAGGAAGACTTGCCGGATCCACTAAGGCCCGTAACAACAACAAGCTGATTTTTGGGAATATCAATACTGACATCTTTCAGGTTATGCTCTTTGGCTCCGGTGATTTTTATAAATTTTTCTTCCATTAAAAGTAAGAGATTGAGGTCAGTAAAAAACTACATAAGAATTCTTTTATCATCATTAATTTAATACTTAAAGTAAAAAATTGATTTTTTTGTAGCATTGAGGGGGTTACCTCAAATTAAATATAAAAAATTTAGTCGAGCACGCGAAATAAAACAGGCTTTAACTCATAAGAAGAGTCGCCGCGATCAATAGTAGCATTAATTATGTGCGTTCCTTCTTCTAGGGGGTATAAATAATTCTTGTTTTCCAATGCATTACCATCGACAAATATTTTTATTTTATCGCCTTTAATTAAGTCGGAAATCCCAATTTTTAGCTTTTGCTCATTCCTTGGTGTTTTGGGATCTATGGCAATAACTAGATTTTGTGTAGGAAATATAATTTCTGGTTTTTTAGTGCGGGCAACATCTTCTGAGTCAAAACTAACTTCTGTTGCAAAGAATTCAGTGTAAGAGCTGCAGTTTAGGGCCTTTTTCACCACTCCATTTTTCACGCAAATTTCTTTTTTTATCAAAGAGTCATCCATGTAAAGTTTAGAAGTGGGGGATTTTTTATATAACAAAGTCAATATTTCTTGTAAAATTGGTAATGCACCAATAGATCCAGTCACTCCATCCATTTCACTATTATCAAGGTTGCCCAGCCAAATTCCCACTAAATAATTAGAATTATATCCCACAATCCAGGCATCGCGAAAATCGGTTGAGGTGCCGGTTTTAAAAGCGACTTGGGAGGTAAAATTAATATCATCTACAAACTCTAAAGATCGCGCTACCTTGTCAGATAAAATGTTATTGATGATTGATGTAGTGCTGGATTTAAAAATTCTTGTACCTTTAGCGCTATACTGGTCTTTAACAAATTTAAGATCTTTTAAAATCCCCTTG